>URMQ01000024.1 GCA_900548955.1 uncultured Eggerthella sp. | reverse complement strand
AGAAGAATTCTTACATACCTTAGGTTTTGTGAATGTTCGCTTGCGTGTCCATAATGATGTTGCGCGTATAGAGATAGGCCTTGATCAGTTCACGAAAATTCTTGATGATAGCGTGCGTGAATCGATAATCGAGCAGATAAAGGCTCTTGGTTTTAACTATATTACGCTGGATTTAGAAGGATTCAGAACAGGTAGCATGAATACTGATGTTTTTAGGAGCTCTTGGTGAAAAATAAAGAGCGTGTACTTTGCGCTATGAGTGGTGGTGTTGATAGCTCTGTTGCTGCACGACTTCTTTTGGATGCAGGCTATGAAGTGATTGGCGTTACGATGGTGTTGCGTGCCAATGAAGATGTTCCTGAATCGTGTTCTGAGGACATTTTGTTGCAAGCTTCTCCTGAAGCTCGTGATGCACGTAGTGTTGCGAGTACTCTTGGCATTGAACATGTTGTTGTTGATTATCGAGATCTGTTCAACAACAAAGTTATTAACCCTTTTTGTCAGGCGTATTTAGGAGGCCTTACTCCTAATCCGTGTGTTGAATGCAATAAGTATTTGAAGTTTGGAGCGCTCCATGACCTTCGTCGTCAATTAAATTGCGATTATTTGGCCACAGGGCATTATGCTCAGATTCGTTTCAATGAAAACACTCAAACTTTCGAGCTCTGTAAGGGCTTAGATCCTCGCAAAGATCAAAGCTATGTTTTGTATCATTTGCAACAAGATGATCTTTCTCATACTTTGTTACCTCTCGGTGGATTATCTAAAAATGAAACTCGTGTTTTAGCTGAACAAGCTGGATTTTCGAACGCTCAGAAGGAAGAAAGCCAAGATATCTGTTTCATTCCCGATGGGGACTATGCTTCTTTCATAGAAAGCTATTCAAAATGTAATCTTGCGCCAGGTCCAATTGTTGATAAGCAAGGAACTGTTCTTGGTAATCATAAGGGCTTGATGCATTACACTATTGGTCAGCGAAAGGGTTTAGGTGTAGCAGTAGGCGAACCCTTATTTGTTATTAGGAAAGAGTGCGAATCAAACACGCTTGTGGTTGGAAGGGAATCGGAAACAGGTGTTTGTCGTATTGTGGCAGATAAGGTATCGATTCCTTCAAATGATGATTTTTCGAAAGTGATATCGGTCGAAGTTAAGATTAACTATCGCGCGCGATTACGTCATGGTAGTGCACAGATAAATGGCAGTACTTTGGTAATAGAATTTGATGAGCCTATTCGTGGAGCTGCTCCAGGTCAAGCAGTGGTTTTATACCAAGGTGATCGTGTTGTTGCGGGTGGAACGATTGTTTCTTACGAATCAGCACCACCCGCTAAGCGGGTGGTTTGCTCTTAGGGTATAACCTTGTGTGTAAGGGTTAGTAAAGGGCAGCGATAGGTGAGGGCTTTCTTCATGAAATGACGTTGGTGTAAAAGTGAACTAACTTCTACAACAACGTATGTAAAGGCGTGCTCTTAACGGCCCTTCCAAACTGGTTCACGCTTCTCTACAAATGCAGCTGGACCTTCAATGCCATCTTCAGTCTTTTCTAAGAAGCGATATGCTGCATCGCAGTACTTCATAGCATCTTCTTCAGACATCTGATCTGCTGCATGTACTAAGTACTTAGTCCATTTTAAAGCTAAAGGAGCAACGTGCGGTTAAACCACCAAAGCCATGTTCGGTTACGGTCTGGCATTCACCGCCTTCAGAAAGCTCAGAAAGATCTTCGCCTGCACAAAATACCTTGCCTGTACTCCCCATTTGTGTTTGTAGGAACAACACTTTTTCTTAATGCGTAATTAATAGTAAGGATGTTTGTGAATTGCTACATCGCGAGCTACTGGGTACAGGGTGATTACTCAAAAATTATCACTCACTACTTTTTAAGTATTGTGGTGATTAGGGTTTAGACCCACTATAGGTTGTACTCATTATGTGAGTTGAAAAGTTGTTATTTACTCCATTTACCGAGCAATCAAGCGTTCCGCGCGAACACAGGGGATTAGTTCTTACCTTTACCACTAGAGTAGATACATCGCCTCAAGGGGCGATTTTGTCTATCAGTTGCAGAAGAGGTGGATGCCCATGGAAATGCTTGGATTTCTTATCCTATTTCCGCTCGTTATCGCGGGCTTACTTATGGTCTTTCGTAAGACGAAGCCCCGTAACGTAATTGTGTGCATTGGATCGGCAGTTATTGCTATCGTATCCATCGTGCTTGTTGTTACCAATATTGGTACAACAGGAACGTATTTCACATTTGAGTCAGTGTATGTCGATTACATATGTCTTGCGGTTGACGTAGTTATTGCAATTACGATCATTGCTTTTGGTATTAAGTACCGCAATGCGCCTGCAATTGTTCTTGCGCTAATTCAAATTGTAGGTACGTTGGTCTATGAATTCATGTTTGCCCATGGATTGGAATGCTCACGTAGTTTATATATCGATTCTTTGTCGTTAATCATGGCGCTCATTATCGGTATTGTAGGTACGGGTATTTGCGTATATTCCATTGGTTACATGCATGACTTCTATTTCGGTATTCATCACCCTGAAACCGACATGCCCGATCGTCGCCCAACCTTTTTTGCCTTGATGTTCGTATTCCTCTCTGCGATGTACGGCATCATCTTCTTTAATAATATGGTTTGGTTGTTCACCGCTTGGGAAGTAACAACGCTTTGTTCGTTCTTACTTATTGGTTTTACGAAGACAGACGAAGCAATTCATAATGCATTCCGTCAAATTATTATGAACTTGGTGGGTGGCATCGCATTCTTGGTAGCTTTGTACTACCTAGCAATTCAGTTCAGCTGCATTGACTTTATGGACTTTATTGTTTTCGGAACTATTGCTCCTACGTATGTGGTTCTTCCTCTTACTTGCTTGAGTTTGGCAGGTATTACCAAGGCAGCCCAGATGCCTTTCCATACGTGGCTTTTAGGTGCAATGGTAGCTCCTACGCCAACGTCTGCGTTATTACATTCTTCTACGATGGTAAAAGCCGGCGTATTTATGCTTATTAAGTGTGCACCAATTTATGCGGTTTCCTTCGCACCTTCTATTTTGGTTATCTTAGTTGGCGGTATTACCTTCTTGCTTTGTTCCATCATGGCAATTTCACAATCAAATGGTAAGCGTGTGTTAGCATACTCAACCATTGCTAACCTTGGTTTAATCACTGCTTGTGCAGGTGTTGGAACCGCTGAAGCTATTTGGGCTGCAATTCTGCTTGTTATATTCCATGCAGTTGCAAAAAGTCTTTTGTTCCTGTGTGTTGGTACTGCAGAGCACCATATTGGTTCGCGTGATATCGAGGACATGGATTTGCTCTTTGAGCGTATGCCCCGCTTGTCTCGTATGATGATTGTTGGCATTATGATCATGTTCTTGGCACCATTTGGTATGTTGGTTGCAAAATGGGCAACGTTAGTATCGTTTGTCGATACTCGACAGTTTGCTCTCTTGCTCATGTTGGCCTTTGGCTCTGCTGCAACATTTATGTTCTGGGGCAAGTGGCTTGGCAAACTTGCTGGAATTACGGGCGCTTCCGAAAGCATTGAAAAAACCGTTCACTGGAGTGAATGGATTGCCACAATGACCTTTACTATTCTTGCTTTGGTAAGTTGTGTAACTATTCCGCTTATGTCCGATTACTTGATTGAACCCTATATTGCATCAGTTCTTGGAATCGCAATTCAACCAATTCTTGATGATGACCTATATCTTGCTGGTATCTGCTGTTTGGTTATGGCTATTGTCCTTTTGGGCGGAATGCGTAAATACAGAAAGAACGTTCGCATAACCGATGCTTATCTCTCGGGTATTTCAGTCAACAATGCGGATCGTACGTTTGTTAATTCTTTGTCTGAGCCAATGCAGGCAAGTGCTCGCAACTGGTATTTAGAGCCTGTATTTGGCGAAGCTAAAATTAAGCCCATTGGCACCATTGCTTGTTACGTTTTGCTCGGTGCCGCTTTTGTTTGGGCTATCTATATGACCGTTGTACTGGGACTTATATAGGCTAAGGAGATACTGTATGGATACGTTAATTGCAATCCTCATCACGCTTCTTGCCTCTGCAATATTTGCTGTTGTAGCAACAGTATTAGGCTGCTTACTTTCAGGGCTTGATCGTATAGTTACTGCCCGCATGCAGGGTCGCGTTGGTCCTCCTTTGCTGCAGCCTTACTACGACGTTCGTAAGTTGTTTGCTAAGGAAAACGCAAGCGTTAATACTGCTATTGGTACGTATGTTTTCTGGGCACTGATCTTTACCTTTATTGCAGGTGGTATCTTCATCTCTGGTGGCAATATCTTGCTTTGCGTCTTTATTGTTACCTTATCTGAAATGTTGTTCATTATGGCGGCGTACGCTGCGCGTTCACCTTTTGCAGAAGTTGGTGCTCATCGTGAAACTTTACAGGTAATGGCTTACGAGCCTATGGTTTTGCTCTTGGCTGTTGGATTTTTCTTGGCAACAGGCAGTTTTAATGTTTCTACTGTTTTGCACCTCGACTTTCCAATTATTTTTTCTATCATCGGCGTATTTATAGGCTTTCTGTTTATCCTTACTATTAAGCTTCGTAAATCACCGTTCGATCTTTCGTATTCGCATCACGCTCACCAAGATTTGGTAAAGGGTGTTACGACAGAAATGTCTGGTAGGGTGTTAGGCCAAGTTGAAATTATGCATTGGTGCGAAAACATCTTGTTCCTTGCATGGATAGCATTGTTCTTTATTTGGGATAGCCCTCTTTGCATTCCTGTTGTAATTGTTGCTCTTGTACTTATTTACCTTTTGGAAATTTGGATCGACAACAATTTTGCTCGTGTTAAATGGCAACTTTTACTTAAGTCCGCATGGATTGTTACGTTGGTATTTGCGGGTATTAACATTGGTTTATTGATTTATCTGTAAGGAGAACGTATGTCTGCTATTTCTAAATCTCCTTGGATTATTCATTATGACGGCTCTAGTTGTAATGGGTGTGATATTGAGGTATTAGCTGCATTGACACCTCTTTATGATGCTGAGCGGTTTGGTGTTATTAATACGGGTAACCCAAAGCATGCCGATATCTTTTTGGTAACGGGCAGTGTTAATCAGCGCAATATCAGTGTTATTCAAGAAATTTATAACCAGATGGTAGAACCCAAGGTTGTTGTTGCTTGTGGGGTTTGCGCTTGTTCTGGTGGTATTTTCCATGATTGCTACAACGTAATTGGTGGTGTTGACCAAGCAATTCCTGTTGATGTGTATGCTCCTGGATGTGCGGTTCGCCCTGAGGCAATTATTGATGCGGTTGTGCAAGGTGTAGCAGTACTTGAAGAAAAGGCAAAAAAGATTGCCGAACAGAAGAAAGGTGCTAAGCATGTCAGTTAAACAAGACTTTAGACCCTTGGCACTTGATAAGCTTATTGATACGTGCAAGGAATACAAAGAACAAGGATATCGTCTCGACCAGCTTTTGCCTAAGCTTGAGCGTGATGATTCTATTACGCTTGTATACACCTTCGTTAAAGACGACGATATTATCAATTTCAAGATTGGTGGCATTGTAAAGAACGAAACAGTAGTTCCTTCAGTTACCGAGTTGTATATTGCAGCATTTGTTTTCGAAAACGAAGCCCATGAATTATATGGCGTAAATATTGAAGGAAATGTTTTGGACTTCAAGGGGAATTTCTACAAATTCCCTGAGGGTATTGAAGCACCTATGACCATTATTTCTCCTGAGCAATTAGCAGCTCGTGAAAAGGCAGCAAAAATTGCTGCAGCAAAAGCTGCTCGCGAGGCGAAAGCTAAAGCTGCGAAGGAAGGCGCTTCGACTGAATCTTCGAATGCTGGATCTGATGGAGCCTCGCAAGCTCAAAAGGAAGCAGACCTTGAAGCAAAGCTTGCTGGTATGGATCCTGAAAAAGCGGCTAAGGTTCGTGCGGCAATGGAAGCGAAAGCAAAACGAGCTGCGAAAGCTCAAACACCTTTGGATGAGACACGTAAGGAAGGGGAGTAGTAATGGGAAAAGCTCAAGTAATACCCTTTGGCCCCCAACATCCTGTTTTGCCAGAACCAGTTCATCTGGACTTAGTTGTTCAGGATGAAACTGTTGTAGATGTTCTTCCGCAAATTGGTTTTATTCATCGTGGGTTGGAAAAGCTTGTAGAAACACGTGATATTCATCAATATATTTATGTTGCTGAACGCATTTGTGGCATCTGCGCATTTGGCCATAGTTACGGCTATGCTCAAGCGGTTGAAACACTCATGGGTGCAGAAGTTCCTATAAGAGCTGAATATTTACGTACGATCATGCACGAGCTTTCCCGTATTCATTCACATTTATTGTGGATGGGTTTAGCCGCTGATGCGTTTGGATACGAAAGCTTGTTCATGCATACTTGGCGCTTACGCGAGCGAATCCTTGATATTTTTGAAGCAGTTGCTGGTGGACGCGTAATTCTTTCTTATACGCTTCTTGGCGGTGTAACGAAAGATATCGATGCTCCAATGCTTGCCTCTATTAAAGACACATTAAAGGGCATTGGCAAAGAATATGGTGAAATTTGTAATGCGTTCTTAAAGGATTCTTCAGTAAAGAATCGCACAGTAGGTGTTGGTATTGTTGATGAAGAACATGCCCGTGAGTACGGTATGGTTGGTCCGTTTGCGCGAGCAAGTAACGTTAACAATGACGTTCGTTGCCTAGGTATTGGTGGTTACGGAGAGCTTTCATCGTTCGAGCCAATCATGGAAACTGCTGGCGACTGCTATGCTCGTGTTAAGGTTCGCGCTTTAGAGGTTTTGCAGTCTATCGATATTATTAATGAACTTATTGATAAGATTCCTGATGGACCGGTTCATAACCCAGTAAAGGGTGCTCCTGCGGATGGCTCTGAAGCATGCAATATCTTAGAGCAACCCCGCGGCGAAGTATTTTACTATTGCAGCGGCAATGGTACGAAAAACCTTGAACGTATGAGAATTCGAACACCAACTTCGCAGAACTTAGCGGGTATGACCATGGCTCTTAAAGGTTGCGAAATTGCCGATGTAAATATGATCGTTCTTTCAATTGACCCTTGCATTAGCTGTACGGAAAGGTAGGAGCGTGATGGGTAGTTTTAAATTAGGAAAGATGACCCTTCGCTCGCTGTTTTCGAAGCCCGAAACTATTCGGTATCCCTTTGAAGAGCCTGAGCATCCTGCTTGTATGAAGGGTCTTGTTGAATTTGATTATTCCAACTGTATTTATTGCGGCATTTGCGAAAAACGCTGTCCCACGAATGCAATTTCAGTAAGCAAAGAAGATGAAACTTGGACTATTGACCACTTTGCTTGTATTCAGTGTGGATCTTGTATTCGTGAATGTCCCAAATCTTGCTTGACTATGGATCCCGTATTGGTTCATCCTAGTACCACAAAGACTAAGGTAACAGTTTCTAAACCTGAGCCTACAGAAGAAGAAAAGGCTGAGCTTGCTCGCAAAGAAGCAGAAAAAGCTGCTAGAATCAAGGCTGCGAAGGAAGCAAAAGCTGCACGTGAGAAGGCGGCTGCAGAACAAGACCAATAGCGTAGTTTTGTAGCTATCTTACGTACACAATATGGTTTTTAGAACCGGGCCTTCATGCCCGGTTCTTTTATGAAGGACGGGGTAATGTCTAAGCATAAAAACCCAGAAGAATACGAGGTAAGCAATAAGATTTTTACGCTGCCGAATCTTCTTTCTTTTATTCGGCTTTGCATGATTCCCGCGTTTTTAATTTTGCTGCTTAATGGTTATAACCTTATCGCTACTATAGTCTTTGCTATTGCTGCCTCTACTGACTGGATTGACGGTCAGGTTGCTCGTCGCACCAATTCAGTTTCGAAGTTAGGACAACTTCTCGATCCCTTTGTTGATCGTTTTCTAATGATTTCTGGTGTAGTTGGCTTGCTTCTTGTAGGACGGTTGCCTGTTTGGATCGTTTTAGTTGTTGTTTTACGCGACGTTTTTATGCTTGCGGGCGGTTCGTATCTTCTTACTCGATGGAAAGTACGCGTTCCTGTTATTTATGCAGGTAAAGTCGCTACTACGTTGCTGTATATAGGTTTTGCTGGCGTATTGTTGAATATGCCTTTATTTGAAGGGCTTGGTTTGGTAAGCGTTTCTTGGCTTCCAGGCTTTTCATATGATGTATACTCGTGGGGTTTTTGGTTTGTATATGCAGGCCTTATTATGCTTATTGGTACAACGACATATTACGTTATTAAAGGCGTTCAAGGAATGAAAGCTGCACAACGTTCCGAGCAAGAGTTTACGGGGGAGAACAAATAGAGATGCCTACAAAACGGCCTCGTAGTTCACAATTTAATTTTAGGGGTGAGGGAAAAAAGCGTGTCACGCAACCAAGAGGCGATCACGCTTCCTTTTCTCGTGGTACCCGTTCATCCCGTTTTGCTCAAACCTGCGAAAACGTCAATGCTCATCTGCATCATGAACAGCCAATTTTGCGCTCTTCTGCTCGTATAAATGAAATCCGATCCAGAAATTCTGTAGGCGAAAGCAACCCAGCGCAAAAACAATCCTTACAACAAAATCTTCAAATACAAACGTCAGTTACTGATATACGTCGTGGGCAGGATTCTTCACGTGGATCAGTTTCATCTCGAGGATCAGTTTTATCAACGCAAAGAAATCCCAAAAAACCTTCGATAGTTCAGCGAGGCAATGCTTCCAACAATACTTCTTCAACGAATGCTTCTAAAGCAGATGATCGTCTGTTAAAACGTACTAAAATTACTCGTGATTCTGCTCCGCGTCAGCGCAGTATTACTACTGCTATAGCTGAGCAAAATATGAGTGGGCATATTTGGAATCAATCCAATCAAGCTCCCCAAAAAAAATCTCGTTCAAAAGGTTCGAATCAAGGATCTATACCGGGTGGAAATTCACCATTTTCTCATACGCGTTCTTCTGCGGGAAGTAACTATAAAGGTCAAAAGGGCTCTTCGGCTCTTCATAGCGTTAAAGCAAAAAGACGTTTCCCAGTCAAAATTCTTGCTTGTGTTTTAGCGGTTTTCCTTGTTTTGGGTGTCGCTAATGGTATCGATTCTCTGATTAATGGCGATAAAATTTATCAAGGGGTATCCATCGGGGAAGTAGATGTTTCTGGCTTAACGCGTGAAGAGGCAATCGAAGCGGTAACTGGCTATTATTCTCCTCGTGTTTCAGGTAACGTTGCTACCTTCTATACGTCACAAGAAGCTCAGGATAATCCTGAAACAGCAGAAAATGCTGAAAACATTCAGGAACAAATATCTTATGAGGAATCCCTGGAAACTCGTACACAGTGGACTTTGCCTTCTTCAGCGCTTGAAGCAACATTTAATATTGAAGATATTGTTGATAAGGCCTATCAAGTTGGACGCGGTACGGGAAGTTTGCCCGCGCGAATTCAAGCTTCTTTAAATGGTTGGAACTTAAAACCTGAATGTACGTTTAATGAAACTGTTTTGTCTGAAACCTTATCTGAAATGACCGAAGCGGTAGGTTCAGCGCGTGTTAATTTCAATATTGAAATGAACGATGAAGGAATTGCTTCTGTTACTTCAGGTCATGACGGAAATGAAGTAGTTCGTGATTGGCTTGTATCGCGTTTGAATGAAACGTATTTTGGACAACAAAACGAAATGAATTATATCCTTGAGACGCAATATATGCCTCTTCAGATAACTGAAGATATTGCGCGTGCGTGTGCTGATAAAGTAAATGCATCTCTAGCTTCCGGTGCGGTATTTTCATTCGAGGGTCAAACTTGGAATGCTTCGCGAACTGACCTTGCTTCATGGATTACCACTAATGTTGTTCAGACTGGTGATACTTGGGATCTGAAGCCAGTCTTTGATGAGGCAGTTGCAAAGAAAACGTTGGTAGGTTCTTTGGAATCGAACATTGATCAGGCTAACTTACAGGTTAGTTTTTCGAAAGATGATCAAGGAATCATTACGGTTTCAAGTAATGCTACGGGCACTGTTCCACTTGTTGCTGACGCAATTACAAGTATGAACGATACCTTCTTTGTTACTGATTCCCGTACTGAAGCTCCTACCATCGAACTTTCAGCAACTGATTTGCCTTCTACTATGTCGTTTGATGATGCAGTTGATTTTGGTTTGATTAATGAAGTGTCATCATTTACAACACAATATTCATCTGGTGCTGAAGCCCGCACGGTAAATATTCATACAGCGGCAAATTTGCTTACTAATTCAATTATTAAGGCCAATGGTGGGTCATGGTCGTTTAATGATACTGCAGGTGAAGCTACAGAAGACAAAGGTTATCAGAATGCTGGTGCAATTGTAGGCGGCGAATACTCGGATGCTATTGGTGGAGGCATCTGCCAGGTTGCTACAACGGTATTCAACGCTATTTATGATGCTGGTTATCCTGTTACTGAACGCCATAATCATACTCTTCGTATTGATAGTTATCCTGAAGGCAGAGATGCTGCTATTGCCTTTCCTTATATGGACTTAGTTTGGGTAAACGACACTAGTTCAGATGTTTTACTGGTGATGACTTATACGAATTCTTCTGTTACGTGCACCCTCTGGGGCGTTGATCCTGGTTATGAGGTGTCTACTGAATATGGCGATTGGGAAAAGGGAGAGCCATATTCGGTTCAATATCGAACCGACGATACGGTAGCTGAAGGTGTAGAATACGTTGAAACCACGGGCGTAAATGGTAGCAGTATTTCTATTATCCGTACGGTTAAAGATGCCGAGGGCAACATTCTTCACGAAGATTTATTTGAGTCTAATTATTCCCCTAAAAATCAGGTAATTGTTCGAGGTACCGCTTAAGGAAACTTATCCTTTCTTTTGGTTGTTCAATGCCATAATTATCAAAAGCTTTTCTTCCTTATTGCATTTGTTGGTAAGGTTTAAAGGCTGCGGTATGGTGAAAGGAGATGTAAGTGTTATTTCAACCTGAAATCGAAACTATGTCACGGGAAGATTTGGAACAGCTACAGTTAGAACGTCTCAAAGCTTTAGTTAAGCGAGTTTCAGAAGCTATTCCGTTTTATAAAGAATCCTTTAGCAAAGCCGGAGTTAGTGCAGAAGACATTACTTGCTTAGAGGATTTGGCTAAGTTTCCTTTCACTACTAAACAAGATATGCGTGATGCGTATCCTTTTAAGATGTTTGCGGTTCCAAAAAGCGAAGTTGCGCGCATTCACTGTTCATCGGGTACTACAGGCACTGCTACCGTTGTTGGCTATACACAGGATGATCTTGATCGGTGGGGTGATTGTTTTGCTCGTTTTCTATATGCTGCAAATTGTGGCAAGGAAGCCACCATTCAAGTTGCCTATGGATATGGCTTGTTTACGGGCGGTTTAGGCGCTCATTATGGTGGAGAGCGAGCAGGGTGCACCGTTTTACCAATGTCGACTGGAAATACTAAGCGCCAAGTTCGTCTTATGCATGACTTTGATGTAGATGCGCTGTGCTGTACTCCTTCCTATGCGCTTAATATTGCTGATGTTGCTATTGAAGAAGGCTTTAATCCCGCTGAAGAGTTTCATATTCATGCTGCAGTATTGGGTGCTGAGCCGTGTTCAGAATCGATGCGTAAAGAAATTCAAGATAAATTAGGTGTTCAGGTGTTTGACATTTATGGTCTTTCGGAAATTATGGGACCAGGTGTTGCCTGCGAATGCGAAATGCAGCATGGCCTGCATGTATGTGAAGATCAATTCATTATTGAAATAGTTGATCCTAAGACATTAAAACCTGTTCCTGATGGTGAATGGGGAGAAGTAGTTTTTACAACTCTATGTAAAGATTGTTCTCCTTTAGTTCGTTATAGAACTCGTGATATTTCACGTATTATTCCTGGTGAATGCACTTGCGGTCGTACATTCCGTAGGATGGATCGTATCGCTGGACGTACTGATGATATGATGATTCTTCGTGGTGTTAATGTATTCCCATCGCAGATTGAAGAAGAAATAGTTTCCTTCCCAGAAATTACCGCTCAATATCAACTTATTCTTACAACGAAGGGCACACTTGATCATGTTCAGCTTCTGGTTGAAACTGTTCCTGATTTCCCCTTTGATGAAATTCGTCGTTTGGAAAAATTGAAGCGAGATCTTGAAAAAGCTTTGAAGGATAACCTGCAGATTGCTGTAGACGTTAAAATTGTTGAGCCGAAAACGTTGGAACGTAGCGAAGGTAAAGCTAAACGTATCGTAGATCTTCGAGAGGGGCTGCACTAATGATTTCTCAATTAACTGTTTTCCTTGAAAACGAAGAAGGGCGTTTAGCTAGTGCGGTTCGAACCATTGCTAATGCCAATATTAATATGCAAGCTTTGTTTTTAGCTGATACTGCAGATTTTGGTATTCTTCGCATCTTTTGCGATACGCCTCAAAAAGCCTGCGACGCTCTTACTGCCGCTGGTTATCGAGCTCGTTTGATAGATGTTGTTGCGGTTCGTGTGGCAAACAAACCAGGCGAATTAGCAAATCTTATGGACTATCTTGATGAAAACAACATCAATGTCGAATATGCTCATTGTTTTATTGTGGGAGATTTTGCTTATGATGTGCTTAAAGTAAATGATCCTTCGTTAGATGTTAAACTTTCGGCAGCAGGATTTAATGTATGCAAACCGGAAGATATTTATGTCGTTGACTAAAGTAGAGCCTCAAACAACTATTCGTATGAGACTAGGCGCTTGTATTAGCGCCTTTCTCCTTTGCGCCCTCCTTGGCTGTTGGGCTTTTCCTGCACACGCTTCGGCTGATGTGCGCCAGTCGGATATTGTTGCGGGAATGAGTGTTGAATCTCGTGGTTTAAATTCAGCAACATGCCCAAGCATTGTTGCTGAATATGCTTACGTGGTTGATGATTCAGGCAAGGTATATTTTGAGCGTGATGCTGATACACAGACGCACATTGCTTCCATTACGAAAGTTATGACAGCATTAGTTGCTTTACAATATGGCGATCCCCAATCAACTATGGTTACGGTTAGTGAAACTGCAGCTACTATTGGCGAGTCTTCGGCAATGTTGCAAGCAGGCGATACTATGACGCTCGAATCTGCACTAAAGGCATTGATGCTTCCTTCGGGTAACGATGCAGCTCAGGCCATCGCAGAATCGTTAGGAGATTCCGTTAAGCAACAATTGCAAGAATCGGGCGATGCTTCTGTCCCGGATTCTGCTTATGATGCTTTTGTATATGCAATGAATAAAAAGGCACAAGAATTAGGTATGACCAATTCGCTTTTTTCTAATCCTCATGGCCTTGATATCGATCAACATGACGCGGAAATGTATTGTTCTGCACGAGATGTTGCTACTATGATTTCTGCAGCAATGAGTAGCGATTTGTTCCGATCTATTGTTTCAAAAGATAGCGACACTATTCAGGTTACTCGTGCCGGTGCTACGGTTGATGTTTTATTAGAATCTACCGATGTTCTTATTGGCACTTATGAAGGTGCTTGTGGTGTAAAGACTGGCTACACTGAAAAAGCTGGCCAGTGTTTTGCAGGTGCGGTAGAACGTGACGGAAGAACGCTGTATGCAGTAGTATTAAATTCCAATTCTGAACAACAGCGCTTTATTGACGCTACGACCCTTGATGATTGGGTATTTAATAACACTATTGATTACACACTTGCTCACAGTCCAGAATCAACTCAATATACCTCATCTGATGGTCAAACGTCGGATGTGCCTGTGGTTGCCTATGTAAGTCACTCCGGATGGATTGATAAAACATTTAAGGCTACTTTTGCTGATCCTGATGCGGCGGTAGAGGTATTTGCACTTGAAGGAAATGTGAGCCAAAAAATAGAATTTGATACCGTATCTGGCGATGTTCGTCCTGGACAAAAAGTTGGTACGGCAACGTTCTATCAACATAATGAGCAAATAGCTTCTTGCGATATTGTTGCGGCTGAAACCTGCACGGCTCCTAACTTTATTGAAGGAATTGGCATTTGGTGGGATCGTTTGATTCGTGGTTTTAATGGGGGTCAAACATCTGCTGAAAGTGTTGTTATTAATACCACCCCTCTTATCTATGGCAGTAATGCCACATTAAATCAAACTTATTAAACAGGAGGAATAATGGATAGATGTCCAGTTTGTAATAATCCGCTCAATCCTCAAGATGAAGCGTGTGCCGCTTGTGGATACCGTCTTCAGGATGCAACGGAGGAATTTAAGGTAGTATCGTTAGAGCCCGAAAATGCAGATATTCCGAATTCGTCTGCTTCCACTCCTACATTAACCGTTTTGTATGGAAAGCAAGAAGGTTTGGTTTATCAGCTTACTGGGAATCAGGCCTCGATTGGTCGTTCCCCTCAGTGCGATGTTTTTCTAAATGATATGACGGTTTCACGCGAACATGCACTTTTAGAGCGTGTTGGCAGAGATTGGTCTATTCGTGACACTGAATCTTTCAACGGTGTATGGGTTAACAACACCAACGTAGATCATGTCATGCTTCATGATAGAGACATTATCCAAATCGGGTGTTTTGTGCTGCGTTACGCTGAGTAATAGGAGAGAAACATATGAAGCTTCTATCAGGAAATGAAGCAATAGCTCAAGGTGCATGGGAAGCTGGCTGCCATATTGGAACTGCTTATCCTGGTACCCCTTCTACGGAAACCATGGAATCTTTTGCAGAACTTCCTGGTGTGTATGCTGAATGGTGTCCTAACGAAAAAGTAGCGCTTGAAGTTGCGGTAGGTGCTTCTGCTGCAGGCGCGCGCACTTTGGTAACCATGAAGCATGTAGGTGTTAATGTTTGCGCAGATCCCTTATTCACCGCAGCCTATACTGGTGTAAATGGTGGATTGCTGTTGCTTGCTGCTGATGATCCTGGAATGTTTTCTTCTCAAAACGAACAGGACTCGCGCTACTATGCTATGGCTTCTATGATTCCTGTGTTGGAGCCTTCTGATTCATGTGAAGCTCATCATTTTGCAAAGGATGCTTACGAGATTTCTGAACAGTTTGATACTCCTGTTATGATTCGTTCAACGGTTCGCATTTCTCATACTAAAACTCCTGTTGAAATAGGGGATAGGGTAGAGGTTGCAAAGAAGCCTTATGAAAAGGATCCTGGCAAGTGGGTTATGATGCCAGCTTTTGCAAAGCCTCGCAGAAAAGTTCTGGTTAATCGTATAGCTTCTGTTCGTGAATGGGTTGAAACCTGTCCTTACAATGTAATTGAACACTCTGATTTACAAGATTCTCAAAGTTCTCGCATTGGAGTAATTTGTGCTGGTTCCGTATATCAGCACGTAAAAGAAGCTTGCCCTAACGTTGATATATTTAAATTAGGGGTTACCTGGCCTCTTCCAAAAGAAGCACTACATCAATTTGCTGATAGTGTTGATGAAGTATATGTAGTTGAAGAAGCTTCTACGTACCTATCTGATGCCGTTGCCTCATGCGGCATAGTATTGAACACTTTTGAAATTCCTCTTCCTCCTGATGGAGAGCTTACGCCTAGTGCTATCCGTCGTTCGTTTGGATGGGAATTGCCTGATCACAGGGAACCGGAGCAAGATATTCCTAATCGTCCTCCCGCGTTGTGCCCAGGGTGTCCTCATCGTATCATTTTTAAAGAATTATCTCGCTTACGCGCCATTGTAACGGGCGATATTGGTTGCTATACCTTAGGGGCACTTCCACCACTTTCAGCTATGGACACCACCCTTGATATGGGTGCTTCAGTTTCTATGGCTCATGGCTTTGAGCTTGCTTTAGAAGGTGCTCATCGTCCCGTAGTTGCAGTTATTGGTGATTCTACATTCGCTCATTCAGGTTTAACTTCCCTGATGAATACTATTTATAATAAGGGTGCCGGTACGGTTTGTATTCTTGATAATCGAACCACTGCTATGACTGGTCAACAAGGTAACCCTTTTAATGGAATTACCTTACAGCATCGCCCTAGCTGTGAATTGAATTTACCTGCAATCCTGCAGGCTCTTGGAGTTGATCATGTCCAATGCGTTGATGCTTTTGATATGAAAGCGGTTCGCTCTGCTTTGAAGGAAGCGACTCAACGTGAAGAGCTCGATGTTATTGTTTTTCAGGGTTCTTGTGTTCTTTTGGATAAAAGTCCTAAGCAATCTTATGTGGTTACTCCAGATTGCACGGGTTGCGGTATTTGTAAAACTCTTGGTTGCCCCGCTATTGCGTCAGATCCAGAAACTGGAATTTCCTCAATTGATCCCGATCTTTGTATCGGCTGCGATCAATGCCGTCAGTACTGCAATTTTGGCGCTATTGAGCCACGTGAAGGGGGTCGTTAATGAACCGTTCTGATGTATATACCATTTTATTATGCGGCGTCGGTGGCCAAGGTACTATTACGGCTGCAGATCTTTTAGCTCGGGTTGCAACTGCTGCTGGTCTTGATTGTAAGGTTTCTGAAATTCACGGTATGGCGCAACGCGGTGGTGCAGTAACAACTGTGGTCCGTTTTGGTCAGAAGGTTTCCACTATGGTTTGTGATGAGGGCTGCGCTGATAGTGTTGTCTCATTTGAGGTTGTTGAAGCTCTTCGTAATATTTCATTCTTAAAAACTGATGGTGCGTTAGTCGTTAATGATGAATCCATTAAACCGTTACCAGTACTGACTGGAAAAGCTTCTATGCCTTCACACGCTCGTAAACGTTTGGAAGAATATGGAGCTACGCTTATTCCCGCAAGTGATATTGCACGTAAAGCAGGAACTGCTAAGTGTGCCAATGTTGTTTTATTAGGAGCACTTTCTGTTTCTCTTCCTTTTGGTGCCGATGTTTGGGAAGAAGTTATTCGCTCTAAAGTTCCACCGAAGACTATAGATATTAATATTGAAGCATTCCGTAGCGGTGCAGCTTATGCGCGAGGGGAGCAATAAATGAGCATCAAACAAATTAGCGTATTCGTCGAAAGTAAGCCAGGTCATTTAAAGCGCAACTTGGATATTTTCCAGGATGCTGGTATTAGTGTTCGAGGCTATAGCTGTTCTGATACGGGTGATTACGGTATAGCGCGTTTTATTGTTGACGAACCAGAACGCGCTTTAGCTGTTCTTCAAGATCGCGGTTCTGCGGTAACGCTTACTGATGTTGTGTGTGCTGAAATGATTGATGAACCTGGCGAATTAGCTCGAGTCTTTG
The DNA here is from genome assembly GCA_900548955.1 of uncultured Eggerthella sp. GTDB lineage: Bacteria > Actinomycetota > Coriobacteriia > Coriobacteriales > Eggerthellaceae > Anaerotardibacter. The sequence goes on along the minus strand of URMQ01000024.1, from coordinate 838 downwards.
GCATTCTTGCAGACGCAAATATTAATATCACCTATAGCTATTCACTTATTGAAACTTATATTGCTTTTCGTGTTGATGATCCTGTTTTTGCAGAAGAGCTTTTAGCAAAAGACGGAGTTCGCATCATTACGCAGGATGATCTTCGCTAAACTACTTAACAATTCTTTTTTAATTTCCATGAAAGGATAAGTCGTATTATGACCGCGTCAAGCACAAGGATGTATCAGCCTGAAATAGAGACTATGAGTCGCGATCGCATTCGCGATCTTCAGCTTGAAAAACTTCAAAAGCAAGTTGCCTATGTGTATGAACGCGTTGAATGGTATCGCAACAAAATGGATGATATGGGGGTATCTCCGTCTGATATACAATCGCTTGACGATGTACGTAAGCTTCCATTTACTGATAAAACTGTGTTGCGTGATACCTTTCCTTATGGATTATTTGCGGTACCTTTAGATGAGGTAACAGAACTCCATGCTTCTTCTGGCACTACAGGAAAGCCCATTGTTGTTGGCTATAACAATCATGATATGGAAGTTTGGAGCGAGTGTATTGCTCGTCTTGCTTGTATGGCAGGTGTTGTTCCTGGTGATCGCGCTCAAATGGCCTTTGGTTATGGGATGTTTACTGGTGGATTTGGCCTTCATTATGGTCTTCAAAAGTTGGGTTGTATGTTGATTCCCGCAGGCTCTGGTAATACCGATCGTCATTTGCAGATGATAGACGATTATGGTTCAACTGTTCTTATTGCAACGCCTTCTTATGCGCTACTCATGTGCGAAGTCCGCGTTGAGGTTGATGTGGAAAACGCTGGTTCCATCGCCGGCGCCGAAGT
>URMQ01000023.1 GCA_900548955.1 uncultured Eggerthella sp. | reverse complement strand
CAAGCCGACGATTTTTTAAACTTACCAAAGCATCTCGGACAAAAGGAACTGCACGCCAGATTGTCCATACAAACCTAAGCGGTAAAGGTAACATCATGCGTCGTCCATAATGAGCAACAGCCATATTGGCTAAACGAGCAAATAGATGCCGAAATCGTGGCGCACGAACCAAGGCTTGTTGTGAAGTGGCGTTTGAATCTTTAACAGCGCGAACAAGATCAAGTTCCTCTAATTCACGAAGAATCAATTCACGATTTTGTTCAAAGGTCTCTTCAGAAGATAACATGTAGGTTATCGCTAAAGAACCTGCCTTAGGATATGCTACGCATTTGGACACCGCAGCCATAGAAGCGAAATGTTCCTCTAATACACATGCATGAGATTCAGGTAGTTTCCCTCCGAAAGAAACGCGGAGACGACCAGGCACCTCATGCACTATTTCAAACTTCACTGGTCCTACTTTCCAGCACGGCCATACCCATGACCACGCCCACCTTTACCAGCACCTTTGCCGGTGGCAGTTTTAGCAGCAGCACTTACCGCTTTAGCAACCTGTTTAACAGCATCATCTGTGGCTGTTTTCTTTGTTTTGGTCTTTTTCTCTGATTGAGCGGAGGATTCTGCCTCTTCGGCATCATTATCTTCAGCAGTATTAGCTTCAGCGTCATCCGCCGAAACAGCTTCTTCGCCTTCTTCAAATTCTTTTACGTATCCAGCTTCAGCTAAAAGATCATCAAATTCAGCTCGAGCTTCATCGATCATAGTTTCAACTTCTTCTTTGGCACGCATGCCCTGAACGATGCCTTTTACATAGATCTTTTTAGCTTTTTTACTGGTTGCAGCTTTGAGTCCAACGCTTCCAAGCAAAAAGCCAGCACCGATTAGAAATCCTGGATTCATTTTTCCTCCTTAGAACAAGTTGCTACCTATAACGCCATGTTCACTTTCTGCGCTGAAGCCACTTAAAGCCATCTAAACCCAAGCAGTATCGTTTACAGAAATTATCCATGACTAACTATTAGGTATACAGCAAAAGTTAGCCTAAGGAAATAAATAAATTAGATTAAGTAAACTTTTTAACGCTTAACGACTAAAAACCTATAATCCAATTGCGTTCTGCATAGCAACTTTACCCGTTAGCTGCTTAGAGAATTTGAAGTGGAAGTTATTCATGCCTTCTCGCTCGTAAAAGTGATGCGCCTTTTCGCGAAGTTGATTACAAGCAACTTCAATTTGGATACAGCCCGAGTTACGTGCGTGATCGCACGCTGCACCTAGTAAAAGTTTGCCAATCCCCTTGCTGCGAACCGACGCATCCACGGCACACTCCATAATTTCAGCTATACATGCTGCATGGTGAAGCTGATTTTCATAGCGAATATTAATCATTCCTAAAACTTTGCCCGATTCTTCATACACCAAGCATTCATAACGAGGATTTGTTACTTGCTTAAAATAGATACAACGAAAAGTTTTGAATGGAAGCTCTGTTTCTTCCATTTCGCAAACCAAATCATAAACTGCCTGGCAATCGGCGCTTGTAGCTTCGCGAATAATGTAGTCCATTGCATCCTCCTGCTTAAGCAATTCGTTTAACCTAAGCCTACCTTCAACTGGCGTATTACATCAGGATATTCGTTTGCCGTTGTTAAAGTGTAAGAAGCATGTAAAGATTTAGTTATGCAAAGTAGATCATCAACTTACAATATTCCCGCAAAATCCATGCTAGCTACAACGCTTTATATATACTTAGCAAATACACTATATATGCAACAAACGCACCGAATCTAGCAATAATAATAATTCCCAGGCTCAAGATAGAAAGTTATAAAGAATGCAAAGCGCAACAGGACGTGAACTGCCAAAACATTGGCTAGCAATCATTGCTGTTATATGGTCAGGACAAGCCGTATCCATGTTCACTAGCTATGCGGCAAGTTTTGCAGCTATTTGGCATGTAACCGAAAGCACAGGAAGTGCACTTGCTCTTTCATTTTTAAGTATTTGTGCCTACCTTCCACAAGGGCTACTTTCGCCTTTCGGCGGCGTCCTTGCAGATAGGCTTAATAGAAAGTACTTGATTATCCTCGCTGATTCCATCTGCGGATTAGCATCTTTTGCGCTTGGCTTAATAATCTTGTTTGGCCAGGTATCGTTTGCTGCCATTGTGGTAATGGTTATTATCCGAAGTGCTGCCCAAGCATTTCACTATCCTGCCCTAATGGCGCTTATGCCTATGCTGGTACCCGAAAAACATTTGCTTCGTATTAACACTCTTGATCAGTTATTGCTCAGCGTGTCCGGCATGGCGGCACCTGTATTAGGCATCTTCTTCTATACCGTTGTGGGATTTCATTCAGTAATGTTATTGGATTTTGCTGGTGCCCTTATTGCATGCGCAGGAATGCTTTTAGCGAAAGTACCCTCTACAAAGTGCGCTTCCCTATCATCAAACACGCAGTCTAGTGATAACACTTCCAACGAATCGACATCCGACAAACATCATGTGCTTGCCGATCTTAAAGAAGGCTGGGTTACCCTTAAGCGAGTACGCGGGCTATTTGTGCTCATCATTCTTATTACTTTAGGAATGATATGCTTTAGCCCCATGAGCTCACTTTACCCCCTGATGACCTTCGATTATTTTCAGGGTGATGGCTATATGGCCTCCATTGCAGAAGCTACCTTTGCAGCTGGATTACTAATTGGCTCCAGTATTCTTATGGTATGGGGCGGCGGTAAAAAACTTACCCGTTTAATAGCTATTGCTTGTATTTCCTTCGGATTATTATGCTCAGTATCGGGCTTAATTTCTCCAAACATGTTTTGGATTTTTGCAATCTTATGTGCAGGAATGGGTCTCGTATCCGCATGGTTTAACGGACCTATGATGACCCTTATCCAACGCAACACTGCCGAAGAAACCATGGGGCGCGTCATAGGGTTAGTTAATACCGGAATAGCACTTGCTGGTCCCGTTGGAATAGCCGCAGGTGGTATTTTTGCAGAATTCATGGGTGTTGCCCCATTCTTTGTTGTTGATGGAATCCTGTGTGCTTTCATTGGCATTCTTATAGCTGCTTTTAAGAGCGTCAGAAAGCTAGACACTAACTCAATCGATCAAGATCCAGCTTAATTTACTAGACTAGCTCTTGTAATTAATGCTCTACTGAAGTAACTAGGTTCCGATTCAATTACATTAGTTTTGATTACCTAGTTTTCGGTTTTCTTAGTTAGTTACCAGCTTCTTTCAGAAACTTGCCTGTCACGCTTTTTTCACACGCGCATACCTGTTCAGGTGTTCCCGTACATACAATAGTGCCACCATCTTCACCACCGCCAGGTCCCATATCTATCACGTAATCAGCGTTAGCGATAACATCTAAATCGTGCTCAATTACCACAACGGTTGCGCCCTGCTCTATCAATCGCTGAAGGACACGCAAAAGAACTTCAACATCAAGCGGATGCAGACCAATTGTGGGTTCATCGAATACAAACAGCGAAGTATGTTGCGATCTATTTAATTCGCTTGCAAGCTTAAGACGCTGCGCTTCTCCACCCGAAAGAGCAGGGGTTGCCTCCCCTAGGGTTAAATACCCAAGGCCTAAGTCACGAAGAACTTGAAGTTTGGCAGTTACACGCGCAAGGCCTTTGCAAGCATGCAGCGCCTCATCAACGGTAAGGGAAAGAATTTCTGGCAGCGAATAGGCGTTATCCGTAACGATATCGACATCAATGTCCACACCAACACCTGTACCCATATCCGCATCAGCGTCACCATTACCGCCTGTATCCGTATCCGTATCCGCATCAGCGTCGGCATCTTCAACAAAACGCACGATCGCGTAAGCATCCTTGCCATAACGCGAGCCTTGGCAATCAGGACAAGGAATGTCGACATCGGGCAAAAACTGCACATCGAGCGATATTTGACCAGTACCATCACAGGTCGGACATCTAAGAGAACCTGTATTGTATGAAAATGCTCCCGCTTTTAATCCTTGAGATTTTGCCGCTGGAAGCTTGGCAAATTCTTTTCGCAGGTCGTCCAAAACACCTGAATACGTAGCAACCGTAGAGCGAACATTAGTCCCAATGGGATTAGCGTCAATTAAATTCGCGCGCTCAATACCGTCAGCCTTAATTTCTCGAATATGGGCAGGAAATGATGGCAGACTATCACGAGCCTCTGAAAACGCTCTGAGTGCGGGAATTAAGCTTTCCAGCACCAGCGTAGTTTTGCCAGACCCCGAAACCCCAGAAACCACTGTCATGCGTCCTTTTGGTATATGAACCTCAAGAGACTTTACCGTATGAAGACTATCAGTGCGAAGATATAACTCTCCTTCATCGAAAAGATGATCTTCACACACGCGATCTCGAACGCGAATTTGTGCCTCACCAGAAATATAAGGAGCGGTACAAGAATGTTGGTTCTTTAACACATCCGCAAGGCTACCCTGCGCAATAATTTCTCCACCTTGAGCGCCAGATTTAGGACCCATTTCTATAAGATGATCAACATGACGTAGTACCTGCACCTCATGATCAACCACCACAACAGAATTACCATCACGCAACAAATCATCCATTACGCCTAGCAAACCCACCACATTTGAAGGATGAAGACCAATCGAAGGTTCATCTAAAACGTAGAGCACTCCTGTGGTTCTATTGCGTACCGCGCGTGCAAGCTGAACGCGTTGTCTTTCGCCTGTGGAAAGCGTAGAACTTGCCCTATCAAGCGTAAGATAACCTAAGCCCAATTGCTGTAAACGAGTAATAGGTTCAAGCATTTCAGCAACGATTGTTTGCGCCATCGCGCGTACTGAACTTGGACAAATCCGAGGAACTGAAGCAACCCATTCAGCAAGATCATCAAGTGAAAACTTACAAACATCTGCAATAGATACGCCATCAATAAGCACCGATCGAACACTTTTAGAAAAACGAGTTCCCTTACAATCAGGACAGGTATCTTCAGTTAGATACTTGGCAACACGAGCCAATCCTTTTTCGTCGTGCACTTTTGCTAGTGCATTTTCTACCGTATAAACTGCGTTATAGTAGGTGAAATCTAACTCAGCGAAGCTATCCCCTTTTTTGGGTTTATACAGGATATGCTTCTTTTCTGCAGGCCCATGAAATACAATGTCGCGCTCTTCAGGCGTAAGCTCAGAAAAGGGCACATTGGTACGCACGCCCATAGCGCCGCACACCTGCTTCATAAGGTCCCACATCAAATTGCCCCACGGAAGCACCGCGCCCTCATCAATAGAAAGTGATTCATCAGGAACCAGAGCAGCTTCATTCACCTTTCGAACAATGCCGGTACCGCCGCATGTTTCGCAGGCACCAGCACTGTTAAAGGCCATGTCTTCTGCGCCTTTACCATAAAACTCAACGCCGCATTCGGGACAGACAAAGGGCTGTTCAAGGGCAACATTCATTCCAGGCGGAACATGATGGCCATTCGGACAACAATGGCTCCCTACGCGCGAAAACAACAGACGTAAGATATTAAGCAATTCGGTAGAAGTACCAAACGTTGAATGAACACCAGGAACACCAGGGCGCTGACGAAGTGCCAGCGCCGCTGGTACATGTAAAACTTCGTCCACCTGAGAACGACCGCTTTGCGAAATGCGACGACGTGTATAAGTAGAAAGCGCATCCAAATAACGACGCGAACCTTCTGCATACAAGGTTCCTAACGCAAGCGAACTCTTCCCAGAACCAGAAACTCCCGCTATGCCTACAAGTTTATGAAGCGGCACATCGACCGATATATTCTTCAAGTTGTGAGCACGCGCTCCACGAACTTCAATGTGGGTAGGCTCTTGCACGCCATACTTCATCCTTGCTGAACCTTTCACGATCGAATATCAGGTAGGAATTTAAGAATACACCCAAAGGCTTTGACATTGGGTCAATATGGTTTCTAAATCCCATCTCATATTTGAACGAACGGAACTATTCGAATCGTGCACTTGAATAGTTCCATCATTGTTTATTCCCGCAAGTACGATAAAATGCCCCGAACGAGTAAAATCTCCCGGCCCCATAATACAAATAATGGGATGCCCTGCCTCTAATTCAGATACTATCCTTCCCTTATCTGATGCGAGCTGTTTGGCATTAAGTCCCAACATTTCAGCGCCTTCACTCATAAAACTCCACGATGTTGCTCCATCGACGGCGTAACCATTCTCTTCTGCAAAAGCGCACATATCTTGCGGACTATATGCATCGGAACCTTTGAAATAGGCATAAACCATTGCCAAGCTCATAGGTCCACAAGCATTTTCAGCAACAGTACCACCTGAGTAAGTTTCTTCAGCCCACTGAGAATCAGTTTGATACAGATACGGAACTTTTCCAGCCTGCCATTCACTTTGCGGGGTGCTCGAAGGCGAAATCATATCGCGGGTCAATACTGAACTCGGAAGAGCATCAATTAAAGTCCAAGCAAAAAACGAAACAAATAGCAGAGCTATAACACCGCCAATAATAATTCGAAAGGATTTCCTTTTACGAGCGACCCGATAAGTTCTACGAGGTGCGGCAGAATACGTAAAACGTGAATAGGTGTTGTATCGATCAATCATTTTGGCAGCCTTTCTCTAGGTTTACCAAAACACTATTTCGAATTCCCCTTAAATATCTCTTGTGACCAATCAACAAGTTCCTTAAGAAGGCTTAAGATTTCCTTAAGAATGGTAGTTTTCGCTTTCACCGAGAGTCCCCAATAATAGAATTACTTCTATGAACACCACTCCGTACATACTTGTTGTTGATGATGAAGTCGAAATTGCACAGTTAGTTAGCACTCTCTTATCCCAAGAAGGCATGAATGTTCATCCCTGCTATTCTGGAGATGAAGCCCTTGCTGCATTTCGCGACCAGTCGTTTGACCTTGCCATACTCGACATAATGATGCCTGGTATGGATGGGTTTGAGCTCTGTCGAAAGCTTCGCGAAACAACCGATATTCCACTTATTTTTCTTTCAGCAAAAGACGAAGAGACCGACAAAGTAATTGGCTTTATGCTGGGCGCTGACGACTATGTATCAAAACCCTTTAAGCCCCGTGAACTGGTTGCTCGTGTAAAAGCACGACTTCGCCGTAGTCATTCCACATCCCACGATACGTCTCAGGCAGTGCTGCAGGCAAAAGATCTTTATATAGACACTCAGTCCCATAGTGTCACCTTGCACGACGAGCCCCTTCATCTTACTCCCAAGGAGTTTTCCATCCTTACACTTCTTCTCAAAGCTAAAGGGAACCCTGTTTCTACCAAAGATCTTTTTGAGACAGTATGGCAAAGTCCTTACAACGCTTCCGATGCAAACACGGTTATGGTCCATATACGACACTTAAGAAAAAAGTTAGCTGAAATTGATAGCTCTGAAACCTTTATTGATACCGCTTGGGGCGTAGGGTACAAAATTACTATCTAACGATACGGAACAATACCACATGAATTCTTTCAACAGTACAAAAAGCCCTCAAGCACGAATACTTCGAGGAATACTCTTTCGAAAAACACTTGTTTACTTGACTATCTATACCCTTTGTTTTGGAGTAATTGCTCTGTGGGCAAATACCTATTGGGTCCCCGATTTTGCTAACCTAATCGCAGAGAAAACATCTGAATGGCAGTATTTTACACCCGAACAATACGATGCTTTTGTGACCGAATCTTCATCGAAACAGCTTTCAAACATGGATGTATACTCAGGAACTACAGACGACGGATCCATACAATATGCGGTTCGCGATTTAACTACCTATTATTTTATAAGGTCCTTAAAACTACCAGTAGCACTCTGTCTCTACTTCATTGGCACGCTCATTATTGCGTTTATTGTTCTTAACAAGTCGCTTCAGTACTTCGATACGCTTTCGTCCTCCGTAGGAAAACTATTAAACAGCAAAGATAGCCACGTAGATCTTCCCGACGATCTTTCCATTGCAAGAAGTGAACTTTCGGAGATTAAAGCACAATCTATAGAAGCTGAGCAGCATGCAATAAGTGCCGAAAAACGCAAAAATGAATTAGTTGCTTACCTGGCACACGACATAAAAACGCCGCTCACTTCCATACTTGGATACTTAACCTTACTCAAAGAAACGAATACTCTTCCTGATGAGCAAAGACGGCACTATGCCGAAATCGCACTAGACAAAGCCGAGCACTTAGAGAGATTAATTGACGAATTCTTCGAAATAACTCGTTACAATTTGCAGTCAATTCCCATCGAACGGGAAACCTTTAACCTTGAACTTTTCTGCCAGCAAATAGCTGATGACTTTTACCCCGAAGCAAAACATAAACAGCTCTCGATTGAAGTAAAGCCACTACAGCCAGCCGAATCGCATAAGACGTTCCAAGCTAACTCGTTCCAGCCAACCGAATCTCTCCAACCAGACAAAACAAACAACACTAAACCTGTATTTGCTAATGGTTCATACAATAATGAATTTCAAATCTTTGCTGACCCCGAAAAACTCGCACGAGCCGTATCGAACGTCATGCGCAATGCGCTTGCCTATGCAGAACCCCAAAGCACTATCACGATGAAACTTATCCCAACACCAAAGGGAAACGTGATTGCCATTGAAAATAAAGGTAAAGAAATTTCACCAACTCATTTACAAAGCATTTTTGAAAAATTCTTCCGTGAAGATACATCTAGAAATTCTAAGCAAGGCGGAGCAGGACTTGGCCTTGCAATCGCAAAAGAAATAATGCTCGCTCATGGCGGAGACATTACCGCCACAAGCGAGCATGGAGTTACTATTTTTCGATTATTCATCCCTGCTTGTTGATTCGTAGGAATAAACAAATCACTCTGTAATCTAATAGTATTAGATAAATCTGAACTCTAATCTACTAAAATGCAGACAAGTAGATTACCTTTGCATCTTCTGCAGTGAGAGGCTTAAATACTCCAAAGGGGTTGCCTTTAGCTGCAATAACAATATCAACCAACGTGTCTACATCAGCCTCGGTAAAACCAAGTTCTCCTAATGTGGTAGGCATCGTCTGACGAGCGAAGAAATCTTGAAGTTCAGCAATAATGCTTTCGACCGCTTCTTCAATTGAAGAATCAAGCTGATCTTTAGGCTCAATACCAAATACGTCATAACCAAAGATCAAGAAGCGCTGTGGGTCTTCACGCCACACATAGCGCATCCAAGCAGGCATAATAACTGCCAGTCCAGCACCATGGGCAACCTTTGGATTGATTGCCGATAACGCATGCTCAAGTGCATGGCTCTCCCAACCACCAGCGCGTCCACCCTTCGCGCGACCGCAACCAGCTAAATCGTTATGAGCCAACGTACCTGCCCACATGATGTTGGCACGAGCGTTATAGTCTTGTGGGTTATCTACTAACTTTTCAGCAGAATCAATAATGGCGCGAATCAAACCACAGGCAATGTTATCGGTCGCAGGTACTGCGGGTGCACCACTGAAATAACGTTCGCAGATATGAGCAATCATATCGGTAATGCCAGCTGCCGTTTGATATTGTGGCAAGGTAAAGGTAAGTTCTGGATCCATGATCGAAACAACAGGACGGAACAGCTCGTTACCCAAACCATTCTTTTCGTTGATCTCGTCATTGCTGATAACGCAGGAATTGGACCCTTCCGAACCCGCTGCTGGAATAGTAAGAACACAGCATACCGGCAAACACTTAGTAGCCGTAGCTTTACCACTAAAGAAATCCCACACATCACCATCGTGATAAACGCCGATAGAAATTGCTTTAGCACAATCAATCGTACTACCGCCACCAACAGCTAATACGCAATCAGCATCAAAAGCACGAGCAATATCAATGCCTTCACGTACCTGGTTAACTTCAGGATTTGGACGAACACCTGCTAAATCGGCATATTCAATCCCCTGTGCTTCAAGTGATTTCTTTACGCGATCGAGCGTGCCAGAGCGAACGACCGATCCTTTTCCGTACACAAGCAATACGCGCTTATAACCTTTAGGCTGAAGTTTTTCTCCCACATGATCAGTCATGCCACGTCCGAATACAAATTCGGTAGGTGAATAAAAAGTGAAATCGTTCATGAGATCCCCATTCATTAAAACGAAACAATAACCCTCTATTGATTGCTCTATAAATCCCCATAAGAACAATCTTAGTAAGTAATCTTAGCTGCATATTTAGCAGGTGCAGTACTTTCCATGGCGTATTGTAACGCCGCAAATCAATACAATCACTTCAACCTTTGCATAGTTTTATAGCCTAGGTGAATTATTTCGAAGAACAACCTGGTCAGGACAAGCCAATGACCTGGTACTTTCACGCCGTTCACTGATAAAGCTTTCCTGATAAGTACAGCCAATCTGCGCTTTTCTATACTTTAACCAGGCGCATTGAGGGGTCACAAGACGTTTGTTGAATACAGCGAACGAAAGGAGCGCCCATGATAGAAACGGGAAGCATCCTGCTTATCGGGATGGTAGTTGGTCTTCTCGGTTCATTGATTATGCTTGCAAGTGATATGCTCTTGCATTTTTCATCCGAAAAGCTTGAAGTGAACAATGCAACAGAATCATTTTCTTTGGTAATGCGGGAATTGCCAGAAAGTCATGATGACTTCTTCGACTCACACTTTAGTAGCACGTTATGCACCTTAGCTTGCCTGCCTTATGCAGTCGCCTTTGCCACACTTCCTCTAGCGGCAACAAATATACCTGGGTTAGTTCTCCTTTTCATTTCCGCTATTCTTTTGGCATTTTCTCTGATTTACAGTGCAACACACCATCCTTATCTACCTCGTAGATCGTTTGCCTCCAAAGTAGGAATTGGTGTTTTGCTTGGGAATCCCAAGGATACTTTATCCACGTTTTCTCGCGCAGTTGTAATACCTGCCTATGCTGGTGTTGTGTTGCTAACTTGCGCCGTGCTAACAGGTACTACTTTGTTTCCTCAATGGATGGTACTTGCCACGCCTCTTACCACACTCCTGATTGGGTTAGCGTGGCAGCACCTTCCACGAAAGATAGGTAAACCATTAAATGAATACTGGAATCATCTAATTTTCATCTTGATGTTTAGCGCTATGGCAGCTTGGGTTTTGTATTACTAATAACTGTTTTTACTTTAGTTTTCAAAAGTTTTGGATTTGCCAGAAATTCCAAGCTTAATAAGCATAAGAAGTACTCCGATTCCACCAGCTATCAGCAAAGGAACAGTTGCGCTATTAATTGCGCCCTCGCCCAAATACATTACGGCACGCACGCCATCTCCAAAGAAGCGCTGCGGTACCCAGGGGTATACAAAATCCTGCCAGAAAGGCTGTAATACTTCGTACGGTAATACTCCCAACATGTTACCTAATACAAGAATTGTTATCGCCACCAATACACCAAGCGGCAAAGCAATATCCAAAAAACCAAGCAGCAACACGATGAAGCAGAAAGTTGAAAGCCACACAAACAAAATGCTATTGGTAAATGGAAGCTCAATTCCGCAAATTGCACTAACAAGTACCCATGCACATAATGCCACCAAAAGCGAGCAAATTAGCGCAACTACCAGCTGTTTACCAATAGTTTGAGCCGTTTCCTTAGTTTTGCTTAAATTATCGATACGAAATACCCTGCTGATTAGTATTGCGCAAATCAATCCGCCAATAACAGCAGGAATAATAACTAATTGCTGAGATATTATCGATGACATTGGCGAGCTTGCATCAACTTCATATCCGCCATCGTTTTCGACGGAAATCTCTGCAGAAATACCCTTTTGAGTAAACAGAGTGTTCATTACAGAATTAAGCTGCGTTGCAATAAGAGGGCTTTTTGCGTTGTCAATAAATACCTTCAAACTTCCGTCTTCAACTTCTGCAGCCTGCTGTTTAAGCTGAGCAATTACACCCATAAATTGAGCATTTTCCTGTAGACTACCTGCACTTTGTAATCCCCCTGTAGAAGCTGCTTCTGAGGCATTTTCCATAAAGGCATCTAGTCGAGATCCTATTTGTGAAAGAGTGAAATCCTTCGGAATAACAATTAAAGCGTAATAGTTGTGATTAGCAAAAGCAGATTCTGCACTCTCTTCGCTCTCTAAAACGCTCCACAAAAGTGCATCCTGCATTACGGTACTGCCCTGATCAGATGTCTCTTTCCCTGATACATTCTCTTCTTGTTGCGATGCTGTAGCAGAGAGACCCGATGATACGGAAGTGCCTTCAATTCCTTCGCCCGATTCAAGACCCTCTGTTATTTCACTTCCGATGTTCAAAGTACCACTTGGAAGCTCTATACCCTCATCAAGATTGACAACAGCAACGGGTAAATTTCTAAGCTCCATTTGTGCCATAGGGCAGAACATAAGAGAAAACAAACAGACAACAAGCACGGGCAACACAAAAGGAATAATAAACTTCCTTTTACCAAGCTTATCGAGCATTTTAATCCCCTCCCATCTTGATACAATTCGGTCCTTAAGCTCATCTTAAAAATTGCATCCAGGGAATAAAATGGCGTAAATTAGTCATAATGACTAATTTATCGAAAAGGATTACCTACATGGCACGCCCAAAGAAAAACTCGCACATAACCCCCGCTCGAGAAAGAATTATTGATGCCTTCTGGAAAACTTTAAGCGAAAAACCGTACTCAGAAATATCGGTCAAATGCATTTCGGAAACTGCTCACGTAAACAAAAACACGTTTTACTATCATTTTTCATACATTGAAGATCTTGCGCAGACCTGCATTCACAACTCGCTTCCCTTTGAGATACTCAAGACGTTTATAGAAAAAGGCTCTGCGGATATAGAAGCAGCGAAAGTGATACTGGAAAAACATCAAAAAGAATTTAGGCAAATACAACTTGCATGTAGTCCTCAAGGATCAGGAATTCTTTCTCACTATGTCAGAAAACAAATAATTGATTATTGGCTAGAAGCGTTTTCACTTACTGAACAAGATCTTACGCCAGACGAGATTATTATGATCGCTTTTGCAACAGGAGGAATAACTACTGTTTTAGGTGAAAGTTATTCTCGAAATATTACCCTTGATGATATTACGCATTATTTCGATACGCCTTTTGCAAGAGGTGCTTTAACCTCTATTCCAAAAATGCTCATGAAAGCATCACAGCGCAGCAACATCTATCCCCTCTAGGGACAGCAAGGAAATTTTTCTTTCAATACCGCCAGCGTACCCTGTAAGACTGCCATCCGACCCCAAAACACGATGGCAGGGAACAATAATAGAAATAGGATTGTGCCCTACTGCCCCACCAACTGCTTGAGCAGACATTCGAGCAATTCCTCGTTTATTTGCTATCCGTTTTGCAATATCACCGTACGTAATAGTTTCACCATACGGAATAGATAAGAGAATAGACCAGACTTCTTGCTGAAAATCGGTTCCAATAAGATGCAGCGGGACCTGCTCATTAGGTTCAATACCAGCAAAATACTGATCAAGCCACTGTTTTGCCCTAGTAAGAATAAAGGGACTATCTACCCGAGAAATTTCTGATGCATCACAATTTTCTTCAAGCGAAATTTCATGGGCATCGCAAGAGCGAGTTGCAAAGTACTTCTGACCCACAAACCAAGCTCCCGTAAGTCCCTTCTCATCTGCTGTAAGTAACATATCCCCTAAAGGAGAAGCGTATGTTATTTTGCAATCCATGATTAACTATCTCCTTTAAAGGGATGCTTGTTTACCGCTAAAAATAAGTACTATTCGTTAGCTTACAAACTTAGAACCGCGGCTGTTTTCAATCTTTGCCATGGTTTCAATATTCTTTTTTTCATGAGAATTAAAGACGGACTCGTCAAAATCTTCAGCCTTTACTGATGGATGATACCAAGATTTGGAGCCAAAATAGTCCTGCAAATCCTCATTGTTAAACATACGACCATGACGAGCAAATATTTCATTACGAGCAATATAGAGTTCATAATTGGTTAATTCTTTAAGTTCACTCTCAGAATAGGTTCGAGAACTACTGTCGGGCAATACGTAATCGCCTGAAATAGTAGTCACATCATTGTTGTCCGTATTTTCATCCTCTGGTTCAGGAGCCGCGCTTGATTCTGTAAAGCTTGCCAAAATCGCAATTATTTCTTGCTCAGTCTGCTCACTGATACCCTCAGGAGGAATACAAGTAAACGTTATGGTTGAAGCGTACCAAAAACCAGGAACCCCACAACGAAGATCAAGATCCATGGTGCTGTGCATTGCAGACACAGGAACCAACGCATAACACATACCCTGGCTGCGGCCGTTAACAATAAGGTCGCCCTTGGCAACCATAAAGTCACCCAAATCGGAATAATCACTGCCTTGTACAGCCGTAGGAACAAAAGCAGCGTTAGCAACTTTTTCCATATTGTCCAATGAAACTGAATCGGCAGAACTGGTGCTTTGGGCGCGTTGATCGTAGGTAATAACCGCACCATCACTGCTGGTTAGCTCAACTGTTTCACCGCGAGCCGTAATTAATTCATTGGTAATCGACCAAGAAGCAGGATATTTAAAGCTAAAAGTTGGATAGGTAACAGAATTTTCCGATGCAAACTTCGTTGAATAACTCTTAGTTAATTCAACAACGATTTGCTGTTCTGCTTGTTCCTGAGTTTGCTCAGCTGAATCAGATGCCTGCTCCTGCGCAGGAGAGCCCAAACCGAAACCAAATACCGTAATTACTAATGCAGCAGCAATAGCAATCACCACACCACCAACTACGAGGGCTATCTTCTTTGTGCTGCCTTGCTTTTCAGATGAGGTGTTTTCAGCTGAATACGAAACCCCTTGATGAGCTGTTTGCTTCAGGGTTTCACTTACAGGCAATTCGGCGGTATTGCCAGGAGTAAAAGGTGATCGGCTCGCCTGACCAGCCTGATACTGCAAGGTTGGTTGATCTGAGATTGGTATACGTGTAGTGGCCTCATCTTGAATCAACCCAGACTGAGGCGCAGTAGGAGAATCAGCTACCGAAGAAATGCGGCTTGTCTCTTCAACGGAGCGCTCAGCTGCCTGCTCAGCAGCAATAACTTCATCTACAGAAATCTTATTGGTTGCCCCATCCTCACTATTTCCTTCAGCTAAATCAGATGAGGAATCATTTGAGTTTGGCAGAGCTTCATCAGAATTGCTTTCATTATTATCCTGATCGTCTGTAGTGGGAGCACCGCAATGAACGCAAAACTTCGCATTTACCTGTAAAGGTTCTCCGCACTGGGTACAGTATCCAAAAGGAGCACGTTTATCTTCAGAAGTTTCAGACATTACATACCTCACTTGCCAGTATCACAAAGTGACTTTGCCCTTGCCTGCAAGATGGATTCTCTAAGCAATCGCATCGTGTCCGATTACGCATAATTCTATACAACAGAACACATCAAGGGCACAAACCTTCTCTATTGTATACGAACCACGCAAGATACTACGCGCCATTACTTGTAAATAGCCGTAGCAAACCAAACCCTAAAATATCCTCTTTTCAGAAAAAAGATACAGGCTTATTTAAACGATGAAAATCCCTTCATGAGACCATCATTGAGAAGGAAAGTTTCAACTGCCTTATAACCTTGAGGTTTAGAACCTTTTCTTGTTATCAGGCAAATAGGAACAGGGAGCATATCGTTTGGGTCAATTTGTTTCATAACCAATCCCAGTCCCTCTGGAACAATAGCAGGAATTCCTATTACTAAACACATAGCTTTATCTTTAAAAAGCGTAAATGCAAAAGAGAAGGGATTTTTTGGTTTATGCAAATGAAGATCATACCCCCCTGATTTATACATATTAACGATTGAACCAGACCGATCCATGTCGAAATCGTTTGCATAAATCACAGGGAATGATTCCAGATCTTCGCGAGTAACATATTCTCGCTTAAGCGAAGGGTGATTTTCAGTAACAACAACAGCAGTAGGCATTACTCCCACTCGAACCACATCATAAGCATTCGTATCGGGTTCACCAAGAGTAACCAGCATATCTGCTTCAAGACTATCGAGCGCTTTAATCCCTTGAGGAAAGGTGGCAATCTGAGTTTCCACTTTTATATCTCGAGTAACAACCTGTAACAGTTTATTGATATTCACACAAATAGATCTGCTATGCGGAAAGTCTGGAACACAAAGCTTAATTGTTAGAACTTCATGAGGTTGCCGCTGTTCATGATATTCATCAATATAGCTCGCTGCTGAATCAAATGACTTTAAAGCATCGACTGCCTTTGGATAAAACGCTCTACCAAACTCTGTTGGAATTACGCCATTATTTTTCCGAACAAACAACAGCTCATTATTAAGATCTTGTTCCAAGTTACTAATTGCTTTCGAAATAGTCTGCACCGTAACACAGCATTCCTGTGCAGCAGCCGAAAAAGAATTATGTTCGTACGTCGAAACAAAATAGGTAAGTTGACGAATATCCATTCCAAATCCTTGAAAACTAGCGCATAGATGGTTTTAGTGTACCCATTGCAAACAGCTAACTTTCTCGAAAGATGCGCGCTTCAGACTAAAGTTTAAGCAGAATTATCACTTGATATGCGCAAACAAAGAACCACCCTTCGTGTGGCTTATTGCATATTACTAAATCCCACCACGTTTCACTTCCCCTTCAATTGTTGAGAAAGCTTTAGCGGCCTGT
The DNA here is from genome assembly GCA_900548955.1 of uncultured Eggerthella sp. Classification (GTDB taxonomy): domain Bacteria; phylum Actinomycetota; class Coriobacteriia; order Coriobacteriales; family Eggerthellaceae; genus Anaerotardibacter. The sequence continues at coordinate 1,810 of URMQ01000023.1, read as the reverse complement.
CAGGTTGCTGACAGGTTCATTTGGATAATTAAAAGTGAGCAAAGTTAAAAAGGCGGGGAGCAAGATCATGGAACTGATTGCACATTTTATTAATAATTACAGCGATAATTTCATCGTTGCCTTAGCGTTATGGCCACTCGCCTCTGGTGTTTTGAGCGTGCCCCTAATCGCACTTCTTTACCATCGCGATGGACGAATGCACCTTAACACGGTTATAGGTGCTTATCTTTCGGTTCTTTATGCCCTTTCGCTTGTTTGTTTTACCCTTTATCCTCTTCCCTCAGGTGAAAGCGGGCTAGGCATTACCTACGGTATTGCCCCGCAGCTTAATCCTTTTGGTTTTTTGAACGACCTTGCAAAAGATGGTATCGGGGCCATACCTCAAATTTTCGCTAACATAGCTTTCTTTGTTCCGCTTGGTTTTATAGCAGGAAGATTACTCCGTGCGCCTTTATTCCACTCCCTCTTTTTAGGACTTGTTATTTCCCTCCTTATTGAAATAGCACAATTAACGGGACTCTTCTTCCTCTACCCCTATTCCTACCGCACTTTTGATGTATGCGATCTTCTCTGGAATACTTCAGGTACCGCATTGGGATGGGCACTCTATCTTGCCTCCGAAAAAGTACTACCATCCCGAATAGTTCAGGAAAAAACGCTTACCCATAATCCAGGCTTCGTTCGACGCGTTATAGCATTTTGCCTCGATATGACCTTTGTTGTTACGCTTTCCACTGCAGCAGGGGTTGGAGTGCAAGTTGCCTATGCGCTTCTTGGATTTGATAGCAACAACGGAGTAACTGCAGCAACAAACGTTTCATTAGTAGTAGGTTGTCTTGCTTTCCTTTTCACTCAAGGAGTGTTTCCTTGGTTGCATCATGGCAGCACGTTAGGAGGGAAGTTTGTTCGAATGTCCTTTGAAACAGCGCCTCGATCCGGAATACTGCGAATGGTATTTTACGGATTACGGCTTGTGGTGATCGCAGGAGCGCTGCAAGTAAGCTTTATTGCCTTCCCCTTGTTAGCACTCTTCTACATGATCAAGCGCTGCATGCCCTATGATTTGCTCCCTTGCGAGTCAAATTATCAGAAATATAAAGAACACTTAAAAGCTCACGGGCAAAACGCTCCTCAATCAGGCAGCCTCTTTTTATAAGAACTCCCTCACCCGTGTCATGCTAGCCGTTTGCACGGATACAAAAGAACAACACAAGGCGCACACTAACCTAAGCCAAGAGCAAGACCAATAGCGTGAACAATAAACGCCACTACCCAGGCAACCACACATTGCATAATCACTACTCCAATAGCACGTTTGCCGCCTAGTTCGTTTCTTACCGCAGCAATAGCAGCAACACACGGTGTATATAAAAGAGCAAAGACCAAAAACGTGAAAGCAGTAAGAGGAGTAAACATAGAAGCAAGTGCCGCAGCGGATCCACCAAGCAATACCGTCAACGTACTTACTACGCTTTCTTTTGCAGCAAAGCCAGTGATCAAAGCAGTGGAAGCTTGCCAATCTCCAAAGCCTAATGGAGCAAAAACAGGAGCAATGCATCCACCCAAAAGCGCCAATAAGCTATCGGCAGAATCTGCCACCACATTGAAACGAACATCAAAGGTTTGCAAGAACCAAATTACAACTGACGCCAAGAAAATAATAGTAAATGCCCTTGTTAAAAAGTCTTTAGCTTTTTCCCACACCAAACGAAGCATATTACCTAAAGACGGCATTCGATAATTAGGTAGTTCCATAACAAAAGGTACTGGTTCGCCTTTAAACATAGTGTGCTTTAAAACAAGTGCCACA
>URMQ01000022.1 GCA_900548955.1 uncultured Eggerthella sp. | reverse complement strand
TGCTGTTTTTCGGAGAAGATGTCATCGACGGTATCCAGCTTCCGGAGAGCGAAATTCCGCAGACGGGGCAGCAGGATGTCTGACATCCGTGACATCGGCGCTTTCTCTCCGGAAAAATGCAATCCGCCCCATCTCCCGCAGCCGGCAGCGGAAGATGGGGATTTTTGCAGTTTCAAGGTTGTCCCCCGCCGGCGATTGTGTTATGATACTGTATCGGAGAAGAAATTCTCCTGTACACCTGATTGGTCGCAGAATTTGCTTGCGTAGCTCAGTGGATAGAGCGTCGGTTTCCTAAACCGTGCGTCGGAGGTTCGAGTCCTCTCGGGGGCGCCATTTTATTTCTTTTCCGATAAGCTGCTCACTAGTTATCTTTTTCCTCTGTGCCTTATTATTGACTTAAGCATAAACAGAGACGGTCTTTAGGAACCTAAAGAACTATTTCTCGTTCACTTCCATCGATATCGGCAATTTTTGCTTTACCTTCTGCTAACGAGAAGAACGTCAGGCGAGGATCATCAAAATCCTCGTAGGTTTCACCCAATGCCGTCATATGTTCATAACCAGCTCTGCGAACGTCATCACCGGCAGTGTCAACCATACTTGCAACACCCGTAAGAATGACCCACCCACGACCTGGCTTCCAAGCCGAAAGTTCGAATTTTGGGTTTGCTACCAGCTGTTCATAAACGTCTTTATTGGTCGCAGTGCAGAACCAAAGCTTTTCGCCCTCACGCATAACGAAGCTAAAGGGACGAACATGAGGCTGATCGCCTTCACAGGTTGCTAAATACCAAGCAGGAACAGAAGTAAGATATTCAATCAATTCATCCATTAAACCCATCCCCTTCTTCAAAGGCTGCATCGCAAAAGTGACTTGCGATGCATCAAAATTAGAACAACTCGCTACACATCAAAAGGTAAAGCAATTCTTGATGTATCAAAATAAGAACAACTTGTAGCACGTCAAGATCAATTCTGACATACCGCTGTCGATTTACAACACACCAGAAGCAATTTACCGTACGCCAAGGTATCGCAATAACACATCGGTTACGATAACTAACGCTGTTCCGCAAAGCAAATACATTAAACCGCCGAAATCACGTTTTGAATAGGTTAATTCCTTCAAACGAGTACGGTTCTCTCCGCCATGATAGCAACGCGCATCCATTGCCAAAGAAAGCGTTTCTGCATGGCGAAATGCGCTGGTAAATAACGGCACAATGAGCGACACCATTAATTGAAGCGTACTTTTGGTGCTGGTACTAAAGTTCGCACCGCGACTTAGCTGAGCGCGATATATCGTGCGTAATTCAATAGCAAATTGAGGCAAGAAACGCAAAGCAATGCCCAGAATCATTGAAAGCTCATGTGCTGGCAAACCAAATCGAGAAAAAGGCTTCAACAGATGTTCAAAAGCATCAGTTAAATCAAGCGTCGTAGTAGCCAAGGTAAGCAAACTTACACCAAGCAAAAGCATAGTCAGGCGAATAGCAATAAAAAGCGCTTGCTCTAAACCACCCTGACTAATGCAAACGATCCAAAACTGGAAATAAACTTCCCCACCTTGAACAAAAAAGATATTCAAAAGAGCGGTAAATATTACCAAGATAGCAAGAGGCGCAATGGAGACGAATGCTTGACGTACCGAAATACGCGCAAAGGCAAACATGCCTGCCGTGAATACAGCAGCAACCGCAAGCGATACGTACGATCCAGCCGCAAACACCATCACCATAAAAAGCAAAGCAAGCAAAAGCTTAGCCCGAGGATCCATGCGATGAACTACGGAATCTTTAGAAATGTAGCGACCGAAAACGGTCTGAATATCGAAGAGCGCCATGACTAATGCTCCTCTTTTTTGTCGTTTTCGGTAGCGGTATCACAGCTCAGTAGCTTTGCAATTTCGTCCGCTAATAATTCTGGGCTATACAGTTTTTCTGGAAGCTGAAAACCAAGTTCACGCAATTCATTGGATAAACGCTGCGCATGAGGAATACCTAAACCTATTTTTCGAAGTTCTGGTCCATGATGCGTAAAAATATCTTCAGGTGTACCCAGAAACGCTATTTCGCCTTCATGCATAACAAGCAGACGATCCGCCAAGCGAGCAATATCGTTCATGTTATGCGAAACCATAACAACCGTAAGTCCATGCTTAGTGTGTAAATCTTCAATCAACGACAGAAAATCGGAACGAGAAGCAGGATCTAAGCCCGCCACAGGCTCGTCAAACACCAAAGTGGTAGGACGCATAGCCAAAACACCAGCAAAAGCAACACGACGCTGCTGACCGCCCGACAATTCGAAAGGAGAGCGATTGGCAAGCTCTTCGTAATTCAGATGTACAATATCAAGCGCTTCTCGCACACGAGCATCAACTTCGTCGGAACTCAAGCCCAAATTTCGGGGGCCAAACGCCACATCTTCAGCAACACTCGTAGCAAAAAGCTGATGTTCAGGATACTGAAACACCACGCCAATATCGCCGCGAGCCTGAGTAGCAACTTTCTTGTCAGCCAAATCCTGCCCGTTCCAAAGAACTTTTCCCTCAGTAGGATTAGCTAGCCCATTTAAATGCTGCACCAATGTAGATTTACCAGAACCAGTATGTCCGGCAATTGCTAGAAATTCCCCATCATGCAATTCAAAGGAAACATTGCGTAAAGCATATTTTTGCTGTTCACCGGCTTTTTTCTGACGCTTTGTCAAAGGAACATAGCTGAAGCTTACTTGTTCGAACGCAATCGACACAATTCCTCCTTCAGCGATGTAGTTTCAATATGAGTTCCAAGACCAAAGCCCCGATCTTGGAGCAAACGCGACATTTGAGCCGCAAAAGGAATATCCAAATTAAAACCACGCAAAACATCATCTTGCGTAAGTACTTCTTCTGGTGTTCCGTCCAAAACGCAACGCCCGTCTTCCATAACGATAACGCGATCAGCCTCAGCAGCTTCTTCCATAAAATGCGTAATCATTATGATCGTCAAACCTTGATCGTGAAGTTCTTTACATACGCGCATCAGACCGCGACGACCCCGTGGATCCAACATGGCGGACGCTTCGTCTAAAACCAAGATAGAAGGTTCCATGGCAAGCACACCCGCAATAGCAACGCGCTGCTTCTGACCACCCGAAAGTGCTGTTGTTTCTCGCTTGCCTGACATTTGCAATCCAACCTGTTTTAGCGCTTTATCAACACGCTGGCGCAATTCAGGGTTTTCAATCCCTAAATTTTCTGGACCGAAAGCAACATCATTTTCAACAAGGCTTGCTACAATTTGATCGTCAGGATTTTGAAATACCATACCTGCATTGCTGCGAATTACATAGGTGTTTGACGGCTCGCTGGTATCGTATCCATCAACTTCAACCGTACCCTTATCAGGAACCAGCAAAGCATTGATCAACTTCGAAAAAGTAGACTTCCCTGAACCATTGGCTCCTAACACGCAAACAAACTGGCCCTTCTCTATAGAAAGAGAAAGGTCAGAAAGTACGTACGTATTGCCAGTATAGGTAAAAGAGACATCGGAAAAGGAGATCATTTAACGACCCTTCACCTGGTCTTTCTTAGGAGTAATCAAGTTGGAAATTGATTTATAAATGATCAAGGTCAAAACAGCATTAATAATGCCCTTGAGCAAATTAAACGGAATCAAAATAGGAATAATCATTGCAATTACTGCATCGAGCGGAACGCCTAGCCACATAGGGGTCAAAATTAAATTACCCACAATAGCTGCCAGTGTTGCAGCAACAACACTAATAAGTAAGCCGACAATAGCTACAGGATAGGTGCGCTTTTTGTGGTACATAATAGCCGCAGGTAGCACGAAGCAGGTAACACACAAGATATTCATCAAGGCGCCCGTAAAGTCCGCCATTAGCAAACCATGAATTACCGCGATTACGATACCAACCGCAACACCCGCACCAGGACCAAAGCCAAAACCAACTACCATGGCAGGCATATTGGAGGCATCAAACTTCAGCCATGTAACACCTGGCAAAAGCGGGAATTCAACAAAGGAAAGCAATGCACCAATTGCACACATCAAAGCCATAATAACCATCTGCTTGGTCGACCAAACATTGGTATTCTTTTCTGGCATAGAATTCTGGGGTGTAGCAGACACGAGATTCTCCTTAATTCTTACAGCATAGAAAGCTGATCAACGAGACGGCGAGCAGCATCGCGAACAGACAAACCATCGATATCAATGGTAAGGTCTGCATACTTTTCGTACAGAGGACGGCGCTCTTCGTACAGATCGGACAAACTCATGCCCATACCACTTTTCATGACGACACCGCGCTCATGCAAGCCACCCAAACGGCTTTCCAGTTCTTCATAAGAAACGCGAAGATATACCACGGTGCCAATGGACTTCAAATGATTCATAGCTTCATCGGAATATACCGCAGAGCCACCTGTAGCAACCACCGCATGGCTAGCGTTTAAAGTGCACAACACTTCGTTTTCAACTTCAATAAAACCATCAGGCCCACAGGCATCAATAATTTTCTGCAAGGTTTTATCAAGCTTGCTTTGAATAAGCAAGTCGGCGTCAATGAATTCGTAGCCCAATATTTTTGCGAGAACTACACCAAGCGTTGATTTACCAGCACCTGGCATACCAATCAGGACGACGTTGTCTAAATTGTTAGACATCTCCTTCGTCCTCCTTCCATTTTTTACGTTTAACCTTCACTATAGCACGTTTGGCTTCAAGCCTCGGAGCAAGGATTTCATTCACTAGGATGGCGGCAAAAATAAGAGTGAAGCCTAGCAGCAAACGGGCAGTAACAACTTCGCCATAAAGCAGCACAGAAAAGATTACACCAAACACCGACTCCAAGCTTAAGAACAATGAAGCTTGAGCAGGAGGAACATATGCCAGCGATACATTCTGAATGCCGAATGCCACCACCGAAGCAAAGATGATCAAAAACGCCATCTGCCCCACTACTTCAGGGGTAATAAGACAAAGAGCAGGCGGAGTTTCAAAAACGGCTCCAACGCAAAGCCCGAACAGGCCTTCAAATATGAATTGGAAAACGGTAAGTACCAATACATCGCGAGTTTTTGAAAAACGCGACACCAACACAATATGAATGGCAAACAGTACTGCACATATTTGTGTTAAACCTTCGCCAAAACCCAATGTGAGTGTTTCTCCAGAAGTAGTAACCGCAACCAACCAAATACCGATTACCGCAATAACTGCGGCACCTACATTGCAAATTGATGGACGTTTGTGCGCCACTGCCCACCAGGCAAACGGCACAATTACGCAATAGGTTGCCGTAAGAAAGGCATTAATACCAGGCGTAGTGTATTGCAGACCAATGGTCTGTGTTAAAAACGCAGAGAAGTCAAACAGAGCCAGAGCAGCACCACACGCCACCATATTCCAAGAGAAGTGCTTCTTTACCCGCTTATGCAAAATGATCAATAAAAGAAGTCCCGCCAAGGTAAATCGCACGCCAAGAAGCAGTGCAGGCGGAACTACATCCACCACATGCTTCATAACTACAAAGCTGTAGCCCCAAATAACGGTAGCAAGAACAAGAAGCGCCTTGTAGACCCCCGTTGGTATGTTGGATAAAGCAATCACAGCGGCATATTATAGCTAAGTATGTGCGCACCTGCAGCACTACCTGCAGCACTCCTTAACGAGCGCCACCGCCTCCGCCGAAGCCACCGCCTCCACCACCAGAGAAACCGCCTCCTATACCAGCGCCAGACGAAAAATTGCCCGAAACAGCAGAAATACTGCTAGCAACTGAATTTGAAATGGTGCTCTGCAGCATAGTTCCCACATCGGGCAAGTTTGAGGTGTGATAGCCTGCGCTATACCAAATCCACCAAGGGGTACTATCATGCAATCCCATAGCAGAGTAATTACCCACACCAACTTCAGGAACCGCCTTAGCTAATTCTTCCATCGCTTTTTCCGCAACTCCAAATATGAGGGCATAGACCATAAATTCACCCCAGACTTTCACATCCAATGGTGGACGTTCATTGAGTGCAGAAAATTCGGTAAGCCACTTTTTTAATGCTTCGCAGCGTGCATACGCATCAGCACCTTTTTGGGTGCGGCGATCCATAAAGCGCGATACCACCATCAAAACAATACTGGTAACTATTCCAGGAATTAAAACCAGTGGATTACTAAACAAGAAAGCGACTATGACACACGCTACTATTAGAACAACGCCTATCGAAGCCATTCGGGTGCGTTTTACCGTTGAATAGCTTTCGAGATATTCCCCCGCGTTTACATGAGCAGAAACTGTCCCCTGCCAACGCGTCATTTCATCGCTAAACCTTTGCGGATGTTCTTTCGCATATTCTGTAATAGTCCCTAACCAAAGAGAGGACTGACCCTCCGCTACGGTATCGAAAAGAAATTTCATAGCCTGACGATCAATTTCGCTATTAAGCTTTAATTCAATTTCGGGCACGCGAGTGAGATAGTAGTCCTCTACGGTTTTATCGCGGAAAGTGCCATCGATCTGATAAGAACCTTTATTGATAAGAAGCGCGCCTTCGTTAGCCAAATGCATAATGGTCGCCGTAAAATCTGCGGCGTCTTCTTTGTTAAAACGGCAGAGGCGTCCAATTACTGCAGGATGTTCGCCCTTAACCGGGACATCACGCCAATACTCATCATGCACCTGAGGCTGCAATTCTTTGCCATAACGAATAAATGAACGAAGTGCCCAGACCAACAGAAGCAAGCAGCCTAAAACCACCGCAAGTATAACCCCGAGCGACGCTGCGCGCTGCGCATTAGCGCGATCAGACCAAGTGCGCTCTTCATTTAACGCAGTTTCAAGATGGGCGGTAGAAAAATGAGCGTTATTGTCGCTTGAAATTATTCCGGTTAACCATTCAGTTGGAAATACAATTCGAGCTTCAGCGTAAGAGCCCGCATCAACATGGGGAACTTCATAGGTCACCGTGCCATCGTTGGCTATGTTTACCGTGGCATCAAGAGGACCATGCCCCCACGCGCGAATGGTTTCGCCAGGTTTTACTACCACATTCGAAGGGACAGGCAACGTCACGGTAAGAGAAACATTCGAGCTAGATTCCTCCCATTGACTTCCTACAAATTGCCAGTAAAGCTCCCCTACATCGGAATACGCTTGAACGGCATCTTTAACCACGTAATTCAACTCAAAAGTGACCTTTGAATCGGATTCATCAAAGAATACATATATGGCATTTTGAGCCTCGTCGAAAGAGTAGACTGTTTTTCCGGGACCGCCTGCATCACGCCAAGCAAGCTGGAAAGGCACGCTCGAAAGTGGGGCCCATTCGCCCTGAATGTCTCCGGAGTCGTTTACGTGAGCCGCGCGAACAGAATTAATGGTAATGCTAGCGCCTTCTGGGAGATCATTGTAATTCCACCAAACCGCAGTAAACGAACCATCGAAATCGAATTCGCGCTTTTCTGTTACAAGTAAATCGCCATTTTCTTCCACCTGCGCATCAATGGTCACGTTAGGCATGCTGTAGCTTTTCGCGAGTGCGGTGTGAGGCATAAAACATGCGATTGAGAAAACAAAAGCAACTAACGCTAAAAAAAGTGCCACGAATTTCGATACTTCACCGCTCGACAAGGCCGCAGCGCTAGATGGAGCACCAGCCTCAGACAAGACCGCAGCATCAGACAAGACTGCAACGTCAAACGAGGGTGCAGCCTTACTCGAGACTGTAATATCAGACAAGGCTACAACGTCGGTCGGGGGTATAGCCTTTATCGAGACCGAAACAATAGACGGGATTTCGCTATCAGATAAGGCTCTGGACTGAGTGTCTGGCCTAGCGAAAACACTCTTTTGTGGTTCATTCTGGATAATTAACCTATTTGTTTTGTAAAAAGCGTGGTTTTGCACTGCTCTTCTCCTTGCAAGAAAGGCCTGGGCAGGTTATCATATCAAGTCGCATCGTCAATGGAGAGCTGACCGAGAGGCCGAAGGTGCTCGCCTGCTAAGCGAGTATACGCCAAAAGCGTATCTGGGGTTCGAATCCCCAGCTCTCCGCCACTTACAATTTTAAGCGGTTTACCACTTTCACCTGGTTAAACCGCTTTTTTATTGCATTTTCAAATTTTGCAATCTTTTGGCATATAACTCAAAAGATTTTGCTGCTAGCAATTCTTACTTCAACATTTCTCATCGTTTCAACTTTCTCGCGACTCGAAAGTTTCGCGCCTTATTACCTCAAAGACGAAAAACATTTTAAGACTGCCCCACAAGAGCGCGAGCAAGCATTCGTCCTAAACATACCCCTACGATACAAGCCGCTACCGAGCCTAGCACATAAGCTCCTGCCACGGCATAGCGCGATTCTTCTAAGAGGCCAAAAGTTTCTAGACTGAAGGTAGAAAACGTGGTAAACCCACCCAAAATTCCTGTTGAAATAAACAAGAGCGGCTGTTTGCTGTCAGAAAACACCGCCGGCAATAACACTGACATTACGCCAATTAAAAAAGAACCTCCAAGATTAATAGCAAACGTCGCAAACGGAAAAGCACCAGTAGGAACCCCTCCTAGCAATTGCGAACAGATATAGCGTAATGCAGCGCCAATAAAACCACCGCACCCTACTAAAAATGCATTAAAAATCATTTGAACATCCTGGGGTCTTTTTCCAATTTATCTAGCACTTGCACTTATGCTAGAACGAAACCTTTGGCACTTCCTCCGCGGATGCCTGGGCATCGAAGCTTTCGCGTTTATCGAAACGGAACAGCCCCGCTACCAACATGCCAGGGAAAGTCTGAATTGCATTGTTATATAACATAACCACGTCGTTGTAGCTTTGACGCATATAGCTAATTTTGTCTTCGGTCGCGGCAAGTTCAGTTTGCAACTGCTGGAAATTGGCGTTCGCCTTTAAATCGGGATAAGCCTCTGCAACAGCAAACAAGCTTTTAAGAGCATTAGTCAACATGGAGTCTGCCTGCATACGAGCAAGAGGAGACCCTGCATCCGCTACCGCACTACGTGCCTGGGTTACCTGACGCAACGTATCGTTTTCATGTCCGGCATATCCTTTTACCGTTTCGACCAAATTAGGAATAAGATCCAATCTGCGCTGTAGCTGCACATCCACTTGAGCCCAAGCGTTGTCTACACGATTACGCAATTGGATAAGATTGTTATAAAGGGCAATTACTGCAATAACCAATACAACAATCACAACGAGAAGAACTATAAGAACGATTTCCATAGGAGATTCCTTACTCACGGGAATTAGTACTTCACTTGTTGACTCTTACTTTTTTACGCTAAACACGCTCAGTACGATTCAACCATTGCAACGCCAACAGGCGCAAATGAAGTAATCCTGCTCCACCATTCGCGCTTAAACGCATCAAGTGAACAGGCATACGCATCTTGATAGGTATCGCACAGAATACAAACCGCTGAACCACTTCCGCACAGTAATACGTTTTGCGTCTGAGGCATACTGTTTGCCCAATCTATAACCTCTTTCACTTCAGGGGTAACCTGGCAAGCAGCATCAGTCAGATTGTTCCAAAGCTCTACCTCTGAACCTGAAGTATGTTGCGCAAGTAAATCAAGAAACTCTTGCGTAGGGTAGTTTGGGTTTTCATCAAACGCAGCATACGCCTTTGCAGTGGATACACCCGCTGAGGGTCGGACAAGGAGAGCAAATCCACGACGAGGCTTAAGGCTAGATTCAAATATTTCGCCCCTGCCAGATAAATAGGCGCAGCCGCCCTTTAAAAAGAAAGCGACATCGGCGCCTAACCTAGAAGCAACAGCAAAAATACGTTCATCGTTTGAGTCTATTCCCCAAAGCGCAGCGGCACCTAACAAAGCAGCTGCCGCATTCGAAGATCCACCACCAAGACCAGCCTGAGCAGGAATAACCTTAGAAAGCGACATATGAATGGTTTCGTTTTCTGCTCGACCGAGTTCTTTTGCAAGTTCCACAACAGCACGATAGGCAATGTTGTCTTCTGCTGGTACATCTAGAGGATCAATATCTCCCGATGTTTCGCAGCGTAAAACCACTTTTAAGCCCTGCGCTTCATCTTCTTCGAAACGACGCATGATAAGTGAATCATGCAATGCTAGCGAGTGCATAATGGTATTTACCTCATGGAAGCCATCTTTACGTTTTTCGCCCACTGCCAAAACTAAATTCACCTTAGCAGGAGAAATAAGCTTCACGTAATTCTTCACTGGCTCAACCTCTCTTTGGATGTTGTTTCATAATTGAGATGTCATTTCGTGACACGCAGTTTTGCTTTCATGATACACAGTTTCTCTTCTGTGTTGTTAGACTTCTGTGGTGCTAGAACTTTTGAGCTACTTACTAGGCTTCGTTTTTATGATAGCCAGTTTCGACCTCTTGCGCCTGTTTCCTTCGCTCTTTGTTACGTTGACGTTTTTCACGAAAGAAGGTTTGCAAAAGATTGGCGCTTTCTTCGCTGCGCACTCCAGCAGTGACCTCAAAAATATGATTAAGCCGATCATCAGCGTTAATAGAATATAGAGACCCTAAAGCTCCCGCTTTGGGATCAGCCGCACCATAAACGCAGCGATCAATACGCGCCTGATACATAAGCCCCGCACACATTAAACAAGGCTCAAGTGTTACATACACCGTGCACCCCGAGAGACGCCAAGCCCCCAAGTGCTCCGACGCTTTTTTTAGAGCAATGAATTCCGCATGCCCTGCAGGATCATTATCTATTTCGCGACGATTGTAGCCTTGTGCAATAACGTGGTCTCCATACACAACAACAGCACCTATAGGCACCTCATCCTGCTCTCCTGCAATCTTTGCCTGCTCTAGCGCAAGACCCATAAAGTAAGCATCCTTTTCTTGCTGTGTACTAGTTGTTTCCTGTTGCATACAAGCTACTTCCTGCTGTGAATGATCCACTTCTTAAGTGCGTACAGATTCCGCGGAATTATCCGCCTTTTTAGTTTTATTCAAACCATCATAGGATATTCATTACCGAATTGCTTGCAAATATGGTATCCTAGTTCGTGCTAAAAACGGAGGAATGGCAGAGCGGACGAATGCGGCGGTCTTGAAAACCGTTGTGCCGAGAGGCACCGTGGGTTCGAATCCTACTTCCTCCGCCAGAAAGTTACAAGCGTGCGCAGAAATGCGTACGCTTTTTTGTTTCTGCACTTTTACCTTAGTAGGATTCGAACCGATGAGGTGTAAACAGCCCAGTGGGCTGTTTAGGGCCGAAGGCGATAGCCTGAGGTCATGAAATCTTTGCCGCGCAAAGATTTCGAATCCTACTTCCTCCGCCAGAACTTTAACCTCTATTCCGAGAAGAAGCGCTCGCGCACATAATCAAGTGGCATTTCGCGACCGACCCACAAACGCTCACCAATAGCGGCTTGTTGCAAGAACACACCAACACCATCAATGGTTTTATTTCCCTTTGCCTTTGCGCGAGCCAGCAACTCCGTTTCACGCGGAGCGTAAACCATATCAGCAACAATAAGATCAGGAGTGATCAGCGATTCATCCACTAAACAACCCGGCTCATCAGGAGAACCAACAACTGTTGCATTAAGTAGAAGAGCTGATTCGGAAATAGATTTACGCAGCTGATCGGTGTCCGCTAAATCATATAAGGTGACTTCACAATCAGATGCTTCGCGCAAACGTTCAATAAGCGCTTTACCGCCTTTTACATACGAGTCGTCACGATTAAACACGTCAATCTGAGCTACCCCATCAAGCGCTGCCTGTACGATAACTGCCGATGCAGCACCGCCAGCACCTAACACAGTGATTTTCTTTCCCAGAATATTTACTCCGTTGAGCACCAAATTGCGCATAAATGCGGCGCCGTCAGCATTGTCACCCAGCGAACGACCGCCCTGAATAACAACGGTGTTTACGGCACCCATAATTTCTGCCACACGCGATACTTCATGCAAATAGGGCAGAATGCGTTTCTTGTGAGGAGCGGCAACGTTATAACCCAAGAAGCCAAGCGCCTCTAAACCACGAACTGCTGATTCCAGATCTTGCTCCGCTACCCCAAGCGGCACATACGCATACAACACCGTATGGTTTGCCGTTTTGATTATCGGCTGCATCGTGGTAGTCGCATACGCATAATCCCAGCCCAGTTTTTCGAAAACCGCATTATGAATTTCTGGCGAACTGGAATGCTCCAACGACGCTCCAATTACTCCCATGAGCCTTGTAGCTCCAGTAATCCTACTGACTAGTTCCATGATGCCCTTTCTGGGGTGTTCCTCTTCACTTTGAAAACTTTACCGCAAGGCTTCCGAATAAGAAAGTTATTCTTCGCGCAAGACGACTTTATAAAACCACTATCATTGAAGCAACTTCACCGCACAAGAAAGTTATTCTTCAAGAAGAGCTGCCGTATCTAGCCATTCCTCTTCTAATGCCGCGAGTTTTTCTTCGCATTCGTTCACCTTGCCCTGCGCTTCACCAAGAGCTTGATAGTCATAAGGGTCCACGCCTTGCAAGGCCTCTTTTGCTTCATCCACTTTGCGCTGTGCAGTATTCATTTTTCTTTCAAGAGATTGAAGTTTCTTACGAATATCGCGAACTTGCGCTGCAGAAAGAGGACTCTGGGGCGAATCAAGCTCGTCCGCCTTGCCACCAACGCCGGTTCTGGCGCCTGCCGAACTGCCAACACTGGTTCTGGCGCCTGCCGTGCCGTCATTCAACCTTCCTGCAATGCCTTCTTTCTTGTATTCATCAAGCAACTCAAGATATTCATCCACTCCACGAGGCACATGAACGACCTTACCACCAATAAGAGCAAATTGATTATCGGTCACTCGCTCCATCAAATAGCGATCGTGACTTACCAAAATCAACGTGCCAGGCCACGTATCTAGAACGTTTTCTACCGCAACGAGCATATCGGTATCAAGGTCGTTGCTTGGTTCGTCAAGAATCAAAACATTAGGGGAATCAAGCAAGATAAGCATCAATTGAAGACGGCGTTTTTGTCCGCCTGATAACGTATTTACGGGCATATTAAGATGCGCCGACGTAAACCCGAGAGATTCCAATAACGTAGCCGGACTTACTTCCTTACCGTCAATAACATAGCGACTTTTATAGCGGGAAAGCACTTCACGAACCCTATCGGATCCAAGCGGATTTAATTCTTCAAGCTTCTGAGATAAGAATGCAAACTTAACGGTTTTGCCAATTTTCACTCTGCCTGTCTGCGGCAGCAGCTTACCTTGAACAATATCAAGCAATGTAGATTTGCCGACGCCGTTCGCTCCAAAAAGCCCGTATCTATCACCAGGTCCAATAAGCCACGTAACATCGTCTATAACCTTATGATCTCCGTACGAGAAACTTACATTTTCTACGTTGACGCATTGCTTTCCTAAACGAGAAATTGCCGCTCGTTTTAATTCCACCGAATTACGCAGCGGAGGCTCTTCAGCAATAAGTGCCTGCGCTGTTTCCACATGGAATTTAGGCTTCGTTGAACGAGCACGAGCACCACGAGAAAGCCATGCTAACTCTCGACGCATCAGGTTTTGACGTTTCTGTTCCGCTAATTCCGCCTGGCGTTGCCGCTCAACCCGTTGCAAAATATAGGCGGAATAGCCTCCTTCAAACGGCTCCACCAGTGCATCATGCACTTCCCACATTCGATCGCACACTTCATCCAAAAACCAACGATCGTGCGTTACCACCACCAAAGCACCGTCCTTGCGCGCAAAACGACGACGCAAATGTTTCGCCAACCAGTCGATAGCCACTACATCAAGATGATTGGTAGGCTCGTCCAGCAAAAGAACATCAGCATCCGCCACCAGAACACGCGCAAGATCAACACGCCTGCGCTGTCCACCCGAAAGCGTACTTACGGGCGCGTCCCAAGCAATGTCTTCTAACAATCCTTCAATAATCTGACGAATATTCGCGTCCGATGCCCATTCGTATTCAGGCATAGTACCCACAATGTTCCAGCCAACTGTTTGCGCATCGGCTAAGGTATCCCCTTGATGAAGGGAAGCAAACCGCACTCCCCCTGTACGCACCACGCGCCCTTCATCGGGCTCAATAGTCCCGTCGAAAAGTCCTAACAAGGTGGATTTTCCATCGCCATTGCGACCAACTACCCCAATACAATCGCCATCGTTTACTCCAAGAGAAACTGACTCAAAAACGGTTTTGGTGGGATATTCAAAATGCACATTCTCGCAGCCAAACAAAAAGGCCATCGCACAAAACTCCTTGAATACTAAGCATCGAATCGCGGTTGGTTAAAGAATCATTGTAGCGCGGACTGGCAGAGTATATCCATGCCGTATACATGGTTTATTCGGCATCTTACAAAGCCTGTCTTCTATTTCCAGAAAATACAAAACACACTTTGATATAGTCCAGATTATGGAAGAATCTGAACAAAAAATAGGCGAGCGCAAAACAGGTGTGGTTTTAATTAACACTGGATCCCCAGCGTCACCCGACCCTTGTGATATTCGCCCTTATCTCATTGAATTTTTGTCAGATAAAAACATCATTCGCGTTCCCCATGCAATTTGGCTTCCAATACTTCATGGTTTTATCGCGCGAAATCGTCCCAAGAAAACTGCGCCACGCTATAAGAAGATCTGGACCGACAAAGGCGCTCCACTTTTAGTAGAAAGCTACGCACAAAGAGATGCGCTAAACGATCGCTTTGCAGCAAAACATTTACCTATCGTTGCCGAAGTAGGCATGCGCTACGGCAAACCTTCAATCGAAGAAGCGCTTGAATCGCTTTCCAACCAAGGATGCACTTCATTTGTGGGCTTTCCGCTTTTTCCCCAAACAGCCACCTGTACGGTAGGCACCTGCAAAGAAAAGTTTCTAACAGTTGTGCCCTCACCTAAAAACGCTGGTGTCATAGAAGGATACGCGAACAACCCCCTTTATTGGAAAGCACTCGCCCAATCCATTAGTGATACTTGGAGCTGGAAACCTGGCAGCAAGATTTTATTTTCGCTTCATTCCGTACCTCTTGGGGATATAGAAGCAGGAGATACCTACCTGGAAGAAACACAAGAATCGCTCAGCCAAACCGCACAATTACTCGGTCTTTCTTCGGATGACTGGGCTATTGCATATCATTCTCGTTTTGAAGATTCACGCGCGTGGGCAGCTCCTCACCCCAAAACCGTACTTTCTACATGGGCTGATAAAGGCGTCAACCGCGTTGCTCTGGTGACACCAGGATTTGCTGCTGACTGCCTTGAATCTCTCTATGATATTGCTTTAGTTGCTAAGAATTATTTTGAAGAGCGCTGTCAAGCGAATGGCTCCAAGGCTGACGTTACCTATATTCCTGCACTCAATAGCCGCCCAGATCATATAGATTTGCTTTTTGAAGTAATTAAGCGATTCATTCAGGAATAATTGAATATATTCCTACTCCCCAAGCAAATGTCGCACATGATAGGATGTAACCAGCCTAAACGAGAGGGGTAATTATGGAATACAAAAATATCTTAGTTCCATTCGATGGCTCAAAACATGCAATGCGCGCTATTAAAGCCGCCATTGGACTAGTGCGTGATACTGACAGCAAAGTAACTATCTTGAACGTTGTTTCTATGAGCGTTGCTCCAACCATCTCTGAAAGCGATCCCGTGGTAGGATCCACTCCTACATACATCGACTATAAAGATTATGAAGATCTCTACGACGATTCGTTGAAAAAGCAGCGTGAAAAGATGATCACGGCAGTGCAAGCTGAATTCCCTGATCTCCCCCAAGATCAAGTTGAATTCAATACTATTGCCCATCCGTCCGCCGTTCAGGCAATTGCAGATTATTGCGAAGCGCATAACTGCGACATGATTGTTATGGGTCGCAGAGGCCTAGGCGCAATTCGCGGTATCCTAGGAAGTGTAAGCTCTGGCGTATTGCGCTCAACCGATTTGCCTGTGCTTACGGTTAAGTAAAGAATGCCATGCAAAACGATATTCACGCCAATCTAGAAGCAACAACACAAAGAAACGAACAAGATGTTCGGCGCGTTTTTGTTTTTGGTTTTTGCCTACGATAAGGATTCGCCCTACTCTAGTTAAAACACGCATTAAACGCTTCGTTGCGATTCTTATTGCAAATCAATCAACAGTTTTGCGTTATTTGATAACGAGAACAGGCATTGGAGCTTCACGCAGAACTGCATAGCTTACAGAACCAAGAACGCCACGAATAGCGCCAAGACCACGAGAGCCCATTACGATAAGGTCTGCATCAACCTTTTCTGCATATGAAAGAATATCTGCAGCAGGAGTATAGCCAGGGATAACTTCGATAGCAGCACGATCGCCCAAAGTATCCAGCACAGAACCAATACCTTCGCGAACCTTTTCGGTTTCTTCTTCAATGGTCTTGTTGTACAGGTTCATAATGTCCTCAACGGAAAGCAGATACTGCTGAGTATCGAACGAAGCACTGTTGAAGTTAGCAGGAAGCTGTGCATTAGGATGAGTGGTTACAAACACCAAATGAAGCTTCGCGCTTGGGTCGTCCTTAACAAGTTCTGCCGCCTTAGTTACTGCAGCCAGTGCATGATCGGATCCATCGTAAGCAACAACTACGTTCTTGAATACCATGGTTACCCCTCCTTTTCATCAAGCGTTAATACGCTGGTAAGTGCTTTTACGGCGAGCACTTTGTTACATTTATACCTTATCACTATATTTTATGTCCGAACAGGTTTTTTATCGTTTTGAAATGGATAAAATCTGCCGCCTAGGAAAGAAAAGCACCTTGTGTTTCTAGTGGTTCAAGATTGATAATTGTTTCAGGATCGACAGCGATAGAACGAAGATAGGTTGCAATGGCGGAGTCCACTTCGTATTCCAAGTCAATCTTGCCTTCAAATACGCACCAGTAGAACATCAAGCCTGTCGAAGCTGCGGCAATACGCAATAGCGATTCGTCAGTATCAACGTCTTTACGAATTAGACCCATTTCTTTTGCTTCGTCAATATAGGAACGAACGCTAGCAATAATAAAATCGTCTTCTGCATCGCGATGCATAAAGTCAAAGAACGGATTATGGTTTGAAGCATATAAACCCGAAACAAATTCTATACCCATATCTTTGCAATACACCACATAGGCCCGATAGATAATCAGAATTCGTTCAGCAGGATTATATTTTTCGCTTTCTTCCATTGCTTTTTCGCGATAAGGCGTAAAGGCATACTTTAAGTAGTAAGAAATGAGGTCTTCCTTGCCACTGAACAGATTATAGAAACTGCCTGTTGAAAGACCTGCTTCATCACAGATATTACGAACTGTAAGCTGTTTCATACCATCGCGATTGACAAGCTTAATTGCAGCCTTAAGAAGTTTTTCTCGCGCCTCATGAACCGAAACATATTCATTTCGCCTGATCATATGCGATTTCCTCCTTTATAGAATCCGAATTAATTCAAAGTTCTTGATAGACTACCCGAAAGCTGGTTTAAGCGCCATACGGGTTAGGAAAATCAAAAAATGAACACGTTTTACTACGCTACTTTATAGTAGCTTTTGTTCTTCACGATAAGAGCGAAATTAGCCCTGTTGTGTGCTGAGATTGGATAAGCGGACTATTGTCTGGCAACAAAACAAACATCGCCCCCTATATCTGCGAATACACCCTTCGTTAGAGGTGCGGACAAACAGCTTCTAGGTTAGGTTAATCCGTATATCTACAAATGAATCCCCTACGCACGAATGACACGAGCGCCTTGTGGGGTATCTTCAATTGTGTAACCAAGATTACCAAGTTCGTCACGAATTTGATCAGCAAGGACGAAATTCTTTTCCTTACGAGCTGTCGCACGTGTATCCAGCAACGCCTGAATTGCCTCTTCGCCATTAGCGCCAGCATATTCAGCAAGGCCTGCCGCCAAAGCTATAACCTCATCAGCATCGTCGCTTTGGGTATCTTGCGCTACATTCACCTCAATACCCAATACACCAAGCAGCTCTTCAACAGCAAGAGCGCCTTCTTTAATCGCATCTGCATTCATGCAGCATACGCATGCATCCGCAAGCATCGTGTTAGCTTCACTTACAAAGGTAAAAATTGCGCCTAGAGCACCTGCGGTATTAAAATCATCGTCCATGGCTTCCGTGAAGGCAGCGCGCATAGTTTCTACTGCCTTGCGATACGCATCCAGATCCAAAGAGGATGGCTCTTGCGCGGGGTTTGAACACAGCCATTGCGTGTTGTTTACGAAATTCGTCAGACGAGTAAGTGCTGTTTCTGCCTCTTGCAGGCGTTCGTCGGAAAAATCAAGGGGACTACGGTAGTGCGTCTGCAACATAAGCATACGAAGCACACGAGCATCGGTGGTTTTTAAAATATCGCGGAGTAGTAAGAAATTACCTAACGACTTGGACATTTTCTCCGAATTAATCTGGAGCATGCCACCATGAATCCAATAATTTGCAAACGTGCAGCCGCAAGCTGCCTCAGACTGGGCACGTTCATTTTCATGATGCGGGAACGCTAAGTCCGCACCACCACCATGAATATCGAAAGGTAATCCCAAATACTTTTCTGACATAGCCGAGCATTCAATATGCCAACCAGGACGGCCTTTACCCCAAGGAGAATCCCAAGAAGGCTCCCCTGGTTTAGCTGCCTTCCACAGCGCAAAGTCGAGCGGATCACGCTTGCGATCCTCTAACCCTTGACCGTCTGCGCGCAATTCACGATGACCCGATTCCATTTCGTCAATATTGCGGTTGGAAAGCTGCCCATATTTTTCGTAAGAGCGAACCGCAAAATATACATCGCCTTCCACCTCGTAGGCATGACCGCCTTCAATCAGTTTTTCGACTAAAGCAATCATGGCACCAATTTCTTCGGTCGCTCGCGGGCGAATATCTGGATCAAGCACCCCTGCTTCATGCATGTCATTAATGAAAGCTTGTGCATATTCTGCTGCTACTTCAGCTGCACTACGACCTTCTTCAAGCGACTTGTTGATAATCTTGTCGTCCACGTCGGTAAAATTGCGGACGAAGGTGACTTCATAGCCTTTATAGCGGAGCAGGCGCACCAGGATGTCGAACGCCACCGCGGAACGGGCATGTCCGATGTGCGACAGGGCGTAGGCCGTGATGCCGCAGGCGTAGACGCCCACCAGCCCCTTGCGGACGGGCGTGAACGTTTCCTTTTTTCGGGACATGGTATTGTAGAACTGCATGGGGGCTCCTTTGGACGCGGGGAAAGGGGGAGGCGGGGAGGGCGCTTTTCGTCAAAAGCGCCCT
>URMQ01000021.1 GCA_900548955.1 uncultured Eggerthella sp. | reverse complement strand
GCCATAGATGCGGTTGAACTTCTCCACGATCTCACGGGTCTGCTCCAGCATGGGATTAGGAAGAGTTGTTTCAATCCAGTCGCCCACCAGAAGCTTATCTTCACCTGGATTGAGGTTGAAATCTACACGGAACGTTGCAGGAAGAGTAGAAGGAAGGTCGTTATTTTCAAGCGATTCAATTTCAGAAGTTTCAACCGTAAGCTTTGCGTCTAAATCGCAGGCATCCAGTTTGGACTGCCATGCAAATGGATCGCGCTGATCTTCGCCCTCTTCAGAATTACCGGAATTTTCAGAGCCAGCAGGGTCTTTAGAACCGTCGTTATCTGCATTGTTGTCATTAGAGGAATTAGCTTCGCCCTTTTCGTCAATTGTTGCAGAATTGCCCGAGTTTCCGTTATTGCCTGATACGGATCCAGGGTTTTCAACGTTGTCGGAACTGCCACCTTCGTTCATGGAACCATTCTGGTTGTTTTGGTTGCCATTTTCCGAAGAACTGCCGCCTTCGTTCGAGCTAGAGCCCGATTCAGAGCCCGAAGCTCCAGAAGAACCACTGCCCGACCCATCATCAGGTGTGCTATTGCCATCCTGATTGGCTGAAGAGCCCTCTTCGGAGTAAGCGTTAATCTGCTCGTTATTGAGCGGATCAGCAGATGCCTGGCTTTCATAGGTGAAAGCCGTTACTGGCAGCATAGTGAAAACCAGCAACACCGCCATTACAATATTGAAAGCTTTATTGCGCGCATCAACCACAGCTTCAGCATGATTAAATGCCTGATTGCGCCGTTTCCTGCTAAACGACTTCATGCGGACTCCCTTCCCTGAACAACTTCCAAAATTATCTATAAAGTGGGTTAGCGGCCTTTTGGCCATTAGCCCTATAAAGTTAAAGCGTCAATAAAAACGCCACGGAATAACAGAGCTCGTACCCTCCCATACGTTGAAGAAAAAAGAGCATGACTGCTCCAAACGTAAGAAATAAGTAAGATCCCTCCCAAATGCACTTCGTAACATTTCCTAAAACAAGATAATGGTTAGTAACGCTATATAAACGCGAAATTGACCAGTTTTAGGACATAAAAATGCATACTGTAGATTAATGTTATCACTTTTAGTAATACCAGTTCAAGTGGTTAAAAATGTTTTTTAACAAATGGTGGTATAGCTATCGCAATTTTGCGTTTTGCGCAAACAACTCATGCGGGCAGTACCTGTTACAAGAAGTCCACCCGTGTTGCAAGAAGTCGCTCCGTCCAGTTACTATTTGTATATAAATTAAGAACGATTTACATAGGATTAACAACGCTTAGAAAACTGTTAACGCAATTTAAGATAGGTACCAAAATGGAACAGCCTTCAAATACCTCTATCGACACCGAAGAAACGCCTACCGCCACTAGCGAAAAGAACTCTTCGGTAAATCCCACGGATCCTGCCGAACCTACGAGCTCTGCAAATCCCACAAATCCCGTCAACCCTGCCGATCCTGCAGCATCTCCTTCTATAAATCCTGCTGAGTCCGCAAATTCCAGCAAGGATGACAAAGCTCCCAAGAAGCCACGCTTTCAGATCAGGCCTTCTTTCATCGCGTTTCTTGCAGGTGCACTGATTATTGTTGGCTTGCTGGTTAATTCCTGCGTATTCTCTTCTCAGGTTGGTGCCCTGTCAGTCCAGGTAAACACCGAAAATCCCGCCATCAGTCAGGTTGAAGTGGGCGTTTATAAGGGCATCGCATCGGAAGTTCTTACTGACGACAAACCAGACAACGACCCCGAGCCACTTTGCACCGTTACGATGGACGTTAATTCGTCATGTAGCATTAGTGAAGTTACCAAACAGGGAACCTACACGCTTATGGTAGAGTCTGCTTCTGGTGAAGCGGATGGCTCATCGGAAGAGCAGGTCCAAAGCCCTAAGCCGCAGATTGTTAACCTGCAAGATCAAGCCATTACTGTAACGTTCGAGGTGTAAGCAATAAGCCGTCGCCGCAACGATCGAACTGAAAACAACAAGCCCTTGAATCTTTAAAGATTCAAGGGCTTTCTTCATTATTGCCTGCGCACAAATATTCCCAACGAGTATTTTCGAGCGCGCTATAGAGCTATTCTTCTTTTGCCCAGTTATAGGAGCAACGAACCGCTCTATTCCAGCCCTTGATCTTTTTCTGACGCTCTTCTTCGCTGATAGCCGGCTCAAAGGTTTGATCAACTGCCCAATTTTCTTCCAGTTCTTCGCAGTTTTTCCAATACCCCACCGCAAGCCCGGCAAGATAAGCAGCGCCCATGGCCGTGGTTTCGATGCATTTCGGCCTCGTTACTGGCGCACCAATGATGTCCGCCTGAGTCTGCATCAGAAAATCGTTAGCGCTTGCACCGCCATCCACGCGAAGTGATGTAAGCTGAATACCCGAATCTGCCTCCATGGCACCCAATACGTCATTAACCTGATAAGCCAGCGATTCAAGCGTCGCTCGAATAATGTGGCACTTATTAACCCCGCGCGTGATGCCCACGATTGTTCCCCTAGCGTAAGGATCCCAATGCGGCGCGCCCAGACCCGTGAAAGCGGGAACCACATAGCAGCCGTTGGTATCCTTCACTTTTTTGGCCATATATTCGGAATCCGCAACGGAATCTACCAGGCGCATTTCATCGCGCAGCCACTGAATAGCCGCACCCGCTACGAAGATTGAGCCCTCCAGCGCGTATTCAACCTTGCCATCCAGCCCCCATGCGATGGTGGTGACCAGTCCGTTTTCGGAGAAAACTGGAGTTTCTCCTGTATTCATAAGCAAGAAACAGCCCGTTCCGTACGTATTTTTCGCTGAGCCGGAACGAAAACAGGTCTGCCCAAACAAGGCTGACTGCTGATCGCCCGCTGCTCCGCCGATAGGGATTGACCCACCGAAGTAAGAAGAGGCCGTTTCGCCATAGATGCAACTTGAAGGCATGGGCTTTGGCAGCATTGAACGGGGGATTTCCAGAAGATCTAGGATTTCCTGATCCCAATCTAAGGTGTTGATATTGAAAAGCATGGTTCGGGACGCGTTGGAATAGTCCGTCACATGCACGCGCCCTTTAGTTAGCTTCCAAATAAGCCAAGTTTCCACTGTTCCGAAAAGAAGATTACCTTTTTCAGCCTTTTCCCGAGCGCCTTCTACGTTGTCCAGAATCCAGCGAATTTTGGTGGCTGAAAAATATGCGTCAATAATCAGACCTGTTTTTCGGCGAATCATATCGGTGCAACCCTGCGCTTTTAGCTGATCGCAGAATTCTGCTGTTCTGCGGCACTGCCAAACAATGGCATTACAGACAGGATCGCCCGTTGTTTTATCCCAGACGATTGCGCTTTCTCGCTGATTCGTAATGCCAATTGCCGCGATGTCTTCGGCTGAAGCACCCACCTTAGACATGGCCTCCACCGCTACGCCAAGCTGCGTGGACCAGATTTCATCTGCGTCGTGTTCCACCCATCCGGGATGAGGGAAGTGCTGGGTGAATTCTTTTTGCGCGATGCTAACAATGTTGCCACTTTTGTCGAACAGGATGCAGCGATTGCTGGTGGTGCCCGCATCCAGCGCCATTACGTATTTGCCTTTTGGAAGTTTGTTATGCGTGTTTGTGTCCATCGCGGCTCCATCTATTGTGGCTTCGTCTATCGCAGCTGCGTCCATTGCGGTTCTATTCACTACGGCGTCGTCCATTGCGGCTACGTCCTTCGAAGCTCCGCCCATAGTGACGCCAATTTCTGTTTACTTTCTTCGATGATAGCAGGTAACTATGTTGCGCGCCCACCGCTGATCAACCCGCGAGCCTTTCACTGATTAATTCGCTCGCTTCCACGCACTAAATGCGCAAACGCTTTCTTACAACGTTTTAACTTCAGGCAGATCAGGGCGCTGGCGAACTTCACCAAATACTATTTCATCTGCGAAATCGGAGACCTTTTTAGTGATGTCATCAGTCTTGATGCGCGGATCGCCATGAACGCCACCAGGAATTAAATCCATGCGTGCCCTGTCTTCACCGCACATATACTTCACCTTGTTATACATGTTGACCGTTTGCGTATATGCAACGATGGGGTCGGCCAAGCCCTGAACAAAGTACGTGGGCGGGAAATCTTTCGTTACGAAATTGATCGGACTTGCCATTGCTGCGATGCCAGGGTTATCAAGCGCGCGACATCCCAGTTCGATATTCGAATTCAGCGCCATACCTGGTCTAGCGTCGTTAAGACCGTCGGGAGATTCGGCAAGCGCATGCATTTCTTCTGCACTGATATAGGTGTTGAGTTCAGCTTCGTAGAGGTCGCTCGGAGCGTAGAAGGAAACGAAGCCTTGGATTTCGCTGCTTTGGTTGGCATTGCCCATAGTTATATCTTCGAAAGTAGGCTTGCCGTTAGTGGCGCAGCACATGCCAAGAATATGTCCGCCAGCAGAGTTGCCCCACGCCACAATTTTGTCTGCGTCGTAGCCGTATTCATGCGCATGAGCGCGCAAGAAACGAATCGCCGCTTTTACGTCGAGCACCTGAGTAGGCCAGCACCACTTCGGCGCCAAGCGATAGCCAATAGAAGCAAGCGCGTATCCTTGCGAAGGCGCCTTCCAAACTCCCGGGACGGTATTGTAGTTAGTTAGCTGCTGAACCCATCCGCCGCCGTTGACATAAACGAGGAGAGGATAGTCGCCCGCATCCCCAGGCGTGTAGATATACACAACCTGCAAAGGATCCTGATCCGCATAGGGAATATTTTCCCAAGCATGCGCATATTGCGATGGATCGATTCGCTTAAACTGCGTTCCCATGTTGTGCTCCCCTCTTTTTCAAAACGACTTTAGTTTACTTTATCACCAGAGAGTCTTTAATTAGATCATTTTTACTGAATTATGATTTAGTAAAGTATATTTTAGTAAAATTCGATTTAGTAAAGTACAATTAAACGACCAATAAATGCTTGCCAAGAATCACTAGCCTGATCACCATTACGTCAAACCCACACATCGCACGCTCACCAACAAAACCGAAAGGCTCAAAGATGTTCGTTGGAAGAAAAGAAGAATTATCTATTCTAGAAGCCGCATACGAATCTGAATCATTCCAGATGATGGTTGTATATGGGCGTCGCCGTGTAGGGAAAACCTCCCTCATAAGGAAGTTCGCAGAAAACAAATCTAATGTTTATTTTTTTACCGCACTTGAAGCAAATGCCCAAGAAAATCTTCGGGCGTTTAGCAAAGCAATTCTAACTTCAGAACCACGTGGTCTTGATTATCCGCACGGCTACCCTTTTGATTACGCACCAACACCCGCTCCTTCGTTCAACTCTTTTGAAGACGCTCTTACATACATATTCAGGCAATCCCAAGACGAACAAAACATCCTCGTAATAGATGAATATCCTTATTTAGCTCAGAGCAGCCCCAGTATTTCATCTCTTCTGCAAAAGCTAATTGACGTGAATAAGCATTCAAGCAAGTTGTTTCTAGTTTTATGCGGATCATCGATGAGCTTCATGGAACACCAGGTTTTAGGCGAAAAAAGTCCCCTTTACGGAAGAAGAACAGGGCAAATAAAAGTAGAACCCTTTGATATTTTCGAGGCAGCAGAACTTCTACATGCGCCCAATCCGCTGCATGCAATTGAATTGTATTCGCTCGTCGGCGGTGTTCCACTTTATTTGGAACAACTTAGTGCTTCAAAAAGCACCGAATGGAACATGGCGAACGCTCTATTTCGACAAGGCAGCTTTTTGTCTGTTGAACCGGAAAATTTCTTAATGCAAGAAATGCGATCGCCTGCTACCTACAACACCATCATAACCGCAATTGCAAACGGAAACGAAAAAGCAACTGACATAGCTAACGCAGCGTATATCTCCACCGCAGCGTTTAATACTTATATAAATAATTTAATTGAGCTGGGAATAGCTGAACGTACAACACCCGCAATTCGCGGCAATCGAAAGCAAGTTTTATATAAGCTAAAGGATAATCTATTCCGATTCTGGTATCGGTTTATGCCACGATATGCCACGGCGCTCAATGCTGGCATGCATGAAAATATTGCGCATTACGTAGCCAAAAATGAACTTTCAACCTTCGTTGAGCCAGTTTTCGAAACGGTTTGCAGGCAATGGTTAAAACGAAAATTGATTAGCGAAGGGTTTATTCTTACTTCTTTGGGATCCTGGTGGGGAAATGATCCTATTCGTAAAGAACAGGCAGAAGTAGATATTGTTGCTACTGGCATTGATGGGGAATTGATTCTTGGTGAATGCAAGTGGCGCAATTCCCCCATTGATACTGATACTCTAAATCTATTGGCGCAACGGGCATCATTTCTGCAAGATAGCAAGACATCAAATCTGCGATTGTATTTATTCTCAAAGTCTGGGTTTACAGAAGAATGCAAGCAGAAAGCCAAACAGGTAGGAAATGCTTCGCTTGTTAAAGCAGACTCAATGTTTCAAATACTAGAACAATAATCCTAAGCGTTTTAAGGTTTTTCCTTATGAAGGATACTTCGCAAGAGAATACGGAGACTTGATCGCCCTAGTCTCACAGTTAAACTCACAATGTGTTACAATGTCTTACACTGCAAGCGTCAGAGCTAGGAGGTCCTTATGGCAAGCGCCACCATGACTATTCGCATGGACGATAGTGAAAAAAACCTAATAACCGACTACGCAAAAACCTTTGGTACTTCCGCTTCTGAATTCATGCGACGTTGCGCTCTTGAGCGCATTGAAGACGAGCTTGATCTTCAGGCTTGGAAGGAAGCAAAGGCTGAATTTGACGCAGATCCTGTTACTCTTTCTGCCGACGAGATAGCGAAAAAATATCTATGAAGTGGCATCTAGCGTTTTCAAAACGCGCCGATAAACAACTGGCAAAAATGGATGCTGGCGTACGGCGTATTATTGTATCCTGGCTCATGAAAAATATTGAAGACTGTGAAAATCCTAGAGCACACGGCAAAGGACTTACTGGAAACCATTCGGGCGAATGGCGCTATCGTATTGGCGATTATCGAGTTCTCTGCGAAATAAAAGATAACGAACTAATCGTACTTGCTCTTGAAATTGGCCACCGTGGAAGTGTTTATAAATAAATACTACCCCTCTAAAAACGGAGTTAACTATGCCACGCATTGCTGCTGTTGTTGTGAAGAAATAATTTACAACGCAATTATCCATAAGTACTATCATTATTCAAGAAATCATGTGACATGAATCTAGGCCCGTCTACAAAGAGAAACTGGCAAACCAAGGAAACATCCGTGATTCAAGGCATTAAATCAAACCGCAAAACCCTTATGAAAGAATGTCTATCTTTCGACCTAGGAGCCCTTGTCTTCTCCTTGCTCAGTACGATTTTGCTCTTGTTGGCCACTTGCATTTACATTGGATTGTCTTTTTACCATTTAAATGGAGCAAATATTTATTCTTGGATTAATGGTAGTACTGTAGTTGTTCTTGGTATTGGTGCTATTGTCTTATTTTGCCTTCTCTATTTATTTGCCTCTTTACTGTTCAATGCAATAAGCACTTCTGTTTCGACCAACGATAAAGCCAAAACACATCTCTCTCTGCGCGATTCCTTAAAGAAGTATTTTGTTCCACTCTTCGTTATTTTGTTTGTGTGTTGGATTCCTTGGATAATTGCCCACTATCCGGGCTCTTTAGATCAAGACACTATTTGGCAAGTATTAATATGGAGAACTCAGCCAGAGTGGTATGATCATCATCCTTGGATTACTACCGCTTTATTTGGATCCGTCTTCGACTTAGGTAGTAATTTAGGATCGCAAGGTATTGCTTTGTTTCTATATACAACAATACAGGCGGTTTTGTATTCAGCGTTAGTATCCTTGTCGTTTTGCTATGTACTTAGGTTTTCTGTTCCAAAGGTTGTTTGGATTTTATTTTTTGTAGCAGCATGTATACTTCCTGCATATCCCTCGTTCGCGTCTCAAATGGTAAAAGATTCTTTCTTTGTTCTGTTTTGGATTCCTTTTATGCTTTTCTTTATAGAGGGAATTAGAACCCGGGGCGAATGCTTCAAATCCGCTCTTCCCCTTGTTCTTTTCATCGCAAGCATCATCGTTGTAATTCTGTCAAACAAGAAAGGAATTTACCTTGCACTTCCAGCAATTTTGATATTGTTAGTGTTCGTAAAGCCTAATACAAGAATTTTTTGCGCTTCAGCACTCATAGTCCCCTTTGTTGCTGGACTTGTCTGGAGCAACATTCTCCTTCCCGCATGGAATGTAGACAAAGACCCTTCAAAAGAATTGTATTCTTTGCCTTTACAGCAAACTGCAAACTATGTAAGTCAGTATCCAGATGAAGTAACTCAAGAAGAGCAAGCAATAATCAATGAAGTTCTACCTTATGAAAATCTGGCAAGTATCTACACTCTAACAAGCGCAGACAGCGTGAAAGATACTTTCAAGAACCCTGATAATTCAACGATAGTTAGTTATTTTGGCACGTGGATCAATATGGGCTTCAAACATCCTGATGCTTATTTAACTTCGCTAATGGGAACTAACTATAATCTATTTACGCCAGTAGTTCCTTTCCAACTCAAAGAGAACCTAAATCAGGATTGGGTTAATGAGCAGGTTGCTTTCTTTTCACAATTTCTGTCAAACAACATAACCCCAGAAGAAGCGCAAACACGCAACGCAAAAACAGCCGAGGGACTTGCCGAGCTACATATCTTTGAGCCTATACGCTCTATTCTCTACACTTACGAGAAAATACTTAATTACACTCCGCTAAGATTCGTTAATTCCCCTTCATTTTTTGCTTTCTATTTACCTTTGCTTATGATTTGCTTTGCTATAAGCAAAAAAGCTAAAGGGACACAAAAAGAAATGCTGTTGGCATTAATCCCCTCGTTATTGATTATTGTATCTATCATTCTTGGTCCGTTAGTTCTGAGCAGATACTGCATTGCGGGATTATTTACTGCAATTCTTATCGCTTCGCTGCCCTGGATTTTAAAAAGAGCAAAATCCTAGCGACCACCTTTAAGCTTCAAAAACGCATTGTGCAAAAAACCGTATTTGGCAGCATGGATTAGTTTCCCCAACAGAACACACTGCGCGGCATTTCGAGCTTTGAGCGGCTTTAAACAAACGCTCAAAGCTGTGCTTTCCGCCTTAGCGTACGGAATCAATTCCCCAAACAGAGGATCAGCAAAAACTTCTTTGCACCACTGAATTTGCTGCTTGTGAGTCATCCCGCTTTGAGGTTCGCAGTTCCTTTCAAGCGTAGACAAGATATAACGTGCGAATAGCATTCCAAGGGTCGATTTAACCTCTTCGTCTAATAATCCCCACGACTCCTGCTGGTCACGCAAAAGCTGAATTCTTTGTCGATGAACTTCATAATAATGAGGAACAAATTTATTGGTTAGGTTTGATTTTTCGCGTTTGGCATAATGATAAAGCGGTTTTCCTAGCAAGTTAAGCTGCGAAAGATCCTGAAATACTCGAACATTGAACTCAATGTCTTCTATGAGCGGCAGGCCCTCAACGAAACGGTATCCTCCGTTTATTAGGTAGTTGCGCTCATACAGCTTGTTCCATGCATAGCCATACTGGGTTTTCTTTTCTAGCTGCATAACTAGCGCTCGGAGCTCCTTTTGATTGAGCTCGGTGTTCTCTAAAGCAAAATCTATTGAACGAATGTTTTCTCCCGTAGAAGAAAAATATTCCTCCGAATGACCTATCACTACTACTGGTGATTTTTGCCTTTTTAGGGAATCTGCCACCTGTTGAAGCAAGTCATGCTCATAACGATCGTCAGGATCAGGAAACCAAACATACTTGCCATGCGCCGCCTGTAAACCTGTATTTCGTGCAGCCGAAAGTCCCCTATTTACTTCATGAGAAACTATTCTGAAACGCGAATCTTTAGCCACAAACATCTCAGCAATGGCACGACTTCTGTCAGGCGAGCAGTCATCAACAATAATTGCTTCCCAATCCGTGAAAGACTGCTCAAGCAAGTCCTCAAGCGCATCAGGAAGATATATATCTACGCCATATACGGGAAGAACAATAGAAAAGAAAGGTGCTACCTCGATTGCCTGGTTATGTTGCATAACGGACGACATATTAAATCTAAGCTTATCTCCTACAAAATTATCTTTTGCTCAAATACACTGATAAATATTGATACTATTCTATGTAAGAAAACATCTCCAGCTGCAAACACTCACTATTAAAGATAAAAGATCCTCTATATTCACAGCAAGGTAACTTCATGGTCCGTTCAAATAAACCCGCAATCTCAGTTCTCGTTCCAATTTACAATACGGAGAAATATCTCCGAGAAGCACTTGATTCTATCCTTGCTCAAACTTTCCAAGATTATGAAGTGATTTGCATCAACGACGGCTCAACCGATAAATCACGAGACATAATTCAAGACTACATCGACAAAGATCCTAGATTCTGCGCAATAGACAAATCTAACTCTGGGTACGGAGCGTCAATGAATCTCGGAATACAGGAGGCTAACGGTGAATATATCGCCATTCTTGAGCCCGATGATTTTCTTGAACCAGACGCTTACGAGAGGCTCTACACTAAAGCTCTTGAACATAATGTAGATATTGTAAAAGGGAATTATTGGTTTTATTGGTCAAAGCCAAAAGAAAAAAACCAATTAATTTCCGTTATAAAGCCTTCCATGTCAGGTAAAGTTCTTGATCCACAAGAAAAGCCTGAAATCTATTTGGCTCTTCCCTCTATCTGGTCAGCAATCTATAAACGATCTTACTTAATTGAAAACAAAATTTCCTTCTTGGAAACTCCTGGTGCAAGTTTTCAGGATTTAAGTTTCACTTTTAAAATTTGGGCTTTTACCAATAGAGTATTTTTACTTGAGGATTCCCTGCTTCATTACAGGCAAGACAATGAGGCATCGTCAGTCAATAATCCTGACAAAGCTTTCTGTGTCGTTAACGAGCTCGAAGAGATAGAACGTACTCTGCAAACTTTGCCCAACAAAACAGAACTGCAGCGCTATGTTTATCGAATAAAATACGACAACTATATGTGGAATTACCAAAGGCTTACACCAGAAATTCGAGTACTTTTCCTAGAAAAAATGGTACAGGAATTGAAGGATGGTCAGCTTAAAGGGGACTATGATGCAAATATTTTTGGGTCTTGGCAAAATAGAAATCTTCAATTTCTGCTAAGCGACCCTAAAAAGTTTCTGCGAACTTTTCCAGTTAACCCAAGCAAATTAGAAAAAGCAAAATACTACTTTAAACTTGGAGGAATCCAGCTACTAATTGATGCTTTGAGGCGCTAGCTATCGTGTTTCAGCCTAATATCATACTTTGCAGCATAGCAAACAATTCTTCACTCAGAAATCGCCAATATTCAGAGTTTGCCTTCTGAATTATCCTTTCATCTTGTATAATTCCCAAGGCTTTTTCTGAATCGAACTGGAGTTACTAATGGCTGACGGAAAACGACTATATGCTTATGATGTTGTACGAGTAGTGGCAATGATTTTCGTTGTTGCGGTCCACTCGCTTTCAGTTGTTGACGCGTCTACCAATACGGGATTCCTTTTCTTCGCCACTGGACAAGCAATGTTTTTTACTGCTAATGCTCTATTTTTTATGATGTCAGGAAAATTCAATGTCAGAGAGTGCAAAACCGATCAGGACCTAAAACGTTATTACGTAAAGAAAATCCGAAACATTATGCTTCCAATCCTGATTCTTTTCTTCATTCGAACTCTTTACGATATGTTTCCCAACTACGGAAGCATTCTCCACTTCGGAAAAGAATACGTTAAAAACTCGCTGGGAATTTACGCAGGAATAGAGTATTGGTTTGTCTTTACTCTTGTGGGCTTTTTGTTAGTTGCGCCATTTTTAGCACCGTCTTTTCTGAATATGAGCAAATTTGCTCAAAAGATTTTCTTAGCAATAGGTCTTGTATATAACTTATTTGTACTATTTTCGAGCAATTTTGATTTCCCTTTTTCGTGGGGCTATTTATTCTCCGGATTCGCCTTCGCGTTCTTTATTGGAACTTTTATCGACAAACTTTTCACCACAAAAAAGCAAGTAATGCTAATGCTGATTGTCGCGCTTGTCTCACTAGCGATTACTGTTTGGTTTGCGTGGAATGGCAAAATCAAATGCGTTCATGACATCTCGCCGTTTTACACGTTAATTGCGATTGGTATTTATTTACTAATACTTTATCTGTTCAAAAATTCAAAACCATCCAAAATAATTTCTTTTATGGCCGAGCATTCTTTTAGCGTCTATCTCGTACACATGATGGTTTTGATGCCTGTTACCAGAATGCTTCCTCCAGATACAGGATTAAGTACTATAGCAACGTATTTTGGTGTAGTCGTCGTAGTTTTTCTACTGTCTCTTCTGCTTGCTGTTGTTATTGACAATTTTATAGTAAAACCCACGCAAAAGCTTTTTGACAAAATTGTTCCTATGCCAAAGAAAGAGACTCCTCCCGTTAATTAGCAGCTTCCTACAATTGCTGAACTCCTTGGAAACAATCCTGTATATGTTCTCTTTCTTTTATCTTTTTACTACCACCAAGTATCAGTTGTATTTCGGGCTATAATTAAATCTCTTGAAAGTGTTTTGCAGATTAAGGTGAAGAGATACGTATATGGCAGCTCAAACATTTCTTGCATCAAACATAAAACGTAACTGGTTCACTATTACTTCTCTTGTTTCAAAAGATTTTAAGCTTAAATACCGAAGAAGCACGCTTGGTGTATTATGGTCCGTCCTTAATCCACTGCTGATGATGTGCGTTTTGACGGCAGTATTCAGCACTTTTTTTAAATTTGATATCGAAAATTATCCACTTTACTTAATTCTTGGAAATATCTTATTTGCCCTCATGGCGGATTCGACAACTACCGCTATGAATTCAATTCTTGATTCATCCTCCCTGATTAAAAAAGTTCGAATCAATAAAGCAATATTTCCTATAGAAAAAGTTCTGTTCCAGTTAGTTAATTTCTGCATCTCCCTCATCGCGGTCGCGATTGTAATGATCTTTTTCCAAATTCCACCAACAATCAACATCATCGCTCTCCCGCTTTTGCTACTCTATGTCACATTGTTTAGCTTAGGGATCGGATTAGCACTATCAGCTTTAGCGGTGTTTTTCCGCGATATTTGCCATTTATGGAGCGTTTTGATTACTGCGTGGACTTACGCAACTCCTCTTTTCTATCCAATTAGCATTATCCCTGATTGGTTATTGCCCATCATGGAAGCTAACCCAATGTACCATTACGTAACTTACTTCAGAGATATAGTTTTATGGAACAGCTTCCCAAGCATTGAAGAAAATCTTCTTTGTTTAGGTATTGCGTTAATCTCTCTCTTTGTAGGAATACTTATTTTCCGTAAAACCCAAAGTAAATTTATCCTTTACGTTTAGGGGAATTATGCCTGAAATTGTCAACAATTCATCTTTGATGGATAAGCCCTATGATTTTGAAGATTCAGAAAAAGAAACGATGGTGAAAATAGATCACGTTTCTATGATCTTCAATATGGCTAGCGAACAGCTTAATAGCCTCAAAGAGTACATGATTGCTATTGCAAAACACGAACTTCGCTTCAAGGAGCTTAGAGCCCTAGACGATATTTCGCTTGAAATCAAAAAGGGAGACGTATTTGGAATACTAGGCACGAATGGATCCGGAAAATCTACCTTATTGAAAATAATAGCGGGCGTATTAGAGCCCTCCGAAGGAACCTGTACGGTCAATGGAAACATTGCCCCCTTAATTGAACTCGGCGCGGGCTTCGATATGGAACTTACCGCCCGAGAAAACATTTATCTAAATGGAGCTTTACTCGGATATTCCAAGAGCTTCATTCAACAGAATTTCGACGAGATTGTTGAGTTTGCAGAGGTCGGCAAATTTCTTGACATGCCTCTCAAAAATTATTCATCAGGCATGGTCGCACGAATTGCCTTTGCTATTGCTACGGTAATTGTCCCAGAAATCCTTATCGTTGATGAAGTCCTCTCAGTTGGCGACTTTATGTTTCAAAAAAAATGCGAAGAACGTATTATGTCCCTCATTAAGGAACATAACGTTACTGTTTTGATTGTCTCCCATAGCAACGATCAAATTGAGCGCTTATGTAATAAAGCAGCTTGGATCGAGAAGGGCAAGCTTCGCATGCTTGGCCCAGCATCAGATGTATGCAAAACATACCGCGTTCTTGGTGGTCACATCGGTAGCGGTGAATCTGAGCAAAAAGTTTTATCAATGCTTACGTCGGATATTTCTTTCCCTAGCGATTCCGCTATTGATCTAACCGCCGAAAGCAAATACGGAATTGCAGCGAAGCTATCGAGTCAATGTTTCTCCTCAAAAACAGAAGACGTCGTAATTGTGTCTGGCGAAAATGATTTTGATTTTGCATTAGCAAACTCGCTTGCTGGTTCATTGAATGCGCCAATCTTAGTAACTCAGAATGAGCATGTTCCCGATGTGACATTTCAGGAACTCGCAA
Source organism: uncultured Eggerthella sp. (assembly GCA_900548955.1). Lineage (GTDB taxonomy): Bacteria > Actinomycetota > Coriobacteriia > Coriobacteriales > Eggerthellaceae > Anaerotardibacter. The sequence goes on along the minus strand of URMQ01000021.1, from coordinate 5,181 downwards.
GATTGAATCCCGAAAACGTTATACTAATCACCTCAGATGAAAAGATCGGGACCAATATCGGTCCTCAAATAAAAACACTGTTTTCCCAGGATATTAATATCGACATTATCGCCAGCGACAATTATCCCGAACTCTCTCTTAATGTATTCGAATACGGCAAAAAGAAAGATTTATGGAATAAAAGAATTGCTATTGTTGCTTACAAGGAATGCACCGGAGACATTATTTCCTTTTCTCCCTTTGCCTATTCAATGGGCGTGCCAATCCTACTAAAATACGGAGCCGACCCTATCCCTCAAGCTCACTATGAGCTTTTGAAAAAACATAACTATCCAGAGATAATTGTGCTTGGCGGATCGGACCAATTCCCAAACGAATATCTTCTTCCCCTTGAAGAAATGGACATCAAATACACCCAGATATGCGGAAAAGACGCCTACGATGCCAATGGAATAATTAATAACTGGATCGAGCAAAATGAGCCAAATGCCGGTTCTATAGAAAGCTTGCTTGTTACTTCTTTTTGGCACCCAAGCGATGCTTACGCTGCCGGCATGTACGCAGCACACAATAACGCATTAATTCTGCTTGAGGACCCAGACAATCTTGATAGTGTCGCTCATTCTATCAACTTTATTGAGCAGCAAAATGGTAGAATTTGCAAGTTTACTTTCGTTGGCGATAAGATTCGTTTCAGCGATTTAGACAAAACATTATTGGCAAAAACCGCAGCAAAAACTAAAAATGAAATGAATCTCGGAGCCGACAATGACTGATTTCATTACGCCAAAAATATCGGTACTTGTGCCTATTTACAATGTTGATCAATATCTCAAAGAATGCTTGGATTCTCTTATCTCGCAAACCTTCACGAACTTTGAAGTAATTTGCATAAACGATGGGTCAACTGATAACTCTCGTCAGATAATTCAAGAATACATAGATACTGATAAACGATTCAAAGTTATCGATAAACCAAATTCTGGTTATGGTGCTTCAATGAATCAAGGTTTAAAAGCAGCTACTGGAGAATATATCGCCATCTTGGAGTCTGACGATTTCTTCCAACCAACCGCCCTCCAAGATCTATATTTTGCAGCATCCACCAATAATGCCGATGTAGCAAAAGCGGACTTCTGCCTCTATTGGTCTATACCAACTAAAAGGTCGGAAAGATTTAACTGGGTCAGGGATGGAGAAGCGGGAGTAACTACCCCCCTAAATTCAGTTCAAGTTTTTTACCGAAAGCCTTCTATTTGGTCTGCAATTTACAATCGAGCCTTTCTCGAAGAAAACCAGATCTCGTTTTTAGAGACTCCTGGTGCTTCATACCAAGATGCTGGATTTAATTTTAAAGTTTGGGCCTCTGCGGAGACCATCGTTCTTCTTGACGAAGTTGTTTTATCGTATCGCCAAGATAACGAATCATCTTCTGTTAACTCGCCAGGTAAAGTCTACTGCGTATGCGATGAATACCAAGAAATGGTTCGTTTTTTGAATAACAAGCCCAATAAAGATATCCTTATCCCCATCCTGGTAAAAATGCGCTATGACTCATATATGTGGAATTACGATAGATTAACTGAACCTCTCCAAAAAGAATTTATCAAAAAGATGTCAGCAGATTTCGGAAAAGAAGATGCGTTAGGTATTACTGATTACAAATTGTTCGAACCCTGGAAAAAAGCCGACAGAAAAGCCATCATTGCTGATCCGATAAAATACCACGAAAACAGACATCTCGAAGCAGAAAGCAACAAACTAAAAACCGTAAAAAGACTATATAGAAACGGTGGTCTTAGCCTTGTTGCAAAAACCGCTTTTAACAAATTAGTGCATAAGTAGGGATACTAATGGTAAAAATTTCTATTGTAATCCCCGTATATAATGTAGAAGAATATCTCGCGCTATCTTTAGCTTCAGCAATGACGCAAACATACAAAGATATCGAGATCGTTTGCGTGAATGATGGGTCTACTGACAAATCTTTAGAAATCCTAGAAGCAGCCCAAGCAAAAGATAGCCGCATCCAAATCATAACCAAAAGAAATGGAGGACTTTCTTCTGCTCGAAACGCAGGCATTGATGCTGTCAAAGGAGAATATATTTGTTTTTTAGATTCGGATGACCTACTCGAACCAGAAGCATGCGAAACAATTATCAAAGCATTCGACGACACCAATGCCGACATAGTTACTTACGGCGCAACCGCATATCCGGAATTCCGCGGCTACACATGGCTTAATGAAGTTTTAAGCCCTCGCAATATTATCTACGATGGTTTTCATCCCGATCTTCTCTTTGAAGAAAGTTCTTGCCCTTTTGCTTGGCGTACCGCATGCAAAACTTCTTTTCTACGGAAATACAACATTCGTTTCGATGAAAGTTTGGCTTTCGGAGAGGATCAGGTATTCCATTTTGCGGTTTATCCTCGATCTTTAAAAACCGCTTTAATTTCTAATAAACTTTTAAAGTATCGCGTCAGTCGTGAAGGCTCTTTGATGTTTCTTCGAAAAGGAAGTGTCTCGGATAAGATTTCTGATCACATCCAAATCGTTTCAGAAATATATAAAGACTGGAATTCAATCGGCATGCTCAACAAATATCCTAATGAAATACTTTTATGGTCGGCGGATTTTATTCTTCCGGAGTTATGCCATCAGTCCAAAAGCGATAAAAAAAAGCTGTATCCACAGCTTAAAAAAATTTGGCTCACTTATTTTTCTGAAAACTTCCTTAAAGAAGCCCAAGCAACAACTCTTATCGGGCCATTACTTAAGCTCGTATTAGAAAACAACTACTCTTCCATAGGATACTTTGCTCGCTTGAAATATTATGTTGCCAAGGATGGCATAGCCAAAGTAATTAAGCACAAGCTATATACTTCCTTTTTTGGTTTTTTGCATCCATTTAGAAAAATTGGAAGAAACCTTTTACCAAAGTCTTCCCCAAAACGACAGCATGCTATTGAGGAAAAAGAATGGGACAAGCGCGAAGAACTGGAACGAAAGAAAGCGACAGATAATTTGCTTTCCGAACGATATTAAACTATCCGGATAATCTTGAGGATTCAATATGTGGGATCAGTTTCTAATTACTCTTTTACTAGGTATTATATTTATTTTTCTACCAGGCTTCTTGTTTCTCCGTAGCTGCAACCAAACGCGTTTTACTTCGTTAGCGCTTTCTCCGCTGCTAGCTATCTTGCTATTCACGATTCTTGGCATTATTTTCAGTAAGATTGGGATTGCGTCCTCTTGGATAACTGTCTTTGGAGCCGTTTTCGCAATCGCCATTTTGCTTTATATTGTTTCATTCCTTGTCAGAAAAAAACTAACGATCCACTCAGCAGATAGAGTGGTAGACAGCATGCCAAAATACTATCTACCACTCTATCTAGGAATCTCCTCCACTTTGGGAAGTGTTTTTTTTCTTGCGAATCTCTCTTCGGCAGATGCTTTTTTCCAAGCCTACGACAATATATTCCACCTAGGTGTTATCCAAGGGTTTATTGAATCTGGAAATTGGTCCATACTCGAAGTTTCCCTTTATGAAACTGCAACTTTTGAACCACCACTTCCAGCTAATGGATCATTTTATCCAGCAGCATGGCATATTCTATGCGCTCTCCTTGTTTCTGCTCTCAATGTGCCCATTACACTTAGTGTCAATACGGTTAACTTCATTTTTTCATTTGTGGTATTCCCAATCGGAATACTTTACCTATTTAGGACAATTTTTAAAGATAATCATATTCTCGTTTCGCTCGGGTCGCTCTGTCCTTTTGCATTCGCCGGTTTCCCTTGGGGACTTCTTACGTTTGGGCCACTATACCCTAATCTAACCTCTTTTGCATTGCTCCCTTTACTCATTGCAGTTTTTATTCGAATGACTTGCGAAAAACAGGTTGTTCTTCAACGGCTTTCCCTGCTGGTGATTTTTGTTGTTGGGCTTGGATCCATAGCAGTCACACAGCCGAACGCAGCATTTACTCTGGGAGTGTTTTTAGTTCCATTCTGCATATACAGTATATTTATCTCTTCCAAAAAAAGATTTGGTTCCCCCACAAAAGCAACCTTACTTGCAATTGGTTTTACTTTATTTGTATGTGCTTTCTGGTGGTTTCTGTACAATGCGCCATTTATGCAAGCAACTCTTTCGCAACTCTATCCAAAATACTATACAAAACCAGAAGCAATATTTAACTTACTAACTCTCTGGTTCCGAGACTCAGCCCCAAACGCTTTTCTCGGTGTCGTTGTAGTAATTGGTTGTTTATACGCTTTAAAAAATCGACAGTTTCTTTGGCTTGTTTTTTCATACGCTATCGCAGGAGTCTTTTATCTCGTTAATGCATCATGCGTCGATGTCTCCTTTGTCAAAAATCTTCTTACTGGGTTCTGGTATTCAGATATATACCGTATAGAAGCAATGCTCGCCTTATTTGGAGCTCCAATCGCAACCCTAGGCATTTATGCTATTTACAACTTCGCCGCAACCAGACTTATTCCAAAAATTCTGCCCAATAATAACCGCACCAAATCTTTGCGCATAACATTTTTGTCTATTGTGGTAATTGCTGCGGTTTTATTCTATGCCCCAGTTTCTGAACCCATCGAAACTCAATTCGGAAAAGTATCCTCAAATATTTCAGAAGACTATGGCATATCTTCTGATTCTATTCTTACCACAGAGGAAAAGGAATTCATCTACGAAACAAAGGAAATAATAGGTGACTGCCTAGTAATTAACCTTCCTGACGATGGATCCGCTTTTGCATATCCGATAGCAAACCTTAATACTTACTACAGGAATACACGAACTTATGATGTTTCTAGCGAATCAGAAGAAAGTAGCATAATCCGAGAAAACCTGGACGAAGTTTCTACCAACCCTGAAGTCCGGAATTCAGTACAGACCCTTGAAGCTGATTACCTTCTATTATTAGATCAAGGAACTACAAATAATATGCCGTGCCTTTTTACATGGGACTTTTATAGTAATTTATGGAGTGGTTTAACCGAAATCAATGATCAAACACCAGGGTTAGAGGTTATTCTCAGCGAAGGAGACATGAGGCTCTATAAAATTCTTTGGTAAAATTTGCGCTACCATTTAAGGTCTAAGCAATCTAAGTCCATCAATAGACCCCAGGCTTTTAAAAAGCCTGGGGTCTTCTTT
>URMQ01000020.1 GCA_900548955.1 uncultured Eggerthella sp. | reverse complement strand
GCGCGGTGTGCATTTATATCGCATTTTGATCTATACACCATTTTTTCCACTTTCTGACATTGGTTCTGCCAAATTACGGTTGATTTGTACTGAAATAGTCTCCTTCGAAAGGTATTTTTCAAAGAAAAGGTTAATTTATTAGACATATTTACTAATTCTGTTTAATTTCTTTCCTTAAAAAGTACCTATTGCGCAGATAAAGCGAAAGAATTAATGCAAATTGACTAGTTTTTGCCATTTCGCACTGATTTCAGTGGAATTTTTCCTAGAGCAGAAATCATTTACACAAACTTCCCCAAATATGAGAAATACACCGACTCGAACATTTCCACATCCGCCTCTGCACGCTCAACTAAATATGAGAAACATATTTATCCAATATGAGTTTCGTGTGTGATAAATGTGCACATTTTGATTTGATTTTTTCTCTTTTATGTTAATTTTCCCGTCTAGCATAAAAGATATGAAGTTATACCTAGGACATAAAACAGCTTTTGCCTATTGGTGCTCGCATGATCTACTTAGCAGAAAACCCATCAAAGTGTCTAAGCATGCTTTCAAAACACCAACAAAAGAGCTTATTGCTGCCGCATTTAAAGAAGTAGATGGACTTAAGATTCCTCTTGATATAATCGTGCGAGACGCTAATAGCCGCAGACCGTCCATGCCACAGATATCTTGGCATTCAATTGGCAGCAGCCTTCCACAATATTCATTCATCAATCACAGTGCCCATGTTGCATTTAGCTCTCCTGAAGCCTGTTTTCTGCAACTAGCAACTTGCCTGACCCCTATAGAATTAATCATGGCAGGTTGCGAACTATGCGGCACCTATGCGGTCGATCCGAACACAAATCAATTAATCAATAGAAAGAAACGAACAGCTATCGACTCGCTGAAGACTTACCTGAATCGAGCAGGAACAATAAAGGGTTCTCTTAAGGCCAAAACAGCGCTTAAGTACCTGTTTGACAATTCTGCATCACCAATGGAAACAAAACTAGCACTACTGCTTAGCTTACCCACTTCGATGGGCGGATACGGAATCCCGAAACCAAAATTGAACGAACAGATAGTCACTTCTTCAGATAACTCTTCGATTCCTTCAGGCGGCTCTCCGTATAATGAATTATTCCGTTGCGATCTTTGCTGGCCACATAAGAAATTAGCTATTGAATACGACAGTCATCTTTATCATGCAAATAACCACAAAATAGACCTCGACTCAACTCGACGAATAAGAATTGAGACGGAACGAATTCGCGTTTTATCAGTTACCAAGCAACAAATTTACAATGAATTTGAGTTTGAAAAGCTCGCCATAGTTATTGCTCGATATCTTAATTATCGACTAAGAATCACCAGAAAAGACTTCGCCAAAAGAAGACATGCGCTGCGAAGGCAATTGGGATTTATTCGTTAAGTTGGACTGGATTAGGACAGGATTGGACTGGATTGAGCAGGATTGAACTGGATTAGGACAAAATGGATCAGGATGAATTGGATTGAATTGAGCCTAACTGGATAAACCAGCCAGACAACAAACAGACCAACAAGGCGATCAAAAGCGAATTCATTCGTGACTACCCTAAGCCAGTCCTAACCACACTTGCAGGGTAGGAATCCAACCGCCAATAAAGACAATTGCCATCAAAACGGGGATACCATATTTCACCCAAAGACGCGCCCAAACAGGGAAATTAATGCCCTTTCCGCTATTCGCTTCGGCGATAAAGTTATCCCATCCCCATCCACGCTTTGTGGTGCAGAACAGAACAAACAAAATACAGCCTATTACCAAAATGTTATTGGAAAGCATGAAGTCTTCCAGTGTTTGGATATCACCAATTCCGGGTACCGAAAAGCCTGACCATAGGTTATAGCCCAAGATACAAGGCATCGACAGCAGCACCAACAAGGGACCATTAATAGCTACTGCGCGCTTACGCGTAATATTCCACTGGTCCATAGAAAAACGAAGGATGTTTTCGAACACGGCAATAACCGATGAAAGTGCCGCAGCGGCAACAAACAAGAAGAACAGTGATCCCCACAACTGCCCTAAAGGCATCTGCGCGAAAACATGAGGCAGCGTAAGGAACACTAGACCCGGACCAGAATCAGGATTTACTCCATAAGCAAAACAAGCAGGGAAGATAATCAAGCCCGCCATAATAGCAACCAAGGTATCCAGCAAAGCAATATTTGCTGCCTCGCCTGTCAGTTTATTGTCTCGTCCGATGTAACTACCAAAAATAGACATTGAACCAATACCAATAGAGAGCATAAACAATGCTTGACTCATAGCGGCAAACACAATTTGCAAGAAGCTCGCATTGGGGTTATTGAACAGATTATCCAGGTTCGGAACCAGATAAAATTCCAAACCTGCTTGACCACCCTCAAGCAGAAGAGAATGAACGCACAGGATTGCCATAATAACGAACAACGCCGCCATCATTCCCTTAGTGATGCGCTCAATACCCTTCTGAACACCAAGGGCGCACACGCCAAAGCCGATGATGGTAACTAAAAGCATCCAGCCTGTCATCTCGATAGGATTTGCAAGCAGATTACTAAATACCGCAGCAACATCCGCATTGCCCTCAAAAGAACCTGTTGCGGTCTTAAAGAAATAGGCTAACGTCCATCCACATACTACGGTATAAAACATCATAAGCAGGTAATTACCAACCAGGGCAACCCACTTAAAACGATGCCATTTTGTTCCGTGTGGCTCTAGGGCATCGAAGCTTCGAGCGATAGAACGATAGCTGGCTCGACCCATCGCAAATTCCATAACCATAATAGGCAAACCCAAAACAAGCAGGAAAAACAGAATAAGCAATACAAACGCTGCGCCACCGTATTCTCCTGTGATATAAGGAAAACGCCAAACGTTACCAAGCCCAATAGCGCATCCAGCACTGATAAGAATAAAGCCAATACGACTAGAGAATTTTTCGCGATTATCGTCAGTTATTTTTTGAGTATCTGCCACAAATGTTCCTTATCGATAGCTTGTTGCTTGCGTCCACGCAACAGTACATTCGTTAGTAGTTTTACCTTACCTTCGAATTTATTTTCTTTTGCAAAGCGCCAGTAAAACTGGCTTCAAGTTTGTCTATAGAATAGTCTTTTCAATTTGCTTTCAGCTTAATTTACGACAGACCTAGCCAGAACATAATCTTTGGCGCCCAGCCAACTACAAATACCACAATGATCAACAGCGGTACGCCATACTTAGTCCAGCCGTACAAAATCTTGGGATATTTCATGCCAACACCCTTGTCGGCTTCTTCAATAAAGCCTTTCCATCCCCAACCAGCTTTTCTGGTACAGAAAAGAACAAATACGAGAGATCCCAAAACAAGGAAGTTATTAGACACCAAGAAGTCTTCAATCGATTGGATATCGCCAATGCCAGGAATCTGAGCGCCCGACCAAATAGAAAAACCAAGGACACACGGCATGGAGAGCAGCGTCAAAAGCGGCGCATTGATAGCTACCGCACGTTTACGCGTGATGTTCCACTGGTCCATAGAAAAACGCAGAATGTTTTCAAACACAGCAATAACCGTTGAAAGTGCCGCGAAAGCCATGCAAACGAAAAACAGCGTTCCCCACAGCTGACCTAATGGCATCTGTTCAAAGACATAGGGCAAGGTAAGAAACACCAAATTGGGACCAGAATCAGGATCAACACCATAGGCAAAACATGCAGGGAAAATAATCAAGCCCGCCATAATAGCCACCAGTGTGTCCATACCTGCAATACGTGCAGCTTCGCCCATCAAGCGCCTATCGCGAGTCATATAACTACCAAAGATAGACATCGAACCAATACCGATCGAGAGCATAAAGACTGCTTGGCTCATTGCGGCATAAGCAATCTCTGGGAAGCTTGCGCTTGGATTGTTAAACAGGTTATCGAAATTTGGAAGCAGATAGAAAGCTAGGCCTTCTTCAGCACCATCTAGCATACAGGAACGGACACAGAGCACTGCCATAAAGATAAACAGTGCTGCCATCATATATTTCGTAATGCGCTCTACGCCTTTTTGTACACCCATGGCACAAATTGCAAACCCCATAACCGTAACGAGAAGCATCCAGCCCGTCATTTCGATGGGATCACCAATCATAGACGAGAAAACACCTGGAATATCTTCGGTGCCGTTAAAGGTGCCAATAGCCATTTTTACTAGGTAGGCAACCATCCAGCCACATACCGAGGTATAGAACATCATGAGCAAGTAGTTACCCACGATTGTTGCCCACTTGAAGCGGTGCCATTTTGTACCACGCGGCTCGAGTGCATCAAAACTACGCGCGGTCGAACGATAGCTTGCACGACCTACCGCGAATTCCATAACCAAAACTGGCAAGCCCAGCACGGCAAGAAAGAAAATAATAAGCAGCACGAACGCCGCACCGCCATATTCGCCGGTGATATAAGGAAAACGCCAAATATTACCAAGACCAATAGCGCATCCAGCGCTGATTAGAAGAAAGCCAAGGCGGTTAGAAAAGCCCTCGCGACCTTCCATTGAAGCGTTGCCGCGCGTTTCCCCACTGACATTTGAGCTTGAGCTATCTGAAATCGAAGTTTGACCTTCGTGGGCCATGAGGTCCACCTTTCTATACGTATCATCAAACGACACGATCACTAAATTTGCTAGACAGGTTGTCCTGTGGTGTCGTCGAATGCTTAATAACATATTTACAACCGCTCTATAATACGCCTATTTTTTACGAACGCCATCATAGGCTTTTAGAAGGCTTTCTGATACGCGCTGGCGGCATAAACTATCAGGCAACAGTTGAAGCCATTTCTTTAACAAGATTGCTTTATCTAATACAAAAAATCCTCCTATATCTGGCTTTCCAGATATAGGAGGAAATCACCTTGTTATTCGAGGCTAAAACACGAATGGGTTTACTTTGCATTAGCCAGTTTGGTAACCCTTTCGCTTTCGCTACGTGAACAAAGTCCAAGACGCTAACTGTACCGCCTTGACGCCACGCAGTATTAGCCGTTGAGCTTTTGACTTAACAACTCATTGATAACCTTAGGGTTACCCTGACCTTTCATTTGCTTCATACATTGGCCAACAAAGAATCCGAGCAAGCCTGTCTTGCCGCCCTTGTACTGCTCAACCTTGTCGGGGAACTCAGCCAAAACGCCATCGACAACAGCTTCAATTGCGCCCGTATCAGAAACCTGCTTCATACCGCGCTCTTCAACGATTGCAGAAGGATCCTTATCCTCATCCAAAACCGCAGCAAACACTTCCTTTGCCTGTTTGGAGGAAATGGTGTCTGCCGAAAGCAGAGAAACCAACTCAACAGCACGCTTAGGAGAAAGTGCAGTTTCTGCCATATCAGAAATGCCCTGAGCATTTGCATATGCTGCAACATCATTGATGATCAAGTTAGCAAGCGGCTTTGCTAACTTGTCTGCATCGTTTCCAGCAACATCAATGCATGCTTCAAAGAAGTTTGCGGTGCTGCGATGCTCCACCAAATGACGAGCGTCATAGGCAGAAAGACCGAATTCGCCCTCAAAACGTTTTGCTTTTTCATCAGGCAATTCTGGTAACTTAGCACGAACGCTTTCGATAAATTCATCCGAAAGATCATAAGGAGCAAGATCGGGTTCAGGGAACAGACGATAGTCATCCGCTGTTTCCTTTACGCGCATAACAATGGTGCGTTTCTTGGAAGGATCCCAATGACGCGTTTCCTGATAAATTATACCGCCCTCTTCCAGAACTTCAGCTTGACGACAAATTTCATACGCCAAACCATCGTGCAGGTTCTTGAAAGAATTCATGTTCTTAAGTTCGGTCTTAGTACCAAACTCAGTTGACCCACGACGACGCAAAGAAACGTTACCGTCGCATCGGAGGGAGCCCTCTTCCATGGAGCAGTCAGAAATACCAATAGCCAAATAAATCTGACGAAGCTTCTGCATAAACAGGCGTGCCTCTTCAGGAGTGCGCAGGTCAGGCTTAGTTACCAGCTCGATCAAAGGCGTACCGGCACGGTTGTAATCCACAAGCGAATGAGTAGCACCAGCAATACGACCTTCTCCGCCGCCAATGTGAATCATCTTGCCAGCGTCTTCTTCCATATGAATGCGCTCGATACCCACATGAGCCACATAGCCATCTTCGGTGCGCGTCACATTAGCAGCGGTCGTACCTTCAGCGCCAGATTCGCCTGGCTTCAAATCGGCAATGTCAATACGTTCTTTAGCTGCCGCACCATCTACGTCCAAATCAAGATGACCACGCATGCAGAACGCTACAGGGCCCTGCGTGGTTTGGAAGTTCTTTGCCATATCAGGATACATATAGTTCTTGCGATAGAACATGGAGCGCTTTTCGATATCGCAGTTAGTTGCAAGACCTGCAAGCACAATAGACTCAATAGCAGCCTTGTTAGGTACGGGCAAAGCACCTGGTAAACCCAAGCATACAGGGCACGTATGAGTGTTAGGCTCTGCACCGAATTCCAATTTGCAGCTGCAGAACATCTTGGTTTCGAGCGTGGTCAGCTCAGCATGAATTTCAAGACCAATAACTGCTTCCCAGTCCTGAAGCACTTCTTCAAGTTTCTTCATTACTACTCACCTGCCTTTTCATCAGCAGCTGCCGCTGCGGGAGCTTTACCGTCCGCAAAAGCAGGAGCAACGGGCGCTGGTCCATATACTGTTTCAAGTGCTGCCGCCACACGCAACATGTTTTCATCCTTGAATGCAGGACTAATAAGTTGAGCACCTACGGGCAGACCAGAATCTGCACCCAAGCCAAGAGGCATGTTCATGCCGCCATTGCCTGCAATATTGATAGAGATTGTGAACATATCCGACAGATACATCGACGTAGGATCGCTAATTTCGCCGAACTTAAATGCTGTACGAGGACTTACAGGAGCAATGATGCAATCCACTTTTTCATAAGCCTTCACATAGTCTTGGGTAATAAGGGTGCGAACCTGCTGTGCTGGATAGTAGTACTTGTCATATACACCAGCAGAAAGCAGATAGCTACCAAGCATAATACGGCGACGCGCTTCGATACCAAAGCCTGCCGAACGAGAAGCTTCATATTGTGAGCCTAAATCTTTATGACCTGGATCACAGTAACCATAACGAACTGAATCGAAACGAGCCAAGTTAGAAAATGCCTCGCAAGGGCCCAACACGTAATAAGCGCTCATAGCAGCCTGAGCATTAGGAAGCTCAACCTCGATAATTTCTGCACCCATTTGGCGCAAGTGCTCAATTACTTCTTCCACCTTGGCGCGCACCTCGGGCTCCAAGCCTTCCGCCTCCATAAAGGCAGGAACTACACCGATACGCATACCTGCCACGCCATCTGCCAAATTCGCCGTAAAGTCAGTCGTCACTGGCTGGCTCGTGCAATCAAGAGGATCATGACCTGCAAGTACATTCATAGCAAGGGCTGCATCGGCAACATTGCGTGCAAAAGGTCCAACCTGATCGAGTGACGAACCGAAAGCTACTACACCATAGCGGGAAACAACACCGTAGGTAGGCTTTACTGCTACCACACCGCAGAAGCTACCTGGCTGACGAATAGATCCACCCGTGTCTGATCCAAGCGTAATAGTGGCGCTACCAGCTGCTACCGCTGCAGCAGATCCACCAGAAGAACCACCCGGTACACGCTCTAAATCCCAAGGATTATAGGTGCGGCCAAATGCAGACGTCTCTGTTGAAGAACCAAATGCGAATTCATCCATATTCAGCTTACCCAGCGGAATACCGCCTGCTTCAATGATTTTTGCAACACAGGTTGCCGTGTAAGGAGAAATGTAATTTTCCAACATACGGGAAGAACACGTGGTGTGAGTTCCCTTCAGATTCATGTTGTCCTTAAAAGCAACAGGCACGCCTGCCAAAGGACCAGCCTGGCTCAAATCACCCGCTGCAACTGCAGCATCAACTTTTGCTGCAGCTTCATAAGCTAGGCTTTCAGTAGTTTCCAGATAGGCGTGAACCGCTGCATCTGTTGCTGCGATACGCTCAAGAGAATCTTTTGCAATTTCTCGTGCACTAAATTCTTTCGCAACAAGACCAGCTTGAATTTCTGCAACAGAAAGTTCTGAAAATGCACGCGCCATTACTGATCACCTCCGCCCAAAATAGCAGGAATCAAGAAGCTGCCATCTTGCTGTTTTGGGGCATTGGCAAGCGCTTCTTCTTGGGTGAAGCTTTCGCCTTCAACATCTTCACGCATTACGTTGGAAAGGTTTCCAATAGGGTGAAAGGTTGGCTCAACGCCTTCTAGGTCATATTCAGTAATCGGCTTCAGGCTATCGATGATATTGTTAAGGTCTTCTGTCATAGAAGTAACCTCTTCATCGGTCAGCCCGATACGAGCGTACGTCGCAATACCGCGTACGTCCTTTTCGGTTAAATGTTGCGTCATGATATTCCTTCGTTTTCTTTGTGGGCACCTTTCATGCATGCTTCAACAAAAATAAGTTTCACAATACATGTACGCCCTCTAACGAGTAGATCGTTCCCATAATAGCAAAGGCGCACCCTAAGCGAAGCACACCTTAAAAGGAATCAAGGTATTCACAAGTTTTTCGAGTGCGCAGCACTCCAAAATAAGCATTATTTCCGAACGATAGGCGCAATAGCACGAGTAATAGCATCAGATACAGGAGTGGCTTGCTCCGCATCATCGATTTCCAGTAAAACTTTGCCCATAATGCCCTCTGCCGTAACTTCAGTAAACAAAACATTGGGCTCACTTACAATCTCAGCATACTGAGCTGCTATTTCGTGTGCAATTTGTACTATTTGCTCTGCCATAGAATCAAGATCGTCGCTTGAAAGTGCCATAAACGGCACACTGATTCGCTCGGGCGGTGGTAGGTGAACTACCGCATTCTTAGAAATGACCGAATTAGGAATTACTACTGTTTCCCCATTGCGATTTTTGATGGTTGCATGACGCCACGTTACATCTTGAACAACACCCTTATTATTGCCTACTTGAATGTTGTCCCCTGGCTGAACAATACGCATAAAAGAAATCTGTACACCGCCGATAAGATTTGACAGTGTATCTTGAAAACCAAGCGACAGCGCAATACCGCCAACACCCAGCGCAGCAATTAATGCCGACATGTTCACGTTAAAGCATGAATCTAAAACGAGACATATACCAACACCCCAGATAATGCCACGAGTAATATTTACAAAAATCGAGCTTTGCGGAATCGGGTTGCTATCCCTTTGCATAATATGACGAAGCCATTTCACCAAAACATGAGAAACCGCCCCAACAATTACCAAGATAACAATCGCAGCAATTATCTTGCCTAAGAAATCACCACCCGTAATGTTAGTTATGGTCTGTTCGAACCCATCCATATCGCATGCTTTCTCGTAATTGCCTATGTTGTAGTTTTATATAGTTCCTTTTATTATCTTTGCTTCAGATACTCGTGATCAACGTTATTATGAAAAATCGCAAATCACAATCACGTGCTATAGCGCCGTAACACTAAAAAACGATAAGCGTATAGATTGTTAAATTGTATAACCAGCAACTATAAGCAACTATACAGGTTAAGTGCGCAGCCATGTATCGGTTATTACGCAAGGGGTACACAATGAATTACAACTTAGTCGAATTCCAGGGAGCCTATGGCACTTCAGCTCAAATCCCTGCTTCAGTACGCCCTGAAGTTTCATTTGTAGGAAGATCAAACGTAGGGAAATCTTCCCTTATAAATCGCCTTTTTAACCGAAAGAAGCTGGCCAAAGTTTCTCAAATGCCTGGGAAAACTACTACTATCAACTTTTTCACCACTGACAAAATTGATTTTGTTGACTTACCAGGATACGGTTATGCAAAAGTCGCTAAAAGCGAAAAAGCACGCTGGGATGAAATGATCAATGGCTATTTTGATCAGTATCGCTACTACGCACTGGTAGTTTCATTGATCGACATACGCCACCCTGCAACCAAACTTGATGAGCAAATGATTGAATTTCTCCGTGCATGCGAACTTCCTTTTATTGTTGCGCTTACTAAAGCAGATAAGTTAAGCAAATCACAAGCCGCCAAACAAAAGGTTGCTATCCGCAAGCAGCTCCAATTACCTGACAGTATTCCTTTTGTAGTATGCTCCTCTGCAAACGGCACCGGCTTTGACGAACTCCGCCGCCTTATTGAAGAAGCATGCAAATAAATGCATTACCGCTAAAACCAGTTCGAAAACTACTACTAAAATCAGCACGAAAGATACCACAAAAATCACTGCGAAAAATTAGCAGCAGAACCCCAGTGCGAAGGATATCTATGAAAGTTTGTTTATATAGTGACGGATCATCAAGGGGAAACCCTGGCCCCGGAGGATTTGGCACCATTTTGCGCTACACCAATTCAGAAGGAAAAACATTCGAACGTGAAATTTCCCAAGGGTACACCAACACCACCAACAATCGCATGGAATTACTTGGAGTAATTACAGGACTTGAAGCACTTAAGCGTTCCTGCGAAGTGGAAGTTCACACCGACTCTCAATACGTTGTAAACGCCTTTAACCAGCATTGGATTGAAGGTTGGCTTAAGCGCGGCTGGAAAAACGCCAAAAAAGAACCGGTAAAAAATATCGACTTATGGAAGCGCCTCCTTGCCGCTAAAGAGCCACATTTGGTCACGTTTCATTGGGTAAAAGGCCATGCGGGGCACCCCTTAAACGAACGCTGCGATGAACTTGCCACTGCTGCAGCGGATGGTTCGGGTAAAATCTCCGACGACGGATTCGAAGGTTAATCGACAGATACATTTCGTAGGCGTAATTCACTCACAAATTTCGTAGACATAACTCGCTTGTGAATTTTGTTCGCAAAACTTGTAGGTGAATTCCTTAAACAGCTTCATGCTGCTGTCTACCACTAAAAACTGACTTATAAAACCTGGCTTATACGCCTATAAAAAACTGGCCTGGCACTTACGCCAAGCCAGTTAAAGCCAATCTTGATTCGAATCTAACTTATTTAAAATAAGCTCAATTAACACTAATCCTAAATGAAACTAGCTACCTTAAAACAAGCTAGATATAGCGCAGACGGCGAACCCCATCAATTGCACGAATCTTAGCCATTGCTTCTTCGGAGGCAGGCTGATTCAGATCAACCAACGTGTAGGCATGTTCTCCACGCGCCTTGTTCATCAGGTTAGCAATATTGACGTTGTCATCGCCCAAAATAGTAGTAATTTGAGCAATCATACTTGGAACGTTGCGATGCAGCATTGCCAAACGAGTCATACCTTCAGGACAGATTCCCATATCGCAATTAGGATAATTAACGGAATTGGTAATATTGCCGTTTTCGAAATAATCAGTCATTTCGCGAACTGCCATAATTGCGCAGTTATCTTCAGCCTCTGTCGTAGAAGCGCCCAAGTGAGGAAGCACGATAGTGTTTTTCATCTTCATAACTTCTGGCGTTGCGAAGTCGGTGATGTATTTCTTCACACGACCAGAATCAAGAACAACAGAAAGAGCCGCACTATCAACCAAGGTATCACGCGAGAAGTTCAGCAGCACAACACCTTCTTTCATAAGAGAGCATGCATGCGCGTTTACCATGCCAATGGTGTCTTTAACAGCAGGAACATGAATAGTAATGTAATCGCAGGTACGGAAAATGTCTTCCAGATCAGCAATATGATGAACAGGGCTAGAAATCTTCCAAGCAGAGCTTACTGAAACAAAAGGATCGTACCCATATACATCCATACCCAGATCAACAGCAGCATTTGCTACCTCTGCGCCAACAGCACCAAGACCGATAACGCCAAGCTTCTTGCCTTTGATTTCATTACCAGCAAATTGCTTCTTTGCTTTTTCAGCAGCCTTCGCAATATTTTCGTCGTTGGCGTTTTCGCGACACCAATCCATGCCCTCAACAATACCGCGGCTACCCAACAAAAGGGCACACAAAACAATTTCCTTAACCGCATTTGCATTTGCGCCAGGAGTATTAAACACTACGATGCCTTCTTCTGCACAACGATCAAGCGGAATATTGTTTACACCTGCGCCTGCACGAGCAATTGCGCGCAAACCAGAAGGAAATTGCATATCATGCATTGCAGCGCTTCGAACTAAAACGCCTTCCGCCTCTTCGATGTTGTCAGTCAGAGTATATTTTTCTGGATCTAACTGATCGGTACCGTGAGCAGAAATGTTGTTCAAGCAATGAATCAGCCTCATGGGGGAGCTCTCCTTTAGTTTCTAGTATTGGCGGAATAAGCGTAAGTAAAAGCCGTTCAACTCGTCGATTATTATTATCTTTCGTAGCGTTTCGCGAGCAAAAACAGCACTACCTAGTAAAACCGTCATATTTTTGGTTAACGCGAACATGATACAAAAAAAAGCACCCCAAGGGGCGCCAGAATGTTTAATGGTGCGGGTGAAAGGACTTGAACCTTCATGAGCCGGAGCTCATACGGACCTGAACCGTACGCGTCTGCCAATTCCGCCACACCCGCATATGCAATAAAAGTGCGAAAGTTAGACTATCTTACCTTGGCTTAAAACGCAAGAGGCAATCTAACAATTCGAATAAGCGCCACGAATACAACTCACACGCTTAATCTCAGTTTATCGAACAGTGAAGCTTTGCACGTCATCAAGGAGATATCTAATCGAAAGAACTTAAAAGCTTCCATAAGAGTGCCTAAAGATGTTTTGCGGGCCAACTCTTAATAGTTACCGTCATTGGTTACAAAAAATTGCAACTTTATCATGACAATCAAGTGAAATATTTCCGTAACAGCCCATATTGTGGCATGATTGATCGTTGGAATAGATTGCCGTTACTATACATTTGTAAGGAGTACTACCATGGGGTTTTTCTCTAAATTCGAACGCCGCGTAGAAGACGGCTTCGATGATATGGGTGATAAATTCTTCGATTCCCCCATCAGCCCCGTTCAAATAGCTAAAAAGGCCGAAAAACAAATGCGTCGTGAAAAAATGGTGGGCGCAGGTAAAGAATTCGCGCCTACGTTATATACGGTGCTGGTAAATCCAGACGATGATGAACGTCTTTTTGGATACTATCCAACACTGGCTGGTGAAACGGAAACCTACCTAAGCGCAAAAGCACAGGAATTGGGTCTCGCCATGGATGGCGCACCTTTGGTTCGCTTCATTATTGATGATGAGCTAAAACGCGGGAAGTTTGAAGTAGTTGCCGAATTAGTTTCTGCTCCTATTGTTTCTCAACTGCGTCAAGAAGAAATGCAACGCTACGGCTTGAACAACCAGGCACCTCAGCAACCTGTATCGCCGGTAGCTCAGCCAGGAGCTCCCATCCAGCAAAACCCTGCCCAAGGATATGCAAGCTCTGGCATAGACGTTATGGCAGAAGATCCTGCTGCATACGACGATGGCTACAACCAGGTTCCAGGTAATATCCCAGGTGGAGCTCCTGCGAATGCAGGTGCCATGGTTCCTCCCATCGCCGAAGCGGCAGGCGTAGCGGGTGCCGTAGGTGCTGCAGGCAACCAAACTGTGCGCTTTGACGACAACATGGCAGCACCCCAAATGGGCGGTCGTCGTCTTCCTCACCAGCCACGCTTGATTGATCTCACTACGAATCGATCCTTTCCACTTACCAAGGATCGCATTCTTCTTGGTCGTGCCCTTTCCAGCGATATTGCCATCGAAGATCTTAACGTGAGCCGCACTCATGCTGAAATTCGCCAAGAAGCAGCTAACGCTTGGAGCATTGCTGACCTTGGCTCAACGAATGGCACCTTAGTAAATGGTCGCCACATTGCTTCTGTTATGTTGCAAGAAGGCGATCGCGTAACGGTTGGAACTACTACCTTCCTCTTTACGTTCCAGTAAGAACATTCTGCGGGCAGCAATAACTTTGCGCTGCCCGTTTTGTACTTTTGTAATGGCTTCAATGATTTTGCAATGCCGATGTAGCGCTTTTTCGATGATGATAGGTTTTCTTTCGTGATTGACATTATCCTTCTCATAGGCAGATTACTCTTTGTTGTACTGCTCTACCTGTTTCTTTTTGCCATTATGAAAACAGGTATTGGCCTTGTGCGTGGTTCACGTAAAAAAGAACAGGTATGGACAGTTGCAATCGAAAAGGGTCCCAAGGAACTACGCGGTGTGCAAATCGCGGTACGTGGTCCCGTTATTGTTGGACGTAGTCCTGGTTCCGATATTGTTATTGGTGCAGAGTACGTTTCTTCGCGTCATGCACGTTTTGTACTTATGGGACAAAACCTTTTTATTGAAGATTTAGGCTCAACGAATGGCACTGCGGTAAACGGCCGCTATATTACCGAACCTACAGCTCTGCGAAATGGCGATCGCATCTCGGTAGGCGATGTAGTAATGCGAGTAAGGTTTGCATAAATGACCAATCAAACAGCACATACCACCTCATCTCAAACAAACAATACATCGCCCATCGAAGTGGTGTCTTCATATTATGGAAGCCGTACCGAAGTTGGTCATGTACGCGAACATAACGAAGATAGCCTTACCGTACTTCCCCCCTTGTTTGCGGTAGCAGACGGCATGGGCGGTCACGAAGCAGGCGAAATAGCTTCCGAAATTACAATTAATACACTCAACGATCTGGCACCTGAAAGCGCCGATGCTGAAGCTTTGGCACGCGCAGTGGTTGCTGCTAACCTCAATGTTATTAAAGCTCCAAGCCAAGGAATTGGCCGAGAAGGCATGGGCACTACGCTCACAGCAGCTATTCTAGAAAAAGAGCGTCTTATCATTGCGCAGGTTGGCGACTCTCGCGCTTACTTGCTTCATAATGGATCGCTTCAGCAAATCACTCGCGATCATAGCCTTATGGCAGACATGATTGAAGCAGGTCAGCTCACCGAAGCTGAAGCTCGCGTTCATCCAAATCGTTCGGTCATCACCCGTGCCATTGGGTCTGACCCCCATATGCAACCAGACTTGTATGAGCTTAACGTAGAAACTGGCGACCGTCTCTTGCTTTGTTCAGATGGTGTTTGTGGCATGATTGAAGATTCCGAAATTGCTTCCATTATGCGACAGGCACCTTCAGCTCAAGCCTGCGCCGATCAACTTGTTGAAGCAGCACTTCATGCAGGCGGATTCGACAACGCTACCGCAGTAGTAGTAGATGTAGAAGGCTTTAAGGCTGTTCGTGAAAAGAAACAGCGTCGTAAATCTAAAGCACTTGCTATCGGTGTTGTTTTTTGTTTGCTTGCTGCCCTTGCCTGCGCTATTTTTGCTGGCTATATGTACGTTAACAACTCCGCCTATCTTATTGAGCAAGATGGAAAAGTTGCAGTATATCGAGGCTTGAACGAAGAACTTTTCGGAATGCCTTTGTCTTCTCTGGAATATACTTCGGGCGTTGAAGTAGATCAGCTGAATCCTGGTGTCGCCAATCGCATTAAAGAAGGCATGCAAGTAGGCAGCCTTGAAGAGGCGAACAACCTTATTACTACATACCAGCAAGAAATTGCCCTACAAAACGAAACTCCTGGCCAGCCAAATTCAACCACGTCTGCCTCAAGCGCAAATTCAGACGAAAATGAATCTGGTACTAGTGGTACTTCCCGCACCAACACGACAAATACCAAGGATGCCACAAACAATGCCGGTGTAAACTCCGACAACAATTCGGGGAGCGGTGAATAGCCTATGACCAGAAGAAACAACGAACTGCTTCTTCTTTGCGTTGCGGCGCCGCTTGTTATTCTGCTGTTTGCCATGGTAGCGCTCAACCAAGAAGGTGGCGTTACCCTGGATAATCTGACAGTGCCCTTAGGCATGTTTGCTACCTTTGTTGTGGCACATCTAGCTATAAGAAAACTTGCCCCTGGGGCAGATCCTGCCATTTTGCCTATATCGTTTGCCCTTTCAGGTATTGGCATTGCCTTTATTACACGCCTCGCTCCTGAACTGGCCCTTCGCCAAGTCGGCTGGCTATTCTTAGGTGTAGTATTTATGGTGCTGGTTCTTATTTTTATTAGGAACTTAGACAAACTAGGCAACTACAAATACACCATCATGATTGCAGGTATCCTGCTATTAGTATCCCCTTTGCTGCCAGTCATTGGTAACGAAATTTACGGTAGCCGCATTTGGCTCTCGATTGGTGGTTTTTCCTTCCAGCCAGGCGAACTTGCCAAAATATGTATTGTTATTTTCTTAGCGGCATACCTTGCCCAAAATAGAGAAATGCTTTCGGTGTTTACTCACCGCATTGGTCCTTTC
Source organism: uncultured Eggerthella sp. (assembly GCA_900548955.1). Lineage (GTDB taxonomy): Bacteria > Actinomycetota > Coriobacteriia > Coriobacteriales > Eggerthellaceae > Anaerotardibacter. Next base: position 4,231 of record URMQ01000020.1, on the reverse strand, counting down.
AAAATTCCAGACTTGCGCGCCCTTGTTCCTGTTTTGATTATGTGGGCAATTGCTTTGGTAGTCATTGTTTTTGAACGCGACCTAGGTTCAGCTCTTGTTTTGTTTTTCGTGTTCTTGACCATGCTCTACGTTGCCACCGGCCGCAAAGCATACATAGTAATTAGTTTTGTGCTTATTGCATTTGGTCTGGTAGCCGCATATTTCTTATTCTCGCATGTACAGGTTCGTGTTAATACCTGGCTTGATCCTTTTGCCGACCCATCAGGAACGGGCTATCAGCTAGTTCAATCTATCTTCTCTATTGCTGATGGCGGACTTTTCGGTGTTGGTATTGGCAATGGCCTTGCTGATCAAATTCCTATCGTAGAATCCGACTTTATTTTTTCCGCCATTGCCGAAGAGGCTGGTTTGTTGGGTGCCGCTGGCTTGCTTTTGCTGTACCTGTGCTTTGCTATCCGCGGCATTCTTATTTCTGTACGCGCCAAAACCGACGTAAGTTCCTTTATGGCGCTTGGTTTTACCGCAATCATTATTCTGCAGGCATTCATTATTGTTGGTGGTGTTACCCGTTTTATCCCGCTGACTGGCCTTACCCTTCCCTTCGTAAGCCAGGGTGGTTCGTCTTTACTTGCTAGCTTCATTATTGTGGGCTTTTTGATGCGCGCCAGCGACCAGGGAACGGGTCTTGGTACCGAAATGACTTCAGGCACAGGTGCAATTTCTGCAAATGGCGTTCTTGGTCGTGTTTCTTTAGGTAAACGTTTAACGGGAACTATGATTGTATTTTCTGCAATGTTTGCCCTTTTAGTAGCAAATCTTACCCTCATTATGGTTATTCAGGCTGACTACTACCAAAACATGTCCATCAATAACCACACCATTGCTAAAGAAGCTAAGACTGAACGTGGCACTATTTCAACCTACGACAACGTAGTATTAGCTCAATCGGTGCTTCAAGAAGACGGAACCTATAGTCGTGAATACCCTGCAGGAACTCTAGCTTCTCACATAGTGGGATACGCATCAGACACCTACGGAACCTCGGGTATTGAAGCCTCCGAAAATGACACACTAAAAGGTTCTAGCAATTACGCATCATGGATTGATGTTCTTAATTCCTACACGGGCAACAACACCGCAGGAAACGATGTAAAACTTACTATCAATTCCACTATTCAACAGGAAGCCCAAGATGCACTTGATGGTTACAAAGGCGCATGTGTGGTAATTGATCCTAAGTCAGGTGCAATTCTTGCTATGGCATCTTCGCCAACCTACGATGCAGCCGATGTTGACAGTTTGCTTTCTGCCGGCGATGAATCTTCGGCACTCTACAATCGCGCTACTCAGGCTCTGTACTCACCCGGATCAACCTTTAAGATTGTTTCTCTTGCTACAGCGCTTGAAAGCAACACTGCTACCGAATCCAGCGTATATTCCGCTCCCTCTACCCTAGAAGTTGGTGGTGGCGAAGTAACCAATTTCAATGATGCTTCCTACGGAGACATCACGCTTGAACGTGCAACGGAATTATCCGCAAACACCGTATTCGCACAACTAGGTACCGAAATTGGCGCTGATGCGTTGGTCTCTTCTTCAGATAAATTTGGCTTCAATCAAGACATTGAATTCGATTTGCCACTTGTTACCTCGTTAATGCCGGATCCTAATGAAATGACTGAATGGGAAACTGCTTGGGCAGCGGCGGGCGAACCCGTAGGTGAACACAAAAGCCCCGCAGGTCCTCAGGCAACGGTATTACAAATGGCTTTGGTAGGATGCGCAATTGCTAACGATGGTGTTATCATGCAACCCTATTTGGTTGACAGCATCTATAACGCTGAAGGTACCAACAGCTATCGCGCAAATCCAAGCACGCTTTTCACCGCCTGTTCAAGTTCTGTTGCTGATCGCGTAAAAACAGTTCTTGAAGGCGTTGTAAATAACGGAACTGGTACGGCAGCAGCTGTCGATGGCGTACAGATTGCTGGCAAAACCGGTACTGCTGAAACAGGCAAACCGAAGGACGATCGTTGGTTTGTAGGCATGGGCCCTAGCGATAATTGTTCGGTTGTGGTTGCTATTGTTTTGGAAGAAGCAGGTGAAGACATTCCTGGCGGTGCCGCTGGTCGCGCACAGGATGTTTTAGAAACATCTTTGGAGGTACAAGGAATGCTGTAATCCTTCTTCGGAGCAAAAAAGTAACGTTTGCTTCCAAAAACTTCTTGAAAGCTGATGGAAGCTTGCATATGAACTAAAAGTTGGTTAAGGAATACGATATGCTTAGAAATTGGTTGTTAAGCATGGATCCAAAGGGAGAATAAACGTGGCTGGAAGCATGATTGGCAGAACCTTTAATAACCGCTATAAGCTAATAGAACGAGTTGGCTTAGGAGGCATGGCTGAGGTATACCGCGCCGAAGACAGTGTCTTGGGTCGTACGGTTGCCGTTAAGGTTATGCTTCCCCAATATGCAGCGGACCCCACTTTTACCAAACGTTTTCGTCAAGAGGCAGCTTCTGCTGCAAATTTACAGAGCCCTTATATCGTAAGTATTTATGACTGGGGCTTAGATGGCGAAACCTACTATATTGTTATGGAGTTCCTTCGTGGTACTGACCTAAAAACCGCCATTAAAGAACGTGGCGCCATCAATCAGCGCAAGGCGGCAGAAATTGGCTCTCAGGTAGCACAAGCACTTTCCGTTGCTCATGCGGGAGGAATCATCCACCGCGACATTAAGCCACAAAACATCATGATCCAACCTGATGGCAATATCAAGGTAATGGACTTTGGTATCGCACGTGCTGGTGATGCCGGCTTATCCCAAACTGCAACTGTACTTGGCACCGCTCACTATGTTTCTCCCGAACAAGCACAAGGCAAAGAACTTACTGGTGCAAGCGACATTTATTCTCTTGGTGTTGTGCTCTATGAAGCAACCACGGGAAAGCTTCCTTTTGATGGGCAAGACGCGGTTAGTGTTGCAGTTAAGCAGGTAAACGAAATCCCTGTACCTCCAAGTAGTATTAACCCCAACATAGATCCAGCGCTTGAAGCCATCATCATGAAGGCAATGGAGAAAGATCCTGAGCGTCGTTTCAAGGATGCTTCCGAAATGCGTCATGTATTGAATGATTATCTGGCAGGACGCCCTGTTAACTTAGGCGATGATATCAGCGGACTTAAAACACAAGTTATGGGTGGAGTGCCACCGGTAAGTGGAACTGCCGTAATGAATCCTGTTGGCGCCAATGGCGAAGCAGGTCGCACTACAGTAACAAAAGCCTACACTGCCGATGATAACAACGGAGGAAAAAAGAGCAGCCGCAACATTGTAATAGGCGTTGTTATTGGCTTATTGGTAGTTTTAGGCATCATAGGCGCCGCAATGGCATTTAGCGGTAACCAAGAAATGGTTTCTGTGCCAGATGTTTCAAACAAGGCAGTTGCCGAAGCTCGCGGCGAATTACAAGCTGCTGGCTTTACTGTTGGTACCGAAACAGAAGTTTACAATCCTGATGTTCAAGCAGGCCATGTAGTTAGCACCGACCCTGCCGCAGGCGTACAGGCGGCAAAGGGCTCTACGGTAAACATTACCGTTTCTAAGGGGACCGAGCAGGTCAGCGTACCTGATCTACGAGGCATGACCGCCGATGAAGCACAACGCACGTTAGCCTCATACGGCCTGAATGGACAGCAGGGCGATACGGTATTCTCAAGCGATGTCGAAAAAGATCACGTTGCTGGTCAGGACATAGCAGCAGGAGCTACAGCTTATAAGGGCGACACTATTGTGTTCCATCTTTCCAAGGGGCCTGAAACTACTAACGTTCCTAATGTTCAGGGTCTTGACTTTGAAACAGCGCGCGATCGTCTTGAAGCTGCTGGCTTTACTGTTTCGCTCCAATGGCGCAACGATGATTCCGTTAAAGTTAATAACGTTATTAAGCAAAGCGTAACAGGCACTGCAGAACCTGGTACCACTATTACTTTGACTATTTCTAACGGCCCTGAAGAAGAGGAGCCTGAAGAGCCTTCGGGCGGTCAGGACGGATCTGAAAGCACAGGGACAAACAATGGTTCTGGCTCAGGCGGATCATCGAGTACGGGCGGCAGCACTTCAGGGAATTCAGCTACCAATAATTAAATCCCTGCTCAGCCTAAAGCTCGATTCAAGATCTAACAATAACTGACAACCCTAACAATATATGACCAAACAAATTCAGCC
>URMQ01000019.1 GCA_900548955.1 uncultured Eggerthella sp. | reverse complement strand
ACGAATTTGAGAAATAGGTAGCAAGCAAGACAAATTTGGTGCCTAACGGGAGGTACAAACATGACTTCTACTAACGAAAATACTCGTCGAATTCTGCTGGTCGAAGATGAAAAAGCTATCCGCGATGCAGTAGCAGCATATCTTGAACGTGAAAACTATTGGGTAACTGCTGTGGGTGATGGTCAAGAAGCGCTCGAAGAATTTTCCAAGCATCATTTTGATCTGGTAATTTTAGACCTCATGCTTCCTCGTGTTCCCGGCGAGCGTGTATGCCGTGTAATTCGCGATAGTTCCAGCACGCCTATCATTATGCTTACTGCAAAGGGCGAAGTTGAAGATCGTATTATCGGGTTGGAACTGGGCGCAGACGATTATCTGATCAAGCCCTTTAGCCCTCGCGAATTAGTAGCACGTGTTCGTGCACTGCTTCGTCGTGTTCACTCCGATGTTGAACCTCAGCGTGAGGTTATGGAGTTTGGTGAACTTACCATTGATATTTCGGGTCATAAGGTTTTGGTAAACAATGAAGAGGTTGACCTTACAGCAAGCGAATTCAAGCTGCTTACCACCTTGTGCCGCTATCCTGGTCGTGTGTATTCGCGTATGGAATTAGTGGAAAAAGTTTTGGGTTACGACTTTGAAGGTTACGAGCGCACTATTGACTCTCATGTGAAGAATCTTCGTGCAAAGATTGGTGACAATCCTCGTAATCCAAAGTGGCTCCACACCGTACACGGTGTAGGCTACCGCTTCGAAGATCCTACTAAGCCAAACTAACAGCCCCCCGTGTTTAAAGTGTTGTTTTAAGCCTGCTTATAAACCTGTTTATGCATAAATGTTTTTATAGGTAGAGGTATTTATGCGCATAATGCAGGCATAGGGGATGTTGCCATAAGGCAAAGCAACACTTTCAAAAGTAAGCTTGAGTGCGGTAAAGTACAAAAAGTAAAACGTATATTCAAAAGCGTCTTGTTTAGCAGGACGCTTTGTTGTTAGGAGCGCCGGTGTTTTTACGCAAAGAGCCTCAAAGCGCAACGAATAAGAAACTCTCCGAGCTTCCCGAAGCAGAAGAAAAGAGGGGCATCAACATTTCGTTTACTAAGCGCGTTATGTTGGTCTCCATCGCGGTTTCCCTTATTACCATTATTTCCTCTATTGTGGTTCTTTCTTTCGTGTGGAACCAACATTTTCAGTCTTATACGCGCGAAAACGTACAGCGCGTTGCGGATGGAACGGCAGCGGCAATTGCTGAAGGATATGAGCAGTCTAATGGGGACTGGTATAGCGGTGCGCTGTCGGCGGCTGCATCTGCCTCTTCTTTGTACGATTCGGTCTACTTGCAGGTACGTACCAACGATGGATTCGTTGTGTATGATGACAAGCCCGATGAGGTGCTGGGATCGGTTAATGTGAAAGAAGATGGATCAAATGTTGCCACGGCTCCCATTATGGCTGATGGGGAAAAGGTGGGAACAGTCCTCGTACGGGTGCCTGGATCAGAAACACTCCTGACTAAATTCGATGAAGATTTTCGCGACAAATCGTATAGTGCCATGATTTTTGCTGCGGTAATTGCGCTTGGCATTGCCATGGTTTTAGGAGCAATATTCGCACGCGCTATTGTGGCGCCTATTAAAAAAATTACCAGTGCAGCAAAGGCATTGAAAGAAGGAGACTATTCGGCGCGAACCGGTCTTTCGGGAACCGATGAAATTGCACGTTTGGGTAACATGTTCGACCTTATGGCGGATTCTATTGAAACGAATCGAAAGCTTGAACGCAGATTGGTTACCGACGTTGCGCACGAGTTGCGTACTCCTTTGATGGCTATTCAATCGACCGTTGAAGCGATGATTGATGGTGTGTTTGAGCCTGATGCTGAACGCTTAGAGACGCTCAATTCGGAAGTTCAGCGCTTGTCGCGTTTGGTTGACGCGCTGTTGAAGCTTTCCCGTTTAGAGAGTCGTACCAAGCCAATAGAGCAGAAAAAGATTGACTTGACTGAAATGCTTTCTGCAGTAGTGCAAACCCACCAAGCCTACATTCACGATGCAGGTCTGAATTTGGAGTTCGAATACGACCCTCATGTATACGTTTTCGGTGACGCTGACTTGCTACGCCAGGCAACCGCGAACTTAATTTCTAATGCGGTGCGCTACACGCCTGAAGGCGGCACCATTACGGTTATAGCTAAAAAGGGCGATTTGATGGGCCAAATTGTAGTAAGGGATACTGGTATTGGGCTGACTCCCGAAGAGGCAAAGTTGGTTTTCCAGCGCTTCTGGCGCGCCGATTCGGGACGTGCTCGCTCTACCGGTGGATTAGGTATTGGTCTTTCGGTAGTAAAAGAAATTGTGGAACAGCACAACGGTTGGGTGCGTGTTGAGGGTAGACCTAATGAAGGGGCATGCTTCACTATTTATATTCCGCTGTATTCCGAAAATTCTCGCAAGCGCAACGCAAAGCGCAACAACAGGCAAAGCGGCGGTAGCTGGCAGGGTAGCGGCAAGCAGAACGGCAACAAGTAGTTAAGAGCTAAATAGCCGCAACAGGTTGCTAATTAATCGCAATAGGCAACTAAGCGGCGGAAACAGGTAACTAAGAGCTAAATAGCCGCAACAGGCAAGGTGTCAGCAATTAATAAGGTCTCAGTAATTAAAGATAGTTTCTGCTTTTTCGTGCATGTAGTCCGAATATGTTTCATAATAGGAGCTTGCGAATATTCACTTTAAGGAAGGACCAACATGTCTGGAATCGACATCAAGCCCGATGCACAGGGTAAGGTGCGCGACCTGTACGACCTAGGAGATAAGCTTCTTCTGGTGGCGTCCGATCGCATTTCTGCTTTTGACTACATTTTGGAAGACGAGATTCCCTACAAGGGCCAGGTACTTACGCAGCTTTCCTGCTTCTGGTTTGATTTGCTCTCCGATGTAGTAGACAACCATCTTATTTCTGCAGATGTTGCAGATTTGCCTGAGCAGTTTAAGCCCTACTCAGACTATTTGGCTGGTCGTTTTATGCTGGTTAAAAAGGCCAACATGTTTCCTATCGAATGCATTGTTCGTGGTTACTTGACTGGTTCTGGCTTGAAGGACTACCAGGCAACAGGTGCGGTTTGCGGCATTAAGCTGCCCGAAGGCTTGGTAAATTCTTCCAAGTTACCTGAAGCGATTTTTACCCCTTCTACTAAGGCTGAAATTGGCGACCATGACGAAAACATCAGCTATGAGCGCTGCGCTGAAATCATCGGCGAAGAAGACGCAGCTGCTATTCGCGATTTAACGCTAGCAGTTTATAACTGTGCTGCTGATCATGCTCGTGAACGCGGCATTATTATCGCGGACACTAAATTCGAGTTTGGCGTAGTTGACGGCAAGATTATTTTGGGTGATGAAGTATTGACCCCAGATTCTTCTCGTTTCTGGTCTGCTGACACCTACAAGGTAGGCGAAGAGCAGCCAAGCTTCGACAAGCAGTTTGTGCGTAACTGGCTGAACGCTAATTGGGATCGCACGGGTAATCCTCCTCGTCTTCCTGAAGATATCATCAAGAAGACCAGCGAAAAGTATATTCAGGCATACGAAAAAATTACTGGTAAGGCATTTGTCGCTCAGTAGGATAAGCAGCGGAACAGATTCAACATTGCTAGTTTGGTAGCCGTTAGCGGTTAAGAATGCTTAGCAACGTCAAAGCATACTTAGCGATCCTAAGAGCGCTTAGCAATGTTAAGAGAACTTAGCAATAAGTTAGTATCGTATCCGAGTTTATGTTCCTGCAAAAGCGGCCTAGCAAGGAGTTTTAAAGAATGACTCAACGAAACCCCATGAATGAACGCTATACAGGCGACCATAAGGGAGGCTCCACTCGTAAAAGTGCAGCTTCTGCTAAGCCCGTGTCCAAGGCGGCATCTTCTGTACGCTTGCAGTCGGATAAGCCCGAAAAGAAGGGCTTTTTCGCAAAGCGAACCCCCGAAGAGAAGCAGGAACATAGAGCCGAGAAAAAACAAGAGGCACAAGAGAACAAAGAAGAACGCAAAACAGGTCGTGCGCGTTTGCGCGCAATCCAGCGCTATGTTCCCGATACCCCGCAGTTCAAGGCACTAAATCGCAAGCGTATTATGTATTCTGCGATTGGCTTAGGCGGCATGGTTATCGCTATTTTGCTTTCGCTGTTTATGCCTCAAAATCAGATTATTCCTATTGCGATCATGATCGTTTCCTGGGTGTTCTTCTTTATCAGCGTGCGTATCGACTCCAAGCAGTTGCGTCCGTTGCGTCAAGAGGCCTATGAGCGCGCAGAACGCAAAGCAGCTAAGCAGTCAAAGAAGAAGTAATACTTTGGCAAGATAGACAAATCTATAAGAGCCCCGAAGCATCGGGGCTCTTTTGTAAAAGAAAGAGATTGTCTTATGAGACTTGTATCTTGGAATGTAAACGGCTTGCGAGCCGTAATGAAAAAAGGCTTCATGGACGCCTTCACTGAATTGAACGCTGATGTGTTTGCGGTTCAGGAGACGAAGCTCCAAGAAGGCCAAATCGAAATGGATTTACCTGGCTACCACGAGTATTGGAGCTATGCACAGCGCAAAGGCTATTCGGGAACGGCGGTATTCTGTAAAGAAGAGCCACTACAGGTGCTTCATGAAGTAGGTGTTCCAGAACTTGATACCGAAGGACGTGTAGTTATTTGCGAATTTGAGAAGTACTGGTTCGTAAATGTATATACGCCTAATGCGCAATCCGAGCTCGCTCGTCTTGATCATCGTATGCAATGGGACGACGTATTTCGTGATATGTGTAAAGGCCTTGAAGAGGGTGTGCTGCCAAATGGCAATGCCTGCGACGCAAAGCCTGTGGTAATGTGCGGCGATTTCAATGTGGCGCACCAGGAAATCGACCTGAAGAACCCTCGCACTAATCGCGGTAATCCAGGTTTCTCCGATGAAGAGCGCGAAAAGTTTACCAAGCTGCTTGATGCAGGGTTTGTAGATACCTTCCGCGCGCTCCATCCAGAAACAACGGGTGCTTATTCGTGGTGGAGCTATCGCTTCAATGCGCGTGCTAACAATGCGGGATGGCGCATTGATTACTTTTTAGTAAGTGAAGTTTTGCGCGAGCAAGTTCAGATGGCAAACATTTATTCCGAAATATTCGGATCCGACCACTGTCCCGTTTCGTTGGAGTTGGATATTTAAGGCTTTTGTACAGTCGGAGTGTGCTTGTTATGGTCGAATGGTACCTGTACTACAATACGAAAGTTATAAAAAATTAACGCAGTAAAGCGAAATGCACGCCCTCTTGTTGCGGGGAAATAAAACGGAAAGGCAATAGATGTCAGAACATATAAGTGAGCCTTTGCAAGGTTCAATGAATCTAGAAAAAATTGAAGCAGGCGTTCGCATGATTCTGGAAGGAATTGGCGAAGACCCCGATCGCGAAGGGCTGCAAAAAACTCCTTCGCGTGTTGCGCGTATGTATGAAGAGGTGTTCGCTGGTCTTTACGAAGATCCTGCTGTGCATTTCGAAACCACCTTCGATGAACATCATGAAGAGTTGGTAATCGTACACGACATTCCTTTCTATTCTATGTGCGAACATCATCTGGTGCCATTTTTCGGCAAGGCGCACGTTGCCTACATTCCCGCAAAAAGCGGACGAATTTGCGGCATTTCAAAGCTCGCTCGTTTGGTAGATGCGTATGCTCGTCGCCCTCAGGTGCAAGAGCGTCTTACTTCCCAGGTAGCAGACACCTTGATGGAACAGCTTAGTCCGCAGGGTGTTATTGTAATCATGGAAGCAGAGCATCTGTGCATGAGTATGCGCGGCGTTAAAAAACCTGGTTCGAAAACTACGACTAGTGCCGTCCGTGGTATATTCAAGAGCAGTGCAAGTGCGGCTACGCGCGCAGAAGCGTTGTCGCTATTGATGGGTCGCTAACGTTACCCAAAACCGAAAGGATAAAAAATGCGTTGTGTAATTTCAGTTCTGGGTAAAGACCGCAGCGGAATTGTTGCAGCTATTTCTGGTGTGTTGGCAGAAAAAGGCGCCAACATTGCCGACATTAGTCAAACCATTCTGGAAGACATTTTTAGTATGACCATGCTAGTAAAACTAGATACTGATATCGCTGGATTTAATGAAGTCCAAGAAGCACTGACAAAAGCAGGTGAAGACCTGGGTGTTCAGGTAATTATTCAACGTGAAGATGTATTCCAGGCAATGTATTCAATTTAAGAAACACCACTTCTAGGGGTAGCAATGATGTCATTAGATCCACTAGAGCAAGCGGATTCATCTGATCAAGCAAGTCGGTCTGGTCAATCAAGCCAACCTGATCAGGTAAGCCAACCTAACCAGGTAAATCAGCCTAACCAAGGCGGCTTGGAAAGCCAAGAACATTCAAAAGACCAGAGCAACTCACAATCGCTTCGCGAGCAAGGACAACCCTGTCCCGATGCTGGCGAGGCGTTTTCTTCATTTGCGGATACGATTGCGGCACTTCGCGCGCCTGATGGATGTCCTTGGGATCGCGAGCAAACACACGATTCCATTGCACACAACATGATTGAAGAAGCCTATGAAGCGGTAGACGCTATCGAGCAGCATGACACGACGCATTTGCGCGAAGAGTTAGGCGATGTGTTGCTGCAAGTGGTGCTGCAAAGCCAAATTGCGTCAGACGCAGGTGAATTTGACATTGCTGATGTGTGCCGTGATGTGAATGAAAAGATGATTCGTCGTCATCCGCACGTGTTTGGTGATAAAGAGGCCACCTCGGCAAGCGATGTACTTGATATTTGGGACAAGGTAAAACTTGCTGAACGTAAGAATGCTGCTGGGCAGAATAATGTCGTGGAACAAAATATCGCTGGACAAAATACTGCTGGGCAGAATGGGGCTGCCGTACAAAAAGATACCGAGCAGCAAGCCATTACCGAATCTGAAGGCTTGCTAGATAGCATCCCCGTAAGTTTTCCTGCACTGATGCAGGCGAGCAAGATTTCCCGTAAGGCGGTTTCGGTTGGGTTCGAATGGGACAGCGTTGAAGCGGTTTGGGAAAAGGTCGAAGAAGAAATTGCAGAATTCAAGCAAGCATGTGCCGAAGGTGATGCTCGGGCTATGGAACTGGAGTTTGGTGATGTCCTTTTCACCTTGGTCAATGTTGCTCGTAAAGTAAAGGTTGATCCTGAATCGGCGCTGCGTGCAACGTGCAGAAAGTTTCGTGAACGATGGGCGTTTATGGAAGGTGCTGCTTGGGCTAGCGGCAAGAACATAGAAGATCTTTCCATGGATGAACTTCAGGAATTATGGGATCAGGCGAAACTCATGCAGCGCGTGCGCGTAGAAGTACAGAATCAGCAAGTTTGTACAGAAGCTCAGAACGCAGAAACCCAGAACGCAGAAACTCAGAACGAAGGTAGTCATGCCTAAAATCTATTCTCATAGTGTGCGTCTTGATAGTGCGCCAGCATCAAGCATCGATATCGTAGATGCGTTCTGTGTGTTGCAAAAAGGCTTTACCGACCAGTTTGTGTATTACGATAAGGAACGCAAAAACCGCTATATGGGTCTTGGTCGTTGCATTGCTATTCCTTCTTTGGATAGTGCGGATTTTATATTGCAAGGAGCGGAAAGCGCTCCGCATCTTGCGGAAACTACACAGCTCTCTGCACAAGCCGCACATCATCCTGAGGAAAGTGCTCCGCATCCCGCGGAAAGCGCACGGAGCACTGTGCAGGGTGGACAGCCCACTACGCAGCAGTCTGTCACGCATGCTGTACCTTATCAGCCGATCCTGTTTTCGTTCAATCGCTTCGACGAAGCAAATCCAAAACCTGCCGATGACATGATGTCATCTTTTCCAAAGGTACGATTGATGGTGCCTGAGGTAGTGCTGATCGAAAACAAATCAGGCACGTTTTTGCAAGTAAATAGCCTAGGACCTGTGTATCCCGGCCGAATCGAGCGCTTTGCTCGTCATATTCGCGAAGCAAAACCGCGCACGCATCGAACGATGCCTTGCACCCTTACGCGTGATTCGTTTGAAGACTGGCAACACGTAATGGAAATTGGCCTCGACCGAATTCAATCACACCGAATCGACAAGCTGGTGCCTTCGTGTCGCGTGTATCTTAAAACCGAAGAGCCATTCTCTTCAAAGGACGTGCTCGTAAACCTTATCGATGGCGATGCGCGAGGCTGCGTATTTATGTATCGCTATGGTGACGTATTTTTCTGCGGCTGCACGCCAGAACTTTTGGTGCGCAAGCAAGGAAATGCAGTTGAAAGCAGGTGTTTGGCGGGCACCACATCGTGTGGCGCTAATGAGGCTGAGCGTAATCAGCGCGCTGAAGCCCTTTTGCATGATGACAAAAATCGTCGCGAGCATGAATTTGTTGTACGGTTTATGCGTGATGTGTTCGGTCGCAATTGTTTTAACGTCGACATCCCAGAGACGCCTTCCATCAAGGCGCTTCGTCATGTCCAGCACCTGTGTACTCCTGTTGCGGCGCAGGTGATGGAGGGTCGCAGCTTGTTGTCGTTGGCAAGCCAGTTGCATCCAACCCCTGCGCTTTCGGGTACTCCCGTGGGCGAAGCTATGATGACGCTTCGCGAAGCGGAATCGTACAACCGAGGCTTTTTCGGTGGCGCAGTTGGTTATGTGGATGGCGCTGGCGATGGAGAATTTTCGGTAGCAATTCGTTCGGGCGTTTTCGACGGAGAAGCTGGTTGGCTCTATGCTGGTTGTGGAGTCGTTGATGGAAGTAATGCACGTGATGAATTCGATGAAATAGATTTAAAGTTGCAAACCATCCTGAGTGCTTTTACGGCACCGGAGCAAAAGTAGCAGCGAACACAACAAACCATAGCGAACACAACAGCAAAGAACGAAAGAAAGACAACGACGTAAACTGCGAACGTAATAGCAATGCAAGCAACGAACGCAACAGCAACGCAAGCAACGAACGCAACAGTAAATAACGGCGAATGAAACTTTCGGCGCCGCGGGAAGGTGGTGCAAGATATGAAGGCATCAGATGAACTTGGTTTATACATCGGTTCGTTTTTTGACGAACTCATGCGCGCGGGCGTGCGTGATGTGGTGGTAAGCCCTGGTTCACGATCAACCCCGTTAGCCATGGTGGCTTACGAGGCGCATGCCCGTTTTGGCGCTGCTTTTAATCTCTACCTGGATGTAGACGAACGAGGCGCGGGCTTTTTCGCTTTGGGTCTTGCCAAAGCCAGCGGTCGCGCGGTTGCTCTGGTATGCACTTCAGGTACAGCGGTGGCGAATTATTATCCTGCGGTAATGGAGGCGGAATCTTCTCGTATTCCGCTTATTGTGCTTACGGGTGATAGGCCTGCACGCTTGCAGAAACTCGGCGCTCCCCAGACGTGCGATCAGGACAAGGTGTATTCCGACCATGTGCGTCGCTTTTTTAGCATGGCAGCTCCTTGCGCCGAAGAAAAGGAACTTGCCTATGTGCGCCAAATTGCGCGCGAATTAGTTGCTTGCGCAGCGCCAGGAACACACGGTTCAGCGCCCGTTCATGCAAATTTCCCTTTCGATGATCCGCTAACTCCCGCGATCGATCGCGAAGATCTTTTTTCTTGTGGTCGTATCGAAGGACACGACGTATTGCCTGCCGCCGTGCAGATAGACCGATCTCTTCCCTCAGCTCAGGCTGATCTGTTGGCAGAGTATCTGGATTCTCACAGAATAATTGTGCTTGCAGGTGAGGGAACCTTTTCTATCGAAGCTATTCGCGACCAAGCGCGACGCGACCGCGAAGCGCAGGCGCTGCTTGCCTTTAGCGAACGTTTCGATGCGCCTTTATTGGCAGATCCACTTTCGCAACTACGATCCTACGGTCATCCTTCCGTAATCTGCGGCTATGACCAGCTCATTGGCACACCCGATATGCCAGGGTTCGACGCGGTGATTCGCTTCGGACGCTACCCTGTTTCTAAACGTGTGGCGCAAACAATAGAAGCTCTGCGTCCTGTGCAAATTGTGGTTGACGTGCAAGAATCGCGTGATTTCAATGCGCAAACAACCACCTTTGTTCCCGCAGATCCTATGGACTTTGTGGTAGCTATGCTGGAAGTGGTTTCTTATAACTTTGAAGAAATGCCCGATGAGCGCGAAACACTTCCGATAAACATCCAGCAATGGGGTATGTTGGATCGCGCGCGCACCGAACGTTTGCTCGGTTCTGATTTGCCTGCGAATGACACCTTTGAAGGTGCGTATGTTCAGGCGCTGTTAGATGAACTTCCAGCAGAATCGCTTCTCTTTAGCGCAAACAGCATGTCGATTCGTGCCATTGATGGATTCTATTTCAAGCGCGGAAAGCGTCTAACGGTGTTGGCGAATCGCGGTTTGAACGGCATCGATGGCACGGTTTCCAGCGCGCTTGGTGCAGCTCAGGAATTTGAACAAACGGTATTTTTAACAGGCGATCTTACGCTCCTTCACGATTTGAATGCACTTGCCTTGCAGGGCGAAATGCTTCTGCGCGAATCGCAAGGATCGCGCAGGCCAAGCGTAGTTATCGTGCTTCTGAATAACAATGGTGGCGCGATTTTTGATATGTTGCCGCAGCAGTCTGAAGATCCGTATTTTGAGCGCTTGTTCTTAACGCCTCATCAGATTGATTTTTGCACTGCAGCACAAGCCTTTGGCGTTTCGGCAACGAAGGTGGAATCGCTCGAAGCATTTCGAAGTGCGCTGAAGGAGCAGTTGGGGAATCCAGGTATTTCGCTTATTGAGGTACCCGTACCTTTGCAAGGAGTGAAAGAACGCTATGGACGCTACCGATAGAAAAGCGCCATTCGCGCGGGATTCCCTATACGAGAATCCCGCGTCTGAAATGCCATTGCACGATAATTGGGCAGAGCAACCGCTTCCACGCTCTTTTATCTATAAAAGATGTAACTTCTTCTATCAGCTGTGGGGAAATCCAGAACTGTCACCTGTGGTATTGCTTCATGGGTTTATGCAATCCTCAACAAGCTGGAATAGCATTGCCAGTTCGCTCACTAATCGCTTTTGTGTGTATGCGCTTGATTTTATAGGGCATGGGCTTACAGAAAAATCTAAAAAACCTGCGCGCTATACCTACGAAGATATGGCAGCGTCAGTGGACTATTTCTTGCGCAAGGTAGTTTGTGCGCACGAAAAACGCGCTCGTGAAAAGGGTGTTCACACAAGCCAGGCACTCGCAAATCACACGTACGAAAATCACACTCATGAAAATTACGCTCAAACAAAACGAGCCCACGTAATTGGTTACTCCATGGGCGGGCGCATAGCGCTTCGTCTTTTGCAAACCAGCAGTGATCTTCTAGCATCGGTAGTGCTAGAAAGCTGCAACCTTGGGTGCGCAACGGAAATAGAGCGAATAGAAGCAGCGCAGCGCAATCAGGGCTGGGTGGACAGAATCCAGCGCGATGGAATGGAAGCGTTCGTGGACTATTGGGAAACGCTTCCCATGTTTGCAACACAAAAAGAACTGGGTTGGGACAAACTTTTGCATGTTTCTCGTGCGGCGAATAATCCTACTTCCATGGTGCTTTGTTTGCAGGGTTCAGGAAAACAGGCCATGCCCCTAACCGAGGTAACGCTTGAAGCGGTTCGAACACAACGACAAATGGGGCTTCCAATGCTGTATATCTATGGCGATAAAGATGCGAAAAGTGCGGCGGTTGCTGCTACGCTTGAATCTGAGGGCGTTTTAGTTTCTGCCATTCCTGCAGGACATAATGTGCACTTAGAGGCTCCAATGCTTTATCTTAAAGAGGTAGTACATTTTTTAGCGAATACTGAAGCGGATGCGACGGGTATCGAGGCATAGCTTGAGTGCGTTTTGAGCAAAGCTCGAGTAAAGCTTTAGCGTGCGAAGGCAGCTAATTTCGATGCGAATTGTCCGCCTACAAAGGTAGCGCTAAATAGGTATAGAAAGGAACATGCATGAGTAACTTTC
The DNA here is from genome assembly GCA_900548955.1 of uncultured Eggerthella sp. Classification (GTDB taxonomy): domain Bacteria; phylum Actinomycetota; class Coriobacteriia; order Coriobacteriales; family Eggerthellaceae; genus Anaerotardibacter. The sequence goes on along the minus strand of URMQ01000019.1, from coordinate 9,328 downwards.
CCTGGGTAAAGGGTAAAGAATACGATGAAATCATCTACGAAACGTATGATGGCATCGCAAAAATTACCATCAATAGGCCTGAGTGTCGCAATGCCTTTACCCCTAAAACTAATATCGAAATGTACGATGCGTTTTCTATCGCGCGTGACGATGCTTCCATCGGCGTAATTATTCTGACGGGCGCAAATCACGACGGCCGCCCTGAAGACCAGGCATTTTGCTCGGGCGGCGACCAGAAAAAGCGCGGCAATGGTGGCTACGTGGGCGAAGACAACATCCCTCGCTTGAACGTGCTCGACCTCCAGCGTCTTATTCGGGTAGTTCCTAAGCCCGTTATTGCTATGGTTAATGGTTACGCTATTGGTGGCGGCAACGTTTTGAACTACCTGTGCGACTTGTCCATTGCGGCAGAAACCGCAAAGTTTGGTCAGACAGGTCCTCGCGTTGGTAGCTTCGATGGCGGTTATGGGGCTTCTTATTTGGCAGCCATGGTGGGCCAGAAAAAAGCCCGTGAAATTTGGTATTTGTGCCGCCAGTACACTGCACAAGAAGCATTGGAAATGGGCATGATCAACAAAGTTGTTCCCTTTGATCAGCTGGAAGAAGAATGCGTTTCTTGGGCAAAAGAAATGCTAGCGCTATCTCCTACGGCACTTCGTTTCTTGAAGGCATCGTTTAATGCAGCAACCGATGGCTATGCTGGTATTCAGCAACTTGCAGGCGATGCTACCCTTTTGTATTACACCACCGATGAAGCCAAGGAAGGTCGCGATGCATTCAAGCAAAAGCGCCAGCCTGACTTCCAGCAATTCCCTAAGTTTCCGTAAGGAAGTGAACTAACCAATGATTACGCACCTGACGTATTGGGCAAAACGCAAACCAGACGCTCTCTTCTTTTGTGTTCAAACCGACAAACAGTCAATCGAATATACCTTCCGTAGGGCGCATATAGCGGCTAGTGCTCTTGCGCGCGAATTGCAGCGTCATGGCTTGCAACCTGGTGCGACGTTCGCTTGCAATATGTATAACGGTGCGGAATTAGTGGTGCTTGCTTTGGCGGCGGCCTATGGCGGCTATACTCTTGCCCTGCTAAACCCTCGTCTTTCTGCTGAAGAGCGTCAGCTGCGTTTGGTGGAATTGGAAAACGCAACGGGCGAACAGGGTATGGATGTATTCACGAACCAAATTGTGAATCGCTTCCTTATTGACGCAACGGGTTTTGATGCTGCTTCCTTTGGTCGTCTCCCTAGCGATGCGGCAGTGCTTACGCGTCTTCAAGTTGAGCTGGACCAATTTGTACAGACCTGTGCGGAAAACTTTGACGGTAGCGATGCTGGCTTGGTTATGTTTACCTCAGGGTCGTCAGGCACACCCAAGGCGGCCTTCTTAACGTGGAACTGCTTGATGGCTTCTGCCGCTGCCGCAAACGACGCCCTTGCAATCGAGGGCGAAGGCGTTTGGCAGATGGTGCTTCCCATGTGTCATGTGGGTGGCTTCCAAATTATGGTGCGCTCGCTTCTAAACGGAAGCACCTTTGTGGTGTATGAGCGCTACCAGCCTCAGCGAATCTTAAACGATGTGCTCAGCTTCCGCGCAACGCATATTTCGGTGGTCGACAAAATTTTGGCTGACTTATTGGAGCGCGATCACGATCGCATTATTACGCAGTACTCCTGTATCTTGCTGGGTGGCGCGGAGCTCAACGAAAAGACCATCCAAAAGGCACTGCGTGCTAAGGCGAAAGTGTACGCAAGCTATGGCATGACCGAAACAGCAAGCTTAATTGCAACAGCGCCCGTAACGCGCAACTTTGATGGCGCGCTTCATGTGTTGGACGGCTACGATGTGCGTATTATGCGCCCCGATGAAGACGGCATCGGTCAACTTCATGTAGCAGGACCAGGCATTTTTGAGGGCTATTTGAACGCTCGTAAGGCATCAAGTGTTGATGGCTATTTTGTAACGGGCGATCGCGCCTCGCTTGACCGTAATGGTTTGTTGCGTGTGTATGCTCGCACCGAAGATTTAATTATTTCTGGTGGTGAAAATATCTACCCTGCTGAAATTCGCGATGTGTTGCTGAACATTCCAGGCGTAAGCGATGCGTATGTATTTGGCACGGCGGATGAGACGTGGGGGTATCGCCCTGTGGCATTCGTGGAGGCAGATTATTCTGCCGAAACTATAGCGCGCGATCATGAAGAATTAGGCCTTGACCCTGCCGAGACAGGTATTCATGTGGCAAGCTGTCCGCAAGAATTTGCGCATATGATTCACGATTATCTGGATGATCATATGTCGAAGCTTCATCATCCTAAGCACATTTTGGTATTGGCTGAATTTCCGCTTACTGTTGCGGGTAAGGTTGACCGCATGGCGCTTAAGCAGCGCTACGACAAACGCATCGATATTAAGCGACTGAGTATCTATCGTGTAAAGCAGCCGATGGTGCATCCAGTTAAAACGCCGAAAACCGTAGTGACCGAACGCGAATCGTTTTTTGTGGAAATCGAAGACTGGGCAGGAAGGTTGGGTATTAGCGAATGCGTTTCGTTTAAGACCAACTGGTACTTGCCTGAAACCATTGAAGAAGACTTCCACGTGGTGCGTGATTCCATTGCGCCCATTGTGTTGGGCGAGCGTTATTTGCATCCATCTCAGGTGTCGCAGTCTTTGGCAACGTTCCCCGATTTGGCAAAGTATCCTATGGCGAAAGCAGCCGTTGAACCTGCGGTATGGGATTTGTACGGCAAGATTGTAGGACAGCCGCTTTCGAAGTTGATTGGTGGGTCAAACCAAGAAAAAATTCTCGGTGGCGTTGTTATTGGTTTGGGCACGCCTGAAGAAGTGCGTGATCAGGTAGATGCAGCGGTTGCGGCGGGCTATACGCGCGTAAAGATGAATGTACAACCCGATAAGGTGATTGCTTGTGTGGCTGCGGTACGCGAAGCGCACCCCGATCTTACGATCATGTTAGATGCAAACCAGTCTTTCGATGAAACCAACTTGGATGTGTTGGTTAAGTTGGATGAATACAATATTGCCTGCATTGAAGAACCGTACAATCCTGCGTATGTTCCCAAGAACGGGGATACCAATTTGTTTGCACGCTTGTCTGAATTGCAAGACAACATCAAAACGCCTGTGTGCTTAGACGAATCGGTTGTTACGGCAAGCGATATGGAACAGGCTATGGATTTCGAAAACCTAAGGTGCTATGCGCTTAAGGTTGCAAAATTTGGCGGTATTCAGCCAACGCTTGATTTTTATGCCTGGGCTCGCGAACAGGGCAAGCTTACTTGGATGGGCGGTATGTTCGATACTGGTGTTTCGAAGCGTATGCATGCAGCTTTTGCAACCTTACCTGGTATGGATTTGCCTGCAGATGTTTCGGATTATTCGGAATACTTTAATCACGACACTGCACTGCCGCCTTTGGAGTTAGACGATGGCGAATTGGTATTGAATACCGTGGACCATCCTGCTGGATTGGGCTGTGTGCTTGACAAGGAATACTTGCAGTCAGTCTTAGTGGACGAAGTAACGATTACTAAAGACTAACTATCAAGCGCTGGCGACCAATATTGCAAAAACGTTAAATAATGTTGCAACTTTGCTAAATAATTACTGTTTGTTCTCGTATCATACAAATACAAGGATTTGAGGAGTATTTTGCTCGCGTCGTATTCGTAGTTCGGGTGGGCGAATTCCTTAAATCAAAAACCTGAGACAAAACCACTGCCACCTTCCCCTAACGCAGATGGCTTTTGCGGGTTATCTGCGTGACAAGATATACGTGAAGGACAAAAACAGTGATTGAATTCAGTGCTTTTTTGACGGCGTTAACAAGCAGCCCAGTTTTAGTAATTGTGTTGCTACTTACGTTGGGGGCTACGGTAGCAAATGGCGCAACGGACGCACCAAATGCAATTGCTACGGTAGTAGGCACACGAAGCATGTCTCCAGGCGCAGCTATCGTTATGGCAGCAATATGCAACTTTATTGGTTTGCTTGCGGTTACTACTGTTGGCGCTGCGGTAGCAAAAACCATATTCACTATGGCGAATTTCGGGGGAGATAACGAAGCGGCCTTGCTTGCGTTAGCGGCCGCGATGATAGCGGTTATTGCCTGGGGTGTTATTACCTGGGTGTTTGGTATTCCTTCTTCTCAGAGCCATTCACTGATTGCAGGCATTACAGGTGCTGCTATTGCTTTGCAAAATGGTATTGGCGGCGTTAATCCTGACGAATGGGTAAAAGTTTTATATGGCTTGGTTATTTCTACAGGCTTAGGCTTTTTCTGTGGTTGGCTATTTACCAAACTCATTGAATTTTTAGCACGAGGAATCAATCGTCGAAAGTCGGCGAACTTTTGGCATTGGGCACAGATTATTTCTGGTGCGGGTGTTGCCGTTATGCATGGCGCTCAGGACGGCCAGAAGTTTTTGTCGGTTAGCATGATGGGTATTATGCTGTGCATGGGAATGGGTACCGAAACGGGCGATGTAAACTTCCCGTTGTGGCTGGTGCTGTTGTGCGCAGCAACCATGGGCCTAGGCACTGCTATTGGCGGAAAAAAGATTATCAAAAGCGTTGGCATGGACATGGTAAAGATGGAACCGTATCAAGGGTTTGCCGCCTGTCTTTCCGCTATTTTCTGTATTGGTTTAGCAAATGGTACAGGTATGCCTGTATCCACAACGCATACTAAGACCACCGCAATTATGGGCGTGGGTGCATCGAAGCGCTTGAGTAATGTGAAGTGGGGTAAGGCTGGCAACATGGTACTTGCGTGGGTACTTACCTTCCCGGGATGCGGCATCATAGGTTATGTGCTAGCGAAGATATTCATATTGTTCTAAATAAGCATTCGTAGAACAAAGCATCAACACAACAAATAATTAGAGCTTAAGGCGAAGGCTAATTGAGCTAAAAACTTTCAAAGCGCCCTAACGAGCGCTTTTTTTCGGGGGGGGTACCTAGAAAAGGACACCCAAATGACTGAAAAACCCAGTTAAATTACCACTTTTTCGACAAAACATAACTTTCTTGAGCCAATATCTCTTTAGTTCTTTTTTAATTTACTAATGAGTAGCTGCTAGTTGTGTTTGATTCGCTGTTTCGTTTAGGCCTGCCAGCAGATTTTGGATTATTAAAACGATCCATAACGTCGCACGCTAACACCATTCGAGTGTTTCCGATTTTTTCTGTTCGCAAGATTTTTTCTTTAATAAGTGAATGGATTCTAGGACAAGAAACGTCAAGAATATCCGCCGCTTCTTGAACTGTCATGTAAGCATCTAAAACTGAAGCGGGATCTACAACAGTTGCGATTCCCATTCGAATATCGTTTTGAGAACAAGCATGCCCGAATTGCCCGATTGAATTCGGCTCCTTACCATTTTTTATCTTTGAAGATAAGTGCAGCGCTAGTATGTCCTGAGCCATATACGATGCATCTGCAAGATTGCTGCCCTGAGTGGTGAGCCCTAATTCAGGGAACAAAACGTCGTAGCCTCCGATGATATTGGGGGTAAAAATGGCTTCGTATATAAATCGTTTCATGGCAAGCTCGTTTCTGAAAGAGATTTAGCTTATATCGCGTTTTATTCCGAGGGCTCGTTTTCTAATATCGTTTTCTACACCAGGAGAAAACGTCTTTTTATGTCGAGGAAGATAAATCTTAGTTCCCCAGGGCATTGTGAACTCGTCGTGCTCTTTACCGTGAGCAGTGAACTTTCCTCCATTTTGCTTAATAAGCTTAACTGCTTGACGATAAGTTAAAGGCACTTAGATCACCCGCTATAGTTAATTATAACTACTAGTAACAATTATTTAGCAAAAATATTACGATCAGTAAGTTTTTTGAAATTCTGTACTACGAAGAAATGAAAGCTATTTCTATCATTGCAGATCAAATTCACATTAAAGAGAAAAATAGACACAATAAGTTGCACAAAAGAGCGAAGAGAAGTGCATACAAGTCTAAAGCGCAACACACATAAAGTGCATAAGGATTGCATAAAGAGTAGCTAGCGCGAATGAAAGCTTTCATAAAAAAGAGACATCAAGTATCTTGATGTCTCTTTATCTGTAGCTATTTGATTAAACCTGCCATAGTGGATTTGTTGTATTGGTTCACATCGTCATGGCGAAAATGCGCGATTTCAAACATTAAACAAACGTAGCGCGATTTGAATCGATCTCTCTGCAGCTCAACTAACTCAAGCGCTGAATCAGTTCCACCATATCTTTACCAAGCTGATGAGCCAGAAGTGGCGCAATAGGATCTTCCTCTACGCTGCGGCGCCAACGAGGTTTGCCGTCCTGCATACCTGCCATCAATGAACCAGTAATACCCGAGGCAATAACAGGGCCTTCGGGACGAGGATGCACAATAAGCATTTCGTGAGTAGCAAAGAAGTTTTCCAGCACTGCATTCGTGCTTTCTGCGCCACAGTTATCCAGCCCAGACATCGTCAAAAAGCCGCCAACCTTGCCTTTTAACTGGTTGGAAGTCATATGAAGAGGACGCGTGCGATCGATAAAGTTTTTCATACGCGCGGTAACATTACCAAAGTAGTCGGGAGAGCCCAAAATAATGCCGTCGGCATCAAGCATCTTCTGCTTCAGTTCATCCATATCATCACTGATAGAGCACATTGGCTTAAACAAGCACTTGTTGCAGCCAGCACAAAATTCAATGTCCAGCTCTGCCAAATCAACCATTTCTGTTTCTGCACCTAAAGCAGTAGCTTCATCAAGAGCCATTTGTAAGAGTTTGCTGGTATTTTCGCCTACGCGATGGCTTCCGTTAATGGCAAGGATTTTCATAGTGAACCCCTTTTCGAATACCCCGTATCTTGTCCCTCATAGGTATTGTACAAGCAGAGAATGGCAAACGCTGATACGAAAACGCCAAAACAACTACGAATTCGGAAAGAATAGAACCATTTGCGCCCCTTGAGCGTTTGAACAGCGAAAAACACCGTTACAATGTAAGTAAGACAATAAAGGGGAATTGTTCTTCATGAAATTGTTTCGCTGTGCGTCTTCGCCTGAAGGCTGTGAGCGTGCGAGACGCATATTTTAAGGAGGGGCTATGGCTACGGATATTAAGCTTCATTATCAGGAACAAGGTTCCGGTTATCCACTGATTTTGCTGCATGGCAATGGGGAAGACTGCACACGTTTTAGGCATCAGATCGAATACTTCTCAAAGGAATATCGCGTTATTGCTATCGATACGCGCGGTCATGGCGAGTCACCTCGCGGCACAGCTCCATTTACGTTTGATCAGTTCGCGCAGGATTTGCTTGACTTTATGAACGAGCATGGCATTTTCCGCGCGAACATTTTGGGCTTTTCTGATGGTGGCATTACTGCGCTTTTGTTTGCGCTCAATAATCCTGAACGCGTCAACAAGCTAATTTTGAATGGCGCAAACTTAAACATCGAAGGTGTTATCGAGCCTGTTCGCGAGCGCATTATTGCTAAGGCTAAAGAATGCGAAGCGAAGAAGGATGAAAGCGAACGCGATATGAAGCGCTACGAACTGTGGAACCTTATGGCATCGCAGCCCGAGATTGATCCAAAGCGTCTTGCTGCGTTAGAGGTGCCAACGCTGGTTATCGTAGGTACTAACGATATGATTTCTGGCGATCATACAGAGCTCATTTATAAGAGCCTGCCCAAGTCGGAATTAGTGCTCATCCAGGGCGACCACTTCATCGCCTATGACAACCCCGTGCCTTTCAATGCGGCGGTTGATAAGTTCTTGAAAGAATTTATGTAAGAAGTTTTCTGGCGTCCGCTTTATGCGGACGCTTTTTTCGCTAGCAACGGCGTATGATTTATGAGGGGAAAAGAAAGGGGATCATATGTCATACAAACACATTCTTACTGAAGAGCGCGACGGCATTTATATTGTTACGCTCAATAGGCCAGAGGCAAAAAATGCTATCAACAGCGCTATGTGGTTGGAGCTTTGCCAGGCGTTTGATCACTTGGAGCAAACTGATTCGTTGCGTGTGGGCATCATTACTAATGTCGGTGATTGCTTCTGCGCAGGCAGCGACCTTAAAGAAATTGCCGCAGGTACTATGCATGCACCTGAAGGATATGAAAAAAGTGGATTCGCTGGCATGTGCAAGCGTTATATTTCTAAGCCGATTATTGCTGCAGCAAATGGGCGTGTCTTAGGTGGCGGCGTAGAAATTGTGGTTGCTTGCGATTTGGCTATTGCGGGTGCCGATTCAGAATTTTCGCTGCCAGAACCTCGCCGTGGCTTAACGGCGGCAGGTGGTGGCCTCTTGATGCGTATCATGCAAACCATGCCTGCAAAACCAGCGATGGAGCTCATGCTTACTTGCGAGCCATTTTCTGCCAAGAAAGCAGAAGAGTGCTTCCTTATTAATAAAGCAGTAGAGCCAGGCACGGTTTTGGATGAGGCCATTAAGATGGCTGAGCTTATTTGCAAGGGCGCGCCTCTTGCAGTGGAATGCACCAAACGCACGGCTTACGAAACTATGGGTGAAAACGTAGTATACCCTTCCAAAGGTTGGGAGATTCTGGAAGAGATTGAAAAGATCACCCAAACTAGCGAAGACAAGATTGAAGGCGCCACCGCATTTGCCGAAAAGCGCGAACCCGTTTGGAAGGGCCGCTAAGCGTCGGCTATTCTGAGCACAAGGGTTACATATTGAAAAACTTGATGATAGGATACGGCGCGCAAGTGCCGTATCCTTCTTTTGTACAGGTTTTGTACAGAAAGGCGCTGCGTAAAAGCAGTGCGCAAAGAAAATGGTTACGAATTAAGCAGCGCTGTGCGCGAGGGGTTAATCGTGGAATTCGAACTATCAGACAACCAAAAAAATATTATTGCGACGTTTCGCGCATTCGGCGAAGAGGTCTTTACCGCAGACCATGTATTTCAGTGGCGTCGCGATCAAGGCTTGCCTGACGAGGTAGTAAAGGGTTTTGTCGATCGCTACTTTGCTTTAGATAAGGTACAAAGCGATGGCCATCGCGGGTTGGATATTATGGGTCAGACGCTTATCTTGGAGGAACTTTCTCGTTGCGCAGGTGCGGCGCTTCCGTTCCAAAACGACCTGTTCAACCTGCAGATCCTAAGCGGCTTTGCCGATGATGGTGTGGTTTCTGAGGTACTGGAAAACTATCGCAACACGGGTCGCCTGATGTTTTCGCTTGCAGTTTCTGAACCTAATGCAGGTTCCGACACCATGAGCATGAACACTTCGGTTGAAACACGTAATGCACTGCTGTGCCCGATGATTGATGCCCGGCGCATGGAAGTGTATGCCGCCGT
>URMQ01000018.1 GCA_900548955.1 uncultured Eggerthella sp. | reverse complement strand
CGAAAGATCAAGAAGAAGCTATAGCGGCTATTTCTACAAATATGGCAAAGGCGTATCCCATGAATCATCTTTTGCTGGGTGATGTTGGCACGGGTAAAACCATGGTTGCTGCATTTGCGATAGCGGCATGTGCCGATACCGGAACACAAGCGCTTATGATGGGACCGACCGAAGTATTGGTTCAGCAATACGGTGCTTCTTTGGGTCCGCTTTTTGACCAGATAGGAATATCGTGGGCGATTCTTACGGGATCTAGCACAGCAAAAGATAGGGAAGATATTCTTCAGCGTTTGGAGTCAGGTAGCTTGCAGGTGCTTTTTGGTACTCATGCTCTTCTGGAAGATGCGGTACAGCCTAGATGTTGTTCTCTTGTTTGTATTGACGAACAGCAGCGCTTTGGCGTTGAACAGCGTCAGGCCTTGGTGGCAAAAGCACCCAGTGCAGATATTTTGTCTATGACGGCTACTCCTATTCCGCGGTCGCTTGCTTTGGCTCTGTATGGGGGTTTGACGTTGTCTTATTTGCATAAACCCCCCGCTAAACAAGGTGGAAGACAAACGAAGGTTTGCCATTTTTCTGAGGAAGGTCTTGCCTACGACGCATTGCGTGAAGCGCTTGAACGCGGGGAACAAGCTTATGTAATTTGTCCTTTGATTGGTTTGGATTTACCTGATACACAAGACAAAGAATCGTCAGATGCAGCTTCTGATGTTTTTTCTGGTGATGAAAATTGTTCCACCATTGAATATGCTGCAATTGAGTGGGGAATTGAGCATGATGAGGTAGAAGACGCCTTACCAGGGGATACTCTTGCCGCTGCCGCAATGCACGCTAAAGTTCTTCAAGAACAGATAGTTCCCCGTGCGCAGGTTGGACTTTTGCATGGCAAAATGTCCTCAGCAGAAAAAGATGCCGTGATGGAACAGTTCAGGGCAGGACAGATTGATGTATTGGTGTCTACCACAGTAGTTGAAGTTGGTGTTGACGTTCCAAACGCTACGGTCATGATCATAGAAGATGCTGATCGGTTTGGCCTTGCGCAGCTTCATCAGCTCCGTGGTCGTGTTGGTCGTGGCACGTTACCTGGTTCCGTTTTTTTGGTTTCCCGTTCAAAGGCACCTCAGTCGCTTGAACGATTGCGTATCATGGAACAGGTTGATGATGGTTTCGAACTTTCCGAATACGATTTGTCTCTCCGTCGGGAGGGAGATGTTTTTGGAAGTCGCCAACATGGCAGATCACGATTGGCCTTGGTAAATGTTATAAGAGACAAAGCCATTATTGAAGCGGCATACCAAGATGCGCACTCATGCTATTTTGGGAATGACGTATCGCCAGATGAAAAAAGCCTTATAAAGCGCGAATTACACGCGCTGCAGAAAGCGAGGGCAAAGTGAGAATAATTGCAGGTGAATTCCGAGGAAGACCTCTTAAAACCTTGAAGGGATCTCTCACACGTCCTACGACTGATAGAGTTCGCGAGGCTCTTATGAGTTCGCTGTATAGTGCACGTGGTTCTTTTGAAGGTGCTTGTGTTCTGGATGCTTTTGCAGGGTCGGGCGCTCTTGGACTTGAATGCTTAAGTCGTGGTGCGGATTTTTGTTTGTTTTGCGAACAGGATAGCCAGGCTCAGCGCATTATTGAACAAAATTGTACCTCTCTTAATCTTGCACGAAATCGTTATCGTGTACGTAAGGGAGATACCTTTTTGCTTCCGCAAAACACCAGTCAAACCTTTGATCTGCTTTTTTTCGATCCTCCGTATGCGTATGAGGCAAACAAGATAGGTTCCTTGATTCAAGAATTAGATGAAGCGGGATGTATAGCCGATAACGCCTTGATCTGCTATGAGTACGCCAAAAATGATGCAAGTTCGGTCATTCAGGCGTTTGATGCGTTAAAATACGTCCAGGTTTCTGTAAAACATTACGGAGATACATCTCTTATTACCCTTAGGAAGGAATAACAATGAAGAGAGCGGTTGTTCCGGGAACCTTTGATCCCATCACCGCAGGCCATGTAGACGTTATCAAGCGTGCATCTCAGATATTTGATGACGTGGTTGTAGCAGTAGCGCAGTCGGTTAAGAAGAACCCTATGTTTGATCTTGAAACAAGGGTTAGCCTTGCAACTCAGGCGGTAGCGGATCTTCCTAATGTTAGCGTGATCAGCTTCGATGGTTTGCTTGTTGATTGCGTCCGCGAACTTGATGCTCATGTAGTAGTAAAGGGTCTTCGCGCTATTACCGACTTTGAATATGAATTTCAAATGACTGCGCTCAACTACGAATTGAGCCAGGATTTGGAAACATTCTTTATTATGTCACCTCCTAAGTTCATGTATCTTTCTTCGTCAATCATTCGCGAAATGGCATCTATGGGCGGGAACATCAAGGGCTTTGTACCTCCTTGTGTAGAAGATGCTTTGCGTGGATATTTTGCGGACGCATATGAAAAGTCAGGAAATTAAGGCTTTTCTTCAATTTATCTTCAAGTAATGTTCAATTTTATTAGGAGATGAGGGTCTATTTCTGCGTATAAGGGCGCAATCTGATAGACTTTAAGGTTGAAGCGATGAATTTTACGCTAATATAGCTTATCGCGCTTATTTCCCGAAAAGCTCGGAAAGGTAGTTTATGGACGAAACAGGAGTATTGAATCTTATTGATGAGCTCACGATGCTCATTGAAGATTCCAAACCGGCTTTTGGTAAAAATAATTTAAGGCAGGTTGACGCACAGGCTGCTTTTGAAATTCTTGATGAAATTCGTGACACATTCCCAAGCGAATTTGCTCAAGCACGTCAGGTTATTCGTGAGCGTCAAGCATTGCTTGATGAAGCTGAAGCTCAGGCAAGTCGTCTCATTGAAGATGCCCGCAGCCAGGCTATTACCATTGCAAGCGAACAGGAAATCGTTCGTATTTCTCAGCAGCAAGCAGACGCAATTTTGGCAGAAGCTCGCGAACTTGAACGCGAGACGCGTGCTGGTGCAGAAGATTATGCCGATGAAGTGTTTAGCCACGTAGAGCAAAGCCTTGATACTGCTTTAAATAGCGTACGTCGTTGCCGCGACCGTTTGAATGCTAATTCTCTTAATTCAGGCCGCTAATGGAAGCACCAATAATTACCATTCCCGATGAACTCTTCGCCCCAGCGGAGAGCTCATCATTTTCTGGAACTTTTTCTCTTCCTGAACTGATCCTTGGGGCAGATACGTATACCTTCGACCATCCGCTTACCTGGAATGTTATGGTTAGCAATACGGGTGGCTCTTTATTGGTTACGGGTATTGTGACAGGCGATGCAACTACTACCTGTGTACGTTGCTTAGATCCTGCCCACTATCGCCTTGAAGGGGAAGTCGAAGGATACTTCACTATTCCTGGGTCGGACGTTGAACTTACTGAAGAAGAACAGGAAGAATGCGAGGAGCTCAACGAAGATCACACTATTGATCTTACCTCTTTGTTGGTTGCAGCTCTTTCGCTTGAATTGCCTCAAACTCCGCTTTGTGATGACGATTGTAAGGGGCTTTGTGCGGGTTGTGGCGCCAACCTGAACTACGAAGAATGCACATGCGATAAGACTTTCGAGGAAGATGATTTTCACGAAAACCCCTTCGCTGTTTTGAAGAATATTAAATTTGATGAGGATTAAAAATTTCTCTTGCTATTTGGTTTTCTTCTAGCTACAATATTTTTTCGCGTGATTGCAACTAACAGGTGTAAGCCTGCATCATAGAAGGAGATTAATCATGGCAGTGCCAAAGCGTAAAACTGGTCGTGCTCGTACTCATGCACGTCGAAGCGAAAATGATAAGATCGCTTCACCTTCTCGTTCCGTATGCCCTCAGTGCGGTGAAGTGAAGCATCCTCATCGTGTATGCCCAAATTGTGGCTACTATCGCGATCGTGAGGTTATCCAGACCGCTTAGTGCATGCCAGTATTGGTGAATTGCATCCCCCGGCGATGACCGGGGGTTTTTTATATGCTCCCTTTTCACCCATAACCCCGCTTAAGGAGAAGCTATGTCTGAAAACGTAGTAATTGCTGTTGATGTTCTTGGAGGCGACTTTGGTCCTCGCGTAGTTCTTCCTGGAATTGAACAGGCACTTGAAGAAGATCCTAATTTAGAAGTAATTGCCTGTGGTCCTGAAGATATAGTTGTTCCCTTTGCTGATGCACATGATCGCGTTCGTGCACAGGCAACAACAGAAGAAATTACCATGGATGAACACCCTGCAAATGCTGTGCGAAAGAAAAAGGATTCCAGCTTAGTTGTAGGAAATCGTCTGGTCAAAGAAGGTGTTGCTGGCGGCTTTTTCTCTGCTGGTTCAACGGGAGCCTGTCTTGCTGCTGCAACGTTGGTAGTTGGTCGTATTAAAGGGGTGGCTCGCCCAGCGCTGTGCACTATTTTACCTTCTCCTGCTAAGCCTGTTGTTATGTGCGATGTGGGAGCTAATGCAGACTGTAAACCTTCGTACTTAGTACAGTTTGCTCAAATGGCTATTCCTTATGCAGAAAAAGTAGTGGGTATAAATAATCCTAAAGTTGCTCTCCTTAATATTGGAGAGGAAGAAACGAAGGGTTCCAAGTTTGCCCAGGAAACTCATGCGCTGCTACGTGAAGAGGTTCCTCAATTTGTAGGTAATGCCGAAGGACGCGATTTATTAACGGGCGAATTTGATGTTATTGTGACTGATGGTTTTACGGGTAATGTTTGCCTTAAGACCATTGAAGGTGCAGCGTCGGTTCTGTTTAAGAGCATTAAAGACGTTATGATGAAAAACGCTATGACCAAACTTGGAGCTTTGACGCTCAAAGGCGGTCTTAGTGAATTAAAAAGCAGCCTTTCTGCCGACGAATATGGCGGAGCTCCTATCCTTGGCGTAAAGGGAGCTTGCTTAGTTGGCCATGGTTCCTCTAACGAAACTGCTATTAAAAATGGCATTTTAGTTGCAGCTCGTACGGTTCGTTTGGATGTTTCGGGAATAATTGCCCAGACGGTGTCTGCTGCGGAATAGGTTGAGTACAATCTAGATAGGTAATGTTTATAAGTGATGGAGTGCGGTGAAAGAACAGCCAGAACATACTGAAAAGCTTAATCGAGCGGAAGACATTTTGGAGTATACCTTCTCTAACCGTTCATTGCTTCTTGCTGCGCTCACGCATCCCTCTGCTGCGGAAGGTCATTCTATTTCTGATTCGTATGAGCGCTTGGAATTTTTAGGCGATAGTATTCTGGGTGCTATTGTTTCCTACGAAGCGTTTCATGCCTATCCTGATCTTAATGAAGGCGGTCTTACGCGCATTAAAGTTTCTCTTGTTTCGGGTGCATCGCTTTCTAAGGTTGCTAGCGATCTAGGACTTGCAGACGTTATTTTCTTTGGTTCTTCTGAGCGTGGTACTGGCAGACGCGGTCTTCATTCGGCATTGGAAAACGTATACGAATCATTAGTGGCAGCGCTCTATCTTGATGGTGGTCTTGCACCAGCAATAGCTTTTGTAAAACGCACCCTTATTGTGCGCATGAGTGCTGATATGGCTAAAGAGCCTGAAAATCCAAAAAGCGTTTTGCAAGAGCGTTTACAAGAAGATGGCATAACGCCTACCTATCGATTGGTAGAAACGCAGGGTCCTCCGCATGACAGAACGTTTGTTACGCAAGTTTTTGTTGGCGTGCAGTCTATTGCTCGTGGTGTTGGTAGAACTAAAAAGGAATCTGAAAGCCAAGCAGCAAAGTCGGCACTTGAAGTGCTCAGCTCATTTTTTGAAGCGAAAGATTCGAAAGATAAAAAGCGCAAAGCAGATGCTCGTGCGGCGCTAAAGGCGGCAAAGGCGGAAGAAAAGGCCCGTCGTCAAGCTGCTCAGCGCGCAAAGAAGCAAAAGAAGCAACAACAGCAATAAGGGGTACTCTGTGTATCTGAAGTCACTTACTCTAAAGGGTTTCAAGTCCTTTGCAGATCGTACTGTTATGAAGTTCGAGCCTGGTGTGGCTGCTATTGTTGGTCCTAATGGCTCAGGTAAATCTAATATTTCAGATGCGGTGCTTTGGGTTTTGGGTGAGCGTAATGCAAAAAATTTGCGTGGCCAGTCTATGGAAGATGTTATCTTTGCTGGTTCTTCTGCTCGTAAACCTGTATCAGTAGCCGAAGTTGAATTATTGCTGGATAATTCAGACGGAACGCTTCCTGTTGATTTCGCTGAAGTTTCCATTGGCAGGCGAATGTATCGCAGCGGGGAAAGCGAATATCTTATTAATGGCAACGTTGTTCGCCGAATGGATGTTTTAGATATTCTGCATGATTCCGGTTTAGGCACAGGCACTAATTCCATCATTTCTCAGGGTAATTTGGATTCAGTTTTATCTTCGCGTCCAGAAGACCGTCGTGCTTTAATTGAAGAAGCGGCGGGCATTCTAAAACATAAAGAGCGTAAAGCTAAATCTGAACGCAAATTAGCTCAAATGGATGCTCATTTAGATCGTGTTCATGACATCACTGCAGAAGTTGAGCGTCAGTTAAAGCCGCTTGAACGTAAGGCGCGCAAAGCGCGCACTTATGAAACGCTCTCTGCTGAATTGCAGGAAGTTAAGCTTCATCTTGCGGTTGACAACTTACGCGTGTTGCAAAAGCGCTGGGATAGCACTCTTGCACAGGAAAGTGAGCTTACCAATCAGCAACAGCAGGTTAAAGAAGAATTAGCACAGACAGAAAAAGCTTTAGATGAACTGCAGCAAACATTGCATGATCGGGGTAGCCAAGAATCAACACTAAACGATCGCTATCGTCGCGCCCAAGCAGCCTTTGAGCGTTTAAATTCCATGGCTATGGTGGTTCGTGAAAAGCGTAGCGGTTTCCTTTCCGAAGCAGAGCGTTTGGCGCGCTTTGTTGAAGAAGGGCGTGTTCGTCGTGCGGCAGCAGAAAAAGAACTTGAACAGGCTCGCAGTGCATCCGCTGAAGCGCAAAGTGCCTATACGGCAGCGCAAACTTCTTTAGATGCTCTTGAGGCAGATCATAAAAACCAAACACACCAACGAAATGCACTGCGCAAGCAAATTGATACGCTTATGTCAGAACAGCGTGGTTTAATTCATCGTCAAGAAACTATTCAGGCAACTCAGGAAGCGCTGCGCGAAAATTTGTCTGAAAAGCGTGCCCGTGCGCAAGTTATTGATGCCCATGTGGCGGATGCACAAAAACGCCTAGAAGCTGCTCAGGCGCAGGCTGAAGAGAGTAAACGCAGCGCTGAAGAACTTTCAGAGCAGTTTGAACAAGCGCGTTTGAAAGAAGCTTCTGCGCGCGAGCAACTCAATAGTCTTGTAGTTGCGCGTGATCAGGGCAGAAAAGCGCTTGATCAAGCTCGCCAAACGTATACACAGGCTTCTGCTGAACGTACCGCACTAGAGGAATTAGAACGTGCAAGTGAATCTTCCAACCCTTTGTTAGCAGAACTGTTAGATGCTCGTGATGAATCCGATGAATCTTCGGTGTTGCTTACTCACGCCATTCAAGCTCCCTCGGAGTTGGATGTATTGGTAGAGCTTCTGCTTGGCGATGATATTCATGGCTTGCTTGCGCAAAATAATGAAAGCGCTAAAGCACTTGCAAGCAAAGCGCTTGAATCTCAGTCCTATGGTGAAGCTATTGTTTTTGGCGATGTTCTTTCAAATACTATTGCTCAAACTGGTGTGTTGTCCTATCGCCGTCTTATCGATGAACTTGAAATAAAGCCTGCCTATCAAAATCGCATCGCAGCACTGTTAGGCGATGTATACGTAGTTGATACGCTATCTGCTGCACTTGAAACTCAGCATAAAGCCCAAGCTGCAGTTCGTATTGCTTCGCTAGATGGGGCAGTGGTATATCCTAGCGGGAAAATCGTAGTTGCTCATCGTTCTGAAGAAGAGAAGAGCAACAGCGCTCTAGCACGCAGACGTGCCCTTGAGCAGGCTCGCGCTCGAGAAAAAGCTACTGGTGTGGAATATGAGCAAAAACAACAGGAAAGCGAAACTCTTGAAGCTCAGTTGCGTGCGGCTCAGACTGAATCCTTGAAGCTCTCAGAGGTGGTTGCCAACTTAAAAGGTAGAAGCGAATCGGCACAAAGAGATGCCACTCAATCGGCCCGTACTGTTGCTGAACTATCTCAGGAATTAGAAAAGCTTCTACAGGAACAGAAAGAAAACGAAGCTTTTTTGGCTAAGGCTCAACCTGATTCTGATGAACTTGAACAGGAACTCACAGAGGTTCTTGCCAAGCTTTCACTTAATAAAGACAGTGTTGCGGAATTGGAAAACACCTTATCTCCGCTTCGCCGTAGTATTGTGGCGCTTTCTGAAAAGGTGAGTGATGCACGTCTGGAAACAGCGCGCTTATCGGAGCGACTCGCGTATGCTCAACGCATGGAACAAACGCGACAGCAAGAAATTGCTTCTTCAGCGCGTGAAGATGAAGCTTCTAGTAGGCGTATTACTATAGCTCGTGGTGCTGCTTACAGGGCTGATGCACTTTTGGCAACGCTTGCTTCTCTTTCCGATGCGGCGTCCCTTCTTTCTGTGCGTTTAGAACAGGAATCTCAGACAGAACAGCAGGCTTCGCGTGAACTGCATGACAAGATTGCAGAAGCTACCCGAGCTTCTCGTGAAGTTCACCAACGTTTTGAAGGATGCAATGCTCGTTTAGCGGATGTTCGTATTGAAAAGGGTCGCTTAGAAATTCAGGTAGATGCAGGCATTAAGGCAATTGTTGAAGACTGCGCAACGCCGCTTGAGCAAGCTCTTTCTCTTGAAGAATTGCAAGATCGTAGTTTCGCTGAAGAACAGTGTGCATCACTTGAGCGTCGTATTAAAAACATGGGAACTATTAATCCTGATGCAGCTCAAGAATTTGAAGAAGTACAAGAGCGCTACCAGTATTTATCTTCTCAGCTTGAAGACATGCGTCTTGCTCGTAAGTCTTTAGCGCGTATTGTGAATGTAATTGATGAACGTATGCGTACGGATTTTGTTCGTACCTTTGAACAGGTAAACGATAATTTCTCGGAGATATTTTCAACCTTATTCCCAGGAGGTCATGCGCATTTGTCGTTGGTTGATCCTGATGATTTGGAGCACACCGGCGTTGATGTGAATGCGCAACCTATAGGCAAGCGTGTAAAGAAAATGTCGCTGCTTTCTGGTGGAGAAAAATCCATGACAGCAATGGCGTTGTTGTTTGCGGTATATCGTATTCGCCAAACCCCGTTTTATATCTTAGACGAGGTTGAGGCGGCGCTTGACGATACTAACTTGCGTCGTCTAATTGCTTATCTCAATGTCATTCGCGACCAAACTCAGTTCATAATGATTACCCATCAGCGCCGCACTATGGAATCAGCAGATATACTATACGGTGTTTCCATGCAAGCAGATGGTATTACCAAGGTGGTAAGCCAGAAACTGGATAATGCTCAGTGCAAGGAGGACTAAATGGGCTTCTTTGAAAAAATAAACGCTGGTCTTTCCCGTTCGCGCGAACGTCTGAAAGAACAGATGAATATTCTTCTTGATCGTGGTCCCGATGTTGATGATGAATTTTGGGAAACGCTTGAAGAAACGCTCATTTTGGCAGATTTGGGCGCAAGTGCTGCCGATGAAATTGTAGAAGAGTTGCGTGATCAAGCACGTCGCAAGGCAGCACCTGATGCGTATGCAGTTTTCGATATGTTGACCGAACAAATTGCTGAAACCTTTACTCCTGCGGAAGTGGACTACTTTGAGGAGAATCCTCAGCTTATTTTGTTTGTTGGTGTAAATGGCTCGGGTAAAACTACCACGGTTGGAAAAGTGGCAGCTGCGGCTCATGATCAGGGTCGCAAAGTACTGCTTGGTAGCGCCGATACATTCCGTGCTGCTGCTATTGAACAGCTTGAGGTATGGGCTAATCGCGCTGATGTTGAAATTGTAAGCCGTGATCGTGGTAGTGATCCTGCGAGTGTATGCTATGAAACTATTGAACGTGCTGAGGCTGCGGATTCGAATTTGGTACTTATTGATACGGCTGGCCGTTTGCATACGTCAAATGACTTGATGCGTGAGCTACAAAAGGTAGTTTCGGTTGTGCGTAAGCGTTCTAATATGCCTGTTGCCACGTTGTTGGTTATTGATGCCACCACCGGACAAAATGGTCTTCAGCAAGCGCGAGAATTCGATAAAGCGCTCGATCTTG
The DNA here is from genome assembly GCA_900548955.1 of uncultured Eggerthella sp. Taxonomy (GTDB): domain Bacteria; phylum Actinomycetota; class Coriobacteriia; order Coriobacteriales; family Eggerthellaceae; genus Anaerotardibacter. Next base: position 11,411 of record URMQ01000018.1, on the reverse strand, counting down.
ATGGCGTTGTGCTAACTAAGCTTGATGGCACAGCAAAGGGAGGTATTGCTCTTGCAATTTCTCATGAGTTGGAACTTCCCATTTGTAAAATTGGTGTCGGCGAAGGAATAGATGATTTGCAGGATTTCGATGCGCATGAATTTGCTCGTGCGCTGATAGGGGATATGACCGATGTTCGATAATCTCTCCGATAAACTTCAATCAGTTTTCAGTGGCCTGCGCAGCAAAGGTCGTCTTACGGAAGAAGATATTGATTCTGCTATGCGAGAAATCCGCATGGCACTTCTGGAAGCTGACGTTAATTTTAAGGTAGTAAAGTCGTTTATTAAGCGTACAAAAGAACGCTGCTTAACGGCTGAAATTATGGATTCGCTTACGCCTGCACAAAATGTCGTGAAGGTAGTTTTAGACGAATTGACCGAATTGCTCGGTCGTGAAGATGCGCCCTTGCAGCTTTCGAGTCGTATTCCTAACGTCATCATGTTGGTTGGTTTGCAGGGTTCAGGTAAAACTACTGCCGCAGCAAAGCTTGCCTATTTGTTGAAGGGCAAAAACCACAATCCGCTTTTGGTTGCTTGCGACGTTTATCGTCCTGCTGCTGCTGATCAGCTCCAAACACTTGGTGATGAAATTGGTGTTCGTGTTTATCGCGGGGAAAGCAAGGACCCTGTTGCTATTGCCAAAGAGGGCGTTCGCGATGCTATTGATTCTCTTCGTGATGTGGTTATCGTGGACACCGCTGGTCGTTTGCATGTCGATGACGAAATGATGGAAGAAGCCCAAGCCATCAAAGATGCGGTTGAGCCTGATCAAATTTTTATGGTTGTTGATGCTATGACTGGTCAGGATGCGGTAAATGTAGCTAAAGCTTTTGCCGATCGTGTTGATTTTGATGGCGTCATTATGTCCAAGATGGATGGTGATGCTCGTGGTGGTGGCGCGCTGTCCATTAAGCAGGTTACGGGCAAACCCATTTCCTTTATTTCGTCGGGCGAAAAGCCGGATTCTTTAGAGGAATTCCACCCAGATCGTATGGCTAAACGCATCTTGGGCATGGGTGATGTGGTTAGCATTATTGAAACTGCTTCTAAGCTTAAGGCGGAAGAAATTGAGGAAGAAGAAGCCGAGCGTATGGCGCGGGGCAATTTAACCTTGAATGACTTTTTGCTTATGAAACAGCAAGTCAATAAAATGGGTGGTATTCAAAAGCTGGTTAGTGCACTTCCCGGTGGCGATAAGGCTATGCGTGAAGGTCAAGTAAATGAACATGCCCTTGACGATATGACCGTTATTATTAATTCCATGACCAAACGCGAACGTGAGCATCCAGAAATATTAAATGGGTCACGCAAGTCGCGAATTGCTGCGGGTGCAGGTGTAAAGGTTTATCAGGTAAATCAGCTGTTAAAGCAGTTTAGCGAAACAAAGAAAATGGTTCGTCGTATGATGGACCAACAAGAAGCTGCCTATGCTCGAAAGGGTAAGAAGGGCAGGAAAGGCAAGAAGGGAAAGAGCAGCAAACGCAGGATGGGAGTTCCTGGAATGGCGGGACTTTCCATAAAGGATATGAAGAAGATGCAAGACATGATGAGTGGTCTTGATGATTCTCAATCTAAGAGGTAATATCAATAATTGCTGTTTTGCGACCCGAATGAGTAAAGAATTTCGGAAAAGTCGCGTGTAATGTTTTAGAAGGAGTACAACTCGATGGCAGTCAAGATCCGTCTCGCCCGTCACGGCGCTAAAAAGGCACCTTATTATCGTATCGTTGTAGCTGACTCTCGTGCTCGTCGCGATGGTCGCTATATTGAGCAGGTTGGTACGTACAATCCTTGCACCACCCCTGCAGCTGTAACTATCGATCTTGAAAAGGTTGATAAGTGGGTAGCTGATGGTGCAAAGCCTACCGATACTGTTGCTCGCCTTATTGAGGCTGAGCGCAAGAACGCGTAAATCATGGCGGATTTCCGCGAAGATATTGCAAGCTTGGTAGAAGCCTTGGTTGTTCCTTTGGTGGACGACCCAGAAGCTGTTGAAATTACTTCAACGGATACTGAAGATGGCGCTGTTTTGGTTGAAATTACTGTTGCTGAAGAAGATGCAGGTAAGGTAATTGGTCGCCAAGGTCGCGTTATCAAGGCTATTCGTACCTTGTGTCGCGCAGCTGGTTCGCGCAACGGCACCGCCGTTGAGGTAGAAATTATTGACTAGGAGCCCATAACGCTATGGGTTCTTGGACGAACATTGCTGCGCTACTGAGCGCTAAAACAAAAGAAGGAGGGCTTTCTGTCAAACCGACAGAAGGTCTTCCTTTTTTGCTTACGGAAGGTATGGACGTTACGTTTGTGCCGCCAATTTTGCGTTTTCCGCGTTCTTCTAAAGTTGCTCGTATAGAGCATCCTGCTCCGAGAAAATATCTGGTGTATTTCGAAAAGGTAACTACACGCAGTGATGCTGAAGAGCTTGAAGGGCATTATTGCTTAGTGCGTACCGAAGATTTACCTGATGATTTTGATGAATCTGGTGAACTGCAGGTTGTGGGCTTTTTGGTGATGGATTCTGTATTTGGAGAATTGGGCACGGTGGCTCGTATTGGAGAAAACCCTGCTCATTCTTTGTTGGTGGTAGAACCCTTAGAGGAACAAGAATCCTTTGAGAACCAAAAATCTTCTGAGGATCAGAAATCTTTTTCTGAGGTTCTCATTCCGGTGGTGGATGCCTTTATTGATGAAATAGACGAAGATGATCGCATCATCTATGTATCTGTTCCCGATGGTTTATTGGATCTTTAGGGGTGCGGCGTGAAGATAGAAACTCTTTCAGTGTTTCCTCATTGCTATGATTCAATCATGAATGAATCTATGATGCGTATCGCTCAGGAAAAGGGTTACCTGGATTTCACCGCGCATGATTTACGTGATTGGACGCACGATAAACACCGAACAACCGATGATGAACCATACGGCGGTGGGCAAGGCCTTGTTATGAAGTGCGAGCCCATTTTTGAAGCAACTGATGAATTGTTTGCAGCGGCCGAAGAAAAGCCCTACGTTATTTTTCTTTCTCCAACAGGCGAAGTATTTAACGATGCGCTTACCTTAGAACTTGCGCGTAAACCACACCTCTTTTTTATCTGTGGCCACTATGAGGGTATTGACGAGCGTGTATATTCGCTGGCTGATAAGGTAATTTCTATTGGAGATTATGTACTTACTAGTGGCGAGCTTGCTTCTATGGTGGTTATTGATGCGGTCGTTCGTCGCATTGATGGTGTATTAGGCGATGAAGGCAGCGCGGTTGATGAAAGCTTCTATGATGGCTTACTCGAATATCCGCACTATACGCGCCCTGCAGAATTTCGAGGAATGAAAGTTCCTGATGTATTGCTTTCAGGGCATCATGCTCGTATCGCCCAGTGGAGGCGTGAACAAAGCCTGCTTCGCACTAAGCGTTGGCGTCCGGATTTGTTGGAAAAGGCAAATATTAGTGCTGAAGAGCGAAAATTTCTTGATTCTCAGGATATCGTTTGTTCATAGATGGGTACTTTGTCCTAATATGAAACGCATTACAGAAATGAATGGTTAAAGTCAGCGAAGCGTGTTGGCTTTATAACATAGGAAAGGATGAGGCTTCGTGGATTCCGGGCAGCATGCTACTAGGCGCCAACCGGGCATAATTAGAAGGTTTCTTAGCTTCGTTATTTGTATTGCTGTCGTTTTAGTTGCGGCATGGGGTATTAGATCGTATGTTATTGAACCTTTCGAAGTTCCTTCTGCTTCCATGGAAACCACTATCATGACGGGCGATCGCCTTTTCGCTGAAAAAGTAAGCTATCACTTTGAAGAACCGCAGCCAGGTGATATCGTCGTGTTTTCTGATCCTCAAGTACCTTCACGAGTTTTGGTGAAGCGCGTTATTGCAACTGAAGGACAAACTGTTTCAATGGCTGGCGGTGTTCTTTATATTGATGGGGTAGCACAAAGTGAGCCCTATACTGAAGGTGAAACTTACCCTCTTTCCCAAACGGCAGGCAATGTATCACTGAGTTATCCCTATGTGGTACCTGAAGGAGAAGTTTGGGTAATGGGTGATAATCGCGAAAATTCTTCCGATTCGCGCTATTTTGGATCAATTGATGTCGATACTATTTTCGGAAAAGCAGTTGTTACTTATTGGCCGCTTGATCGTATTGGCTTTTTAAATTAGTTACATCGTATTTGTGTTCGATAAAGGAGCTTTGATGACCAATCTTGCATCAGACGCACAATCCGCAAGCTCAGCTGAGGTACTTACGTTTCAGGATATGATTCTTAGTCTTCAGCGCTATTGGGCTAACTTAGGCTGCGTCATTATGCAGCCCTACGACAATGAGGTAGGTGCAGGTACGTTTCATACAGCAACTACGTTGCGTAGTTTAGGACCCGATACCTGGAAGACTGCTTATGTGCAGCCTTGTCGTCGTCCTGCTGACGGACGTTATGGCGAAAACCCTAATCGTCTTCAACACTATTATCAGTTCCAGGTGTTGTTAAAGCCTTCTCCTGATAATGTGCAAGATTTATATTTGGATTCTTTGCGCACTATTGGTATCGAGCCTGAAAAGCACGACATTCGCTTTGTTGAAGACGACTGGGAAAGCCCAACGCTTGGTGCTTGGGGTCTTGGTTGGGAAGTTTGGCTCAACGGCATGGAAGTTACTCAGTTTACCTACTTCCAACAGGTTGGCGGTTTTGAATGCCGTCCTGTGCCTTCAGAAATCACTTACGGTTTAGAGCGCTTGGCTATGTACATCCAAGGGGTCGATTCGGTATATGACTTAATTTGGGCACGTGGAGCAGATGGTACTGAATTCACCTATGGCGATGTGTTCCTAGAAAACGAACGCGAATTTTCTACCTATAACTTTGAAGTAGCAGATACTGATTTGCTGTTTGGTGAATTTGATCGTTATGAAGCTGAATGCAAGCGCGTTCTTGATGCGGGTCTGCCTCTTCCAGCGTATGACTATGTCCTAAAATGCTCCCATGCATTTAACTTACTTGACGCTCGCGGCGTAATTAGTGCCACTGAGCGTATGGCGTATATTTTGCGTGTACGTACGATTGCTAAGGCATGCTGTGCATCGTATTTGGAACAGGTAGTTGGCATTAAACTCGCAGTGGATGAAAAAGGAGAATAGGAATGGCACAGCAAAGTCTTGCATTTGAAATTGGTACTGAAGAAATTCCTGCCTTCGATTTATCTAATGCGGTAAAACAGCTTGCAACGTTAGCTCCTAAATTGTTAGACGAAGCAGCAATTCCGCATGGAGATACCGCAGTTTATTCATCTCCGCGTCGTCTTATTGTGGTGGTGCAAGATATTCCTGAAGCTACCGAAGAAAAAAATGAAGTCTTTAAAGGTCCTTCGGTGAAGATTGCTTTTGACGAAGAGGGTAATCCTACTAAGGCTGCACAGGGTTTTGCCCGTGGCAAAGGAATAGATCCAAACGAATTAGTAGTAGAAGATGGGTATGTTTATGCACGTACTCATACTCCTTCCGTACGTGTTTCTACGCTGCTTTCTTCGGTATTAGAAAACATTGTCCGTGGTATTTCTTGGCCTAAGTCCCAGCGTTGGGGATCGGAATCTGAGTATTTTTCTCGTCCTATTCGCTGGTTTGTTGCTTTATTTGGTAGCGAAGTAGTACCTTTCACATTTGCAGGTCTTACGGCAGACCGTCTTACTCGTGGTCATCGCTTCTTGGCTCCCGGTCCTTTTGCGGTTGCTAATGCAGATGAGCTGGTTGATGTGGTACGTGGTGCATACGTCGTTCCATCAGAAGCTGAACGCGAAGAGGTTATTCGTGCTGGTGTAGCTGAAGTGGAGGCAAAGACTGGTTGTAAAGCTGAATTGCCTGCAAAAACGTTAGTCGAAGTAGTGAATTTAGCTGAATATCCCACTGTGCTAGTTGGTACGTTTGATAAGGAGTTCTTGCAGGTTCCTGAAGAAATAATTGTTGATGCTATGTTGATGCATCAGCGTTATTTCCCGCTCTATGATGCTGATGGCAAGTTAACCAATCGCTTTATTGTGGTTGGTAATGGCGATCCTGCTTGTTCTGAGACTATCATTGATGGTAACGAACGTGTTGTTCGTGCTCGACTCTACGATGCTAAGTTCTTCTACGATGAAGACCTCAAACATCCGCTAGAGTTCTATGTTGATCAGCTGGCTGATGTGGTATTCCAAGAAAAATTGGGCACCATGCTTGATAAAACTAACCGCATCAAAGGATTAGCACAACATTTAGTAGAAGATGCTGGTTTAGAAGCACAGGATTCCAAAGATGCCCTTCGTGCAGCACAGCTTTGCAAAGCGGACTTAGTGACGAGTGCCGTTATTGAATTTACGTCTGTTCAGGGCGTTATGGGTTCTTATTACGCTTCTGCCTGTGGTGAAACCGATCAGGTAGCTCAGGCAATTGAACAACACTATCGTCCTCGTTTTGCAGGAGATGAAGTTCCTGAAACTGCGGTGGGCAAGGTTGTTGCATTAGCTGACAAACTTGACACTATATGTGGCTTGTTCTCGGTTGGCCAAGGTCCAAGTGGCTCTTCCGACCCCTTTGCGTTGCGTCGTAGCGCTATTGGTATTGTGGCAATGCTTACCTGCGAACATGCGCTGTCTATCAGCTTGGTTTCTGCAATTAACGCCTCGCTGGAGTTATATGCTCAGGCAGGTATTGAGTTTGATCATGATGCGGTTCGTAAGGAAGTAATTGACTTCTTCATTACCCGCACGCGTGTTATGTTGCGCGATGCGGGTAAAGGTATTGATGCAATTGATGCGGTACTTGCGGTTGACGTCCAAGAACCAGTTGAACTTATTCATCGCGTAGAGGCTCTTGAAGAAGCGCGCAAGCATGAACCAGAAACCTTTGAAAATTTGGCAACGGCGTATGCTCGCGCTAATAACCTGCGTGATCCGAAATTGGGTAGCGATGTTGATGAAAACTTGCTTACCGAAGTGGAACATGCGCTTTCTTGCGCGGTTGTTCAAGCAGAAAATAGGGTAGCGCTTGCGCTCGACGCTGATAACTATGCAGAGGCTCTTCAAGAATTTGCCGCACTGCGTCAGCCGATCGACCTCTTCTTCGAGCGCGTTATGATTATGGATGAAGACCAGGCACTGCGAGAAAATCGTTTGAGATTGCTTAATCGTTTCGTCGGTGTTTTTGTGCATGTAGCCGATTTTTCGTTACTCTCAAAATAGTGTTTATCCCTGCGGCTCTTGAAATAAGAGCCGCTTTTTGTTTCAGTTGATGGTTGTAGAAGAAGGGAGAAGCATGCAAAAGTGGATTTTGCAAGGTAAGAGTTCGAAAACTATCCCAACGATTCATATTGTTTCTGATTCAGTTGGTACTACTGCTCAAGCCGTTGCCCGTGCAGCCGCTGCCTGTTTTGAGGTTTTTGATCCCGCAATGGAAATTCTTCCTCATTGCAATTCGCCAAAAGAATTAATTTCTGAAATTGATAGCCATGTTTCTCTTCATCGTCGTATTGAAGAAGCGCCTTTTATTTTGTTCTATACCTTGGTCGCTCCAGATACAAGGGAAGCTCTTCTTGGATACATTGAAAAGAACAGCGACATCATAGTTGCAGTAGATGCTATGAGCAATGCTCTCAGTGCGCTTAGCCAAGCTTCTGGCATGGAGCCAATTACCAAGCCTGGTCGTATTCATTCAGTTAATGAATATTATTTCCGTCGTATTGATGCAATGGAATTTACCATTTCTCATGACGATGGACGTAATCCTCAAGATTTGACGGAAGCCGATATTGTATTAATTGGTGTATCGCGTTCTTCGAAAACTCCATTATCAATTTATCTTTCTCAGATGGGTTATCGTGTTGCGAATGTGCCGCTCGACCCTCAATCTGATCCGCCTAAAGAGATTTTTGACGTAGATCCTACTCGTTTATTTGGACTTATAATTTCTGCGGAAATTTTGGCTGATATTCGGAAAAAACGCCTTGGTAAAGCCACTAACGTGGCTGCTTCTTATGCAGATTTAGAATGCGTATACCAAGACCTGGAAAGTGCTCGTGCGCTTATGCGTAAACTTGGCTGCATAGTGATACGCACCGACAACAGAGCAATCGAGGAAACAGCTCAAGAGATTTTGCGGTATTATGAGAATGCTCACCCACAAATTGATGATTAGTGTGTGAGGTAGAAAAGTTTAATCTAAGGAGAACATGGTGACTGACCAAGTAAAGCGCGTCTATGCTTTCGGTAAGGACGCAAATGGTAAGAACGTTACTGAAGGCAACGCCAACATGAAGGCCATTCTTGGTGGTAAAGGCGCAAACCTTGCTGAGATGGCAAACATCGGCCTTCCTGTCCCTCCCGGATTCACTATTTCTTGCCAGACCTGTATGGAATATGCAAATTCCGATAACACCTGGCCTGAGGGAGTTTTGGACACTATTGAAGAGTATCGTGAAGATCTTGAAGCTCGTATTGGTAAGAAGATCGGCGATCCTGAAGATCCTCTGCTGGTTTCTGTTCGCTCCGGCGCACCAATGTCTATGCCTGGCATGATGGACACTGTTTTGAACTTGGGTCTTAACGACAAATCTATTCATGGTTTGATCAAGCAGACCGAAAATCCTCGTTTTGCTTGGGACTCTTATCGTCGTTTTATTCAGATGTTCTCCAACGTTGTAATGGGTCTTGATGGCGATTTGTTTGAAAATGCTATCAATATCATGAAGCGCGAGCGCGGCGTAGAATCTGACACCGATTTGACTGCTGAAGATCTTGAGCAGCTTGTTGAAGTATTTAAGGGTATCTTTACCGACAATGTAGATGCTGAAGAATATCCTTCTTTGGTAGTAGACGGCAAGGTTCAGTTCCCACAGAATCCTGATGTTCAGCTTCGTCTGGCTATTGAGGCAGTATTTGGTTCTTGGAACAATCCTCGCGCAATTCTTTATCGTAAGCAGAACAAGATTTCTGACGATCTTGGTACCGCTGTTAATGTTCAGTCGATGATCTTTGGTAACAAGGGTAATACCTCTGCTACCGGCGTTGCCTTTACTCGTAACCCTGCAACGGGTGAAAAAGAATTCTATGGCGACTACTTGGTAAATGCTCAGGGCGAAGACGTAGTTGCTGGTATTCGTAACACCAGCCCAATTTCTGATCTTAAGCACGTTGAAGGTCTTGAAGAAGCTGGCCGTGAACTCGAAGAGGTATTCACCATTCTTGAAAACCACTTCCGTGATATGTGCGACATTGAGTTCACCATTGAACAGGGCAAGCTTTGGATGCTTCAGACTCGTGTTGGTAAGCGTACTGCACAGGCTGCACTTCATATCGCTATCGAAATGGAGAAGGAAGGCCTCATCACTAAGGAAGAGGCTGTACAGCGTGTTGATCCTGAACAGCTCGACCAGCTGCTCCATCCTCAGTTCGACACCAAGGCTGACTACGACGTAGTAGCTAAGGGCTTGAATGCTTCTCCTGGTGCTGCAGTAGGCGAGGCAGTATTCTCTTCTGAGGCTGCTGTTGAGGCTGCTAAGGAAGGCCGCAAGACTGTTTTGGTACGTTGGGAAACCACTCCAGACGACTTGGCAGGCATGATTGCTGCTGAAGGTATTTTGACTTCTCATGGCGGCAAGACTTCTCATGCTGCTGTTATTGCTCGTGGCATGGGTGCTCCTTGCGTATGCGGTGTTGATACTTTGAAGATTGACGCTGAAGCTAAGCAGGCAGCAATTTCTGGTACCGATATTGTTATCAAGGAAGGCGACATGATTTCCTTGGACGGTACTACAGGTATTGTTGTTCTTGGTGCAGTAGAGCTTGTTGAGCCTGAAATGGCAGGAGATCTTGATACCATCCTTGAATGGGCAGACGAATTCCGCACCATGGGTGTCCGTGCAAATGCAGACAACCCAGAAGATGCCGAAACTGCTCGTAAGTTTGGTGCACAGGGCATTGGCCTTTGCCGTACCGAGCATATGTTCTTGGGCGATCGTAAGCAGATCATTCAAACCTTCATTCTGAATGAAGACGAAGCAGTTCGTGAAAAGGCTGTTGACGATTTATTCAAGGCTCAGACGGGTGACTTCCTTGGTATGTTCAAGGCAATGGACGGCTATCCTGTTATCGTTCGTTTGCTTGACCCACCACTGCACGAGTTCTTGGAAAGCGCTCGTACATTAGATGTAGAAATTGCTCGTTTGGAAGCTACTGGTGGGGATCCTGACGTAATTGAAAAGAAGCGTCATCTCATGGAACAGATCGACGGCTTCTCTGAGGCTAACCCAATGCTTGGTCTTCGTGGCTGCCGTTTGGCTATCAAGTTCCCAATCCTTCCTGAAATGCAGGTTCGCGCAATCGCAACTGCAGCAGCTCAGTTGAAGAAGGAAGGTCTTGATCCTAAGCCAGAAATTATGATTCCTTTGGTTTCTGTTGTTCCAGAGCTTGCTAAGCTTCGTGAACTTGCAGAAAAGATTATTGCTGAGGTAGCAGAAGAGCAGGGTGTTGAACTTGAGATTCCGGTAGGCACCATGATCGAGCTTCCTCGTGCTGCGGTAACCGCTGATGAAATTGCTACCCAGGCAGACTTCTTCAGCTTCGGCACCAACGACCTTACCCAGACCACGTTTGGCTTCTCTCGTGACGACGTTGAGGCTGAGTTCATTCCTCAGTACTTGGCAGAGCGCATCTTGCCTTACAACCCCTTCGCAACCGTTGATCCTGGTGTTGCTAAGTTGGTTAAGATGGGCGTTGAGCTTGGTCACCAGGGCAACCCAGACATCGTTTGCGGCGTTTGCGGCGAACATGGTGGCGATCCTGATTCCGTTAAGACCTTCTACGGCATCGGTCTGGACTATGTAAGCTGCTCTCCTTATCGTGTACCTTTGGCACGTTTGGCTGCTGCTCAGGCTGCATTGGCTGACAAGTAGTTTTTTGTCAGGTTCTCGCAACGTTTCGTAACGTTTCGTTACGTCTGATTTGTTGAATGGAAGTGCTGGTCATTATTTGGCCAGCACTTTCTCTGTTTTGTCGATTTTTTGGTATGTTTTTGGATGAAAATGCACGATTGTTACTGGACAGAAATAACAAAGGTAATTAAACCGAAATTATTGGTAATAAAGCAAATTTTCATACAACTAACTGCTTAATTTAGTAGTAATTTGCAGTAAAAAATTCGATATTCGGTAACAAATGTGCTTTTTCTTCCAAAAATGACTGCAATAATAAGCAAACTTCATTTGGATTAATCTTGCATCAGCTTACGAAAGATTAATTGACTGCGCCAAGAGACTTGCTATATGAATAGGTTCAAATCTTTTGGCGGCGGTTACGTTGGTTTTATCTGAAGAAAAAGTAGCGTTTATTTGTTCAATGCCTTC
>URMQ01000017.1 GCA_900548955.1 uncultured Eggerthella sp. | reverse complement strand
TTTATTAGTGCATCAATATACTGATATTCTGTCTTTCCTTCTGTTCGTATGCAGATGATTTTCCTTGGCTGCTTAGTGCTTGCCAGCCGTTGGTAGGAATTCTTTCTGCTATATTTTCTAGACATCTTGATCCTGCCTAATCTCGGGATTAACGAAGTCCGTAAAATCCCGTAAATCAGGAATTGCATCATATCTTCCCGCCAGATAGCCTCCTGCTAAAGCCTCATCTTTTCGTGGAGAATAATCGCTCAAAGGCTCTAATAGAGTGCTGCCATTGGACCGCTTTGTAGTAAACCAAACTTCGTCACGCCTTAGAAAATCCCCATTCAACAAGCTTGTATCATGCGCAGTAAAAATTAGTTGCGCATGATTTGGATTGCTCTCAGGATCAACAAACAACGAAATAAGTTGCCTTGTAAGTAAAGGATGCATGCTTGTATCAATTTCATCCAAGAAAACGACCGACCCTAGTTTTAATGCCGCTAAAATTACTGGCATCAAAACAAAAAACTGTTTTGTCCCTGCTGATTCTTCATTGATATTGATATCTTTAATAGCTCCGCCCTCAGCGTAGTGCGACAAAATTGCTGTTTTAGTTCGCGACGCTTTAAGCTGATCCACCATCTGTTGACTCAGCATCTCTTCGATTTCTTGCGGAACACCGGCAAATGATTCTTCCTCTACCTTTACATCTTTAACGCCAAAATCAGCCGCACGCAAAAGTTCTAAAAACTGTTTTTGCTCTGGCGGTTTGGACGAATCTTCCAACAGGGCAAAGGCTGTTTGTGGCGTAAATGGACCTGCATCAATACCGCGATTTAAGACAATAAGCTGATTAAGGTTAAACCAATCGAAAACTGGACGCAGAGAACTCGAAGAAAGTCGCGAAACCGCGGATAACAACAAGGCATCATTTCGTACAAACTGCGTAAAATTTTTAGGCAGCTTTACACGAGAAGAGTTGATGTCGAACTCCGATATTTGAGTCTCTTTGTTCCAGGTACGAATAAACCACTTTTGAGGACGCCCCTTTGGATATGCATAAAGCTTTTCGCTTAGCACTTTAGTAGCATCGTGGCTAAGAGAATACTCATACCGTGTCCCTCCAGAGACAAAAGCAACAAAGTAACTCGTAGGTTTAGTAGCCGTTTCTGAGGAGAGTACATGAGGCATATAAACTAAACCTTGCCCGGCAGGGCGCGAAAAAGAAGAGAACACCATATCGCGAAGCGTATCCATTGCTCTGATTATTGTTGTTTTACCAGAAGCATTCGCACCAAAAATTGCACACACAGGAACAAGTCGCGTATTGACTAACCCTAGCAGATTTTCATCGATAAGAGACTCGTCATTTTCCAAGTAATAATTACTCGCCGTCATTAATAGTGTTTGACGTTCTTTGATTGAGCGATAATTTTCAATCTCAAAGCTAATAAGCATGAAATCCCTCCTTTGCTTTTAGATTTCATACTTTTTCTTATTTTATGCTATTTTTTGCGGATTTTCCGTAAAATTCGTATTTAGTTTTTACTAAATCAGGGATCTTTAAAACAATTAGCTTCTTTGTTTCGAATTATGATTATGACGCTGACAAGATTTACTCTAAGCTACATGAAAGTATTGCAGCGCAAGCTAACGCTGATTCTATTCTCAGCAACTCACAAAAAATATCTTTTCATTTCTTCGACTACCAAAGCATTAGTTACAACTTCACAAAGAACCGTTTCGGGAATATTAGTTAAGATTCCCACCGATCCAGCATTATCACGACCTTGCTTACGTAATTCGCGTAGCACTTCGGTGATTGTTGAGGTTCTATTTTTCATCTATCACTCGCAATCTCTTACTATGTGTTAGTGAAAATTGCACAAAACGAAAGACAGAATGCAAGTGATACGAGTTATCTTTCACTCATCTCTCGTATTTTCTTTATATCAGTCACTTCGTCCATTACAAAAAGCAAGAGATAACGCAATAGATGTAAGTGAAAAGTGAGTGATATACAAAAGAAAATGGATGCTGGCACGATTAGCGAGCAAGGTTCAGAAATCTAACACCTTGCCTCTACCTTACGACTTCTCAAACACTTCTTTCGCGGCGGCAACAAAGGCATTTTGACCTTCGATGTTAGTATGCGTTCTGTCGGAAAGCAGATACTCCGGGTGTCCGCTTGCTACCGAATTCCAGTCAACCAAGTAAACATTCGGGTATTCTTCGGCAATCTTTTCGTAAATCGCATTCGCTTCGTCAACAAACGATGAAGGACTATAAATGTTGTAGAGCAGAATGCGCCTATTGGGACCCAGTTCGTCTATTACCTGACGCACAAGCGCCTCGTCCGAAACGCCGCCATTAGTACCAAAGTCAAGGATGACATTCTGGCGGATCAAACCCTGATTATTGCCTTCCTTCACTACTTCAACTCCCTGTTCCCATTGCCGAATTGGTTCTGCCAAGAAGTTAATCTCGGGGAATTCTTCCTCAAAACCAATCGAGTTGCCCGAAATAAGCGAGTCGCCAATAGCGGTAATCGTTGAGCTGTCGGGAATGCCCGTCATCTGCGATTCGTCGTAATTCGGAATAGATCCAGGATCCTGCGGCGAACCATTGCCCGCATTTTGCTGCGCCTCTTGCGCCTGCTGAGCCTGTTCTGCCTGCTGCTGTTCAATCTGCAGCTGGAGTTGCGTTTTTGCCGGCGCCGTCGCAATAGCAATAATAGTCGCAAGTACCAGCACGACGCACACCGCTGCCTGAATTTTCCCAACGATGCTTTCGCGAACGCGATCGACCAGCTTTTCGAGCGACTTAATAAAGCCATCTTTTCGCAAAGGCTCTTCGACAAAGCGATAGCTCAAGTCCGAAGCAACGAAGGAAATTGCTGCAAACAGCACATCAACCAGCACATTTTCAACCGTGCCCATAGCAGTCGGAATAAGAATGCGACCAAACACCAGCATTGGCCAATGCCATAGATAAATACCATAGGAACGAACGCCTATCCAGCGCAGGGGCGCAAGCTCCATGATGCGAGTAAACAGAGCATCAGGCCTGATAATTACCGCGCCAACAAGAAACAAACTGAACAGCGATCCAAGAACGAGTCCGAATGGATAAGTGAATGCAGCGGTATCGGGCACCAGTATCACAATAAGGATAAAGCCAATCAGGCCCAGGGGAGCCAGCGCAGGGATCCATGATTGTGCGCTTAACCATTCCTTCGAGAGCGAACCTTTTTCCTTGTTCCAAATGAACGCGAAGATGATGCCCATTGCAAGACCGAAGCAATGCGTATCGGTACCGTAGTAAACACGTGTGTAATTGTCAGGAGCTGCCAGAACGCCCATCAGCACCATCGAAGCAACAGCAATGGTTGCCACGATAGTAACAAGCTGCGAATTCTTCAGCCTGCGCGAAAGCAGCAAGAGCAATAGCGGAGGCCAAATGATATAGAACTGCTCTTCAACAGCGAGCGACCAGAAGTTCTTAAACAGCGATGGGTTTGCCTGGTCGAAGTAGTTCGAACCGTGAATGATCTCAACCCAGTTGGTCGAATAGGTAAGCGCGCCGGCTACCTGCCTGAATGCGCCTACCAGAATGTCGGGATAGATGATCGCGCCAATAGGTACACACACCAAAATTACCAGCACGAGAGCCGGGATCAGGCGCCTTGCACGGCGGAGCCAGAAGTTTTTCAGCGTGAACTTCTTGTTCGGGTTTTGAATGTTTTGAAGGTTTCGATACGTAATCAAAAAGCCCGAAATTACGAAGAACAAGTCAACGCCAATGTAGCCGCCTATAAATTGGTTAGGGGAAATGTGATACAGCAAAACCGCCAAAACCGCCAAAGCGCGCAGACCGTCCAAGCCAGGCATGTAAGATTTGCCCAGTTTGCGAGCATCGTGCGGTGATTTAGTGGTGGAGCCTGCGTCGGAGTGGGATGGGGTGGCAGTTTGAGATACAACAGAAGAAGATGTCGCGACAGAAGAAACTTTAGTCGATGCTGCGTCATGCCTATCGCGTCCACTAAAAGGTATTTTGTCGGCAACATTACCAGCAACGCGAGCTGCTACGCCGCGAACTCCACGAGGAATATGGGCTTCGCGGGCCTCACGAGCGGTGCGACCTTCATGCGTGGCACGACCTTCACGACCTTCGCGAGCGACGCGGCTTTCACTAAAATCGCGAGCCTCGCGGTCACTTTCACCATAAACGTAATCATGCCTTTGGCGTGCATCACGAAAATCGCCACCTCTATTTACCTCGCCGAAACGAGAAGGCGAACGAAACCGAGTTTCATTTTCTGGCTCGATGCCAGACTGATCGCCAATGCCATAGCGTTCATTGAATGAACGGTAGCGACCTGACGCGCCCTGATCAGCTCCATCGGGTTGATTTTCGTGACGATATCCCGCGCTAGGACGATCCATAATCTCATCATCGCGACTTTGCAAAAAATCTTGCGAGCGCAAAATACGATCATTGCGCAAAGGGCGCTTGTTCACCTGTGAGCGCATCTGCGAATTGGCATGTGGCTGCTGCCCATGCAACTGAGCTTGTCCATGTACTTGCACTTGCCCACGCAACTGCGAGCGCGTAGAAGAATATTCCTGAGAACGAGTTCTTGGGTTCGTTTGCGGACGTGATTGTGAGCGTGATTGTGCGCGCGATTGTGACTGTACGTGTTGCGGCGATTGCGACCGCACTTGCTGATGCGCCTGAGAATATCCCCGACGAGAATAATCGGTATCAGAAAAACGCGATTGTGTTGAAGATTGAGAATCCTGAACGTCTTGATTTGAATGTGCTTTCTGAGATGCATTCTCAGCATTTTTAGCCTTAATAGATTTCCAATAATCAAGTTGTGAAGACATTACCAGATTCCCAATTATTCACAATAAAACCAATTTTTCAGTAAGGCTAAATATACCACCTTCACCTGGTCGTTATATATAGAAATCAGCCCCAATTACCTGAATAGCACCATTTTCAAGAATAATTTGCAACGTCATCTATTCAGTGGCTAATTTTCTCACCTAGCTTACCCACAAATTCTTCTGCAAGACTAAGATCTATTTCTTAATACGATACTTTCTATTACGACTTTGCACTGGAGCGGTTGCTTCCACGATACCTTGATCGAGAAGCTTATTCACGCGACGACGCGCTTGGGTGATTGTTATGTTGCTCTTTTCGGCAATCTCACGCATAGAAAGTTCACCGTTATTTCTAAGAAAGACCTCTACAATCTCTTTACCCCTTTCGGCATGACCAGGATTTCCTTTTCTCGCACCTGGACGCTTTAAAATCACTTTAAAATGATCCATTCTTGGATAAAACTCTGGCCGTTCTAAACCATTTGCAAGCATTTCATTAATCATTAAAAGGATTCCCGAACCGTTACCTTCTGCAGGAGCACCTTGGCTATCTCGCAGCGGAACAAGAGACATAAGCTTCATAATAGTTACGTTACGACAGCATGATCTTCCATCTGTAAGATCCGCCTTTGATTTTCCCCACAGACCACTAGGGCTTGTAATTTCGATCCTGTAGTCATATACGTCAATAGCTACCGACTCGCCATCAAATCGCGAGTTATAGCTACGATGAACCAATGCATTATGAATTGCTTCACATATACCTAAAAGAAAACAAGCGGCCTTTACACCAGCGCCATAACGAGTGCGATAAACACGGCAAGCACAATAGCTGCCACGATTGCAAAAGCAAACGCGAACGCCATACCTAGTTTCTCATTTGGCTTTTGGTAGGAGCGTTTTTATCTCCGTTGCTTCCACCTGCGGCATCATTTGAAAAAGTAAATTTCGCAGCTCGTCTTCCCTCAACGCCAGCAGTTAAGGCTTCTGCTGCCGACACTGTTGCAACAGAAGCCTTTTCTTTCGATTCGCTTTTATCCGTTATATTCGCCTTGTCTGCTTTATCAGCTTCGTCACTTTTGTTAGTTTCGTCACTCATACTGAACCTTGTCGGATCTATTGTTGTTTTCACTCTTACCTGAAAGTTTGCGTACGTCTAAACTGGGCGCTACTCGCCCGCCAAATCTCGCTTCGAGCGGAGCACGGGAATATCATCCAGGTCTTCACCATGCCAACAACGGATAGCACCTTTTTCTTCTAGTGCAGCAATTTCATCAGCCGAATAACCTTTTTCGCGCAGATAGCGCTCGGTATGATAACCAACAGGTTTACCCAAAACTAGCGGAGGATCGCCATAGCTGCCAAAACGCAGCGGTGCCGTATTAAATACACGAGGCCCGAAGTCCTTGCTTTCATATCTGCGCAGCGCATCGTTGTCATAGGCTTCTTCATCAGCCAAAATATCGTCATAGTCAAATAGCTTCTGATGCGGAACCTCTTGCTCTAACATAATGCGATCCCACTCATCGTAATTTTTGCGCGCATATCCTTCGCCAATTTTAGAAACCACGTATTCCTGCAAGCCATGCTCTGCCATAGCAGCAAGCGTAGTAATGCGCTCATCCTCAAGAAGCTCTTCCTGGCCAAGCATTCGCATCATAGATGGGAAATAGCGGTTGTAATCAGGCAAGCAAATCAAAAACCAAACACCATCTTTTGACTGATAGGTGTTATTGAATGGATTGTTTGCCTTCGCGCGACTTCCAGGATACTGCGCGCCAAACTGCCTAGACTGAATTCCGTGCGAATGACCCCACAACGCCACATGATACAAGTTCGTCGTAACCTTATTGCCAACGCCTGTGCGAGTACGATCAAAGAGTGCCGCTACGATACCACCCGCAAAAATTGCTGCTGCGTTGAAATCGCCAAAACCTTGAGGTGCTGTCGCAGGCGATTCGCCCGCCTGTCGAAATACCGCATTTACACCGCCGCGCGACCCCCAACAAACTGCATCGTATCCAGGCTCATCACGCATTTCGCCGAATTCGCCATAACCGCGCATCTGCGCCCATATCAAACGGGGGAATTTTTCATGAAGCGTTTCGTAGTCTAAGCCCATGCGCTTTAGAGCTTTATCACGCACACCGTTAACGAACACATCTGCCGTCGAAAGCAGATCCATAAAAATAGCCATGCCTTCTTCGGTTTTCAGGTTTAAGCTAATCCAGTCCTTGTTGGCATTAACGTTTTCGTAGGTTGGATCGCATTCTTCGGTGCGCCTGCCGCCAAAACCCCAACACTGAGTACGCTGCGGATCGCCCGCAGGATTTTCTACCTTAATAACTTCGGCGCCCATTTCGCCCAAGCAACGCACTGCCGCAGGAGCAGCCACCCATTCCGCCAGTTCAACTACGCGAACACCCGATAATGGACCAAAACCCTCAAATTCTTTCGATGCATACATGGCTTCCCCTCCCCCATCAAGTAAAGCCATCCTTTATGCTTTATTTTGACGTATTTTATGGACAGGTTTAAGAGTTTTTAGCCTTAAATCTATTTATATTGGGTTACTTTGAAATTTCCGCAATTCGTTTTTCAATTGCTTCAATTTGAGGCTGAATTTTGCTCTTCGCTCCCTCAATTTGAGCATCAATCTGATCCAGCTTTTCGCGAACTGCCTTCAATTGGTCATTTATTTCATTTCGCTTAAAGAATTTATAGGGCTTTAAATTTGCCAACTGGTTTTGTAATTCCTCGTATTGCTGCTGGTAGAGCTTTCGGTTAGACATACCTACCACATTCGATAGCCTATCGCGCAATGCGGAAGCTTCCTCTTCCAGAAGAGTTTTTTCCTCTTCTGCGGAAATATCACCCGCTTCAACCTGGGCTCGGTACTTCGCCAGACGATCTTCCACTTCTTTTTTCGCAGATACCAACGTGTTCGCTTCTCGCTGCATTTCTTTTTCTGCTCGCGAAGCTAAAACCTTGCGAAAAGTTTCGCCATAAGGCTCTTTGTTGTTAAACGTGGCATATGCGGTATATACAAGTCTGTCATTAGGCATTATGCCCATCTTCGAACGCGTACAAATATTGCTACACAGCGTAACTTCGCTCTCGATTAGTCCGGGCGTTAAGTAAGGAATTTCTGCCAGCAGACGTTTCCAGTCCATCATTACTGCATGCGTTTGTTTGGCACCTTGGTAAGAAGGCATCATGATTGCCGCTTCCAAACGCAAGGAAATTTGTCGCTTACGCGCCGTGTAAATATCAGCTGCAACATCGTACTTTTCGTTTTCGGGAGTCAGCCCAAGCGCATGATTAATCGTACGCAAAATGTATCCAGTATCGAAGTCATAAAGCTTCGCATCCCAACCGCCAAATAGCGCAAGCAACTTCCATGCTTCTTCGTTTTCGGGATCAATAGCCAATACTTTGTTACAACATTCGGTAACCGTCGTAGAATCATCATCTTTGTATGCGTCCAGAGCCTGGTTAATATACAAGGAAATTTCCCCCGCTTGATCTTCTCTGGATTGCGATTTAGCTGGCTGTATAGAATTCTCGTTGATACCATTCGTCGAATTATCCGACCCGTTTACATCTCTTATTTCGTTATTGCATTCACTTATATTGCGCATCATATTATTTCACCTTAACTATGAGTATTGTCTATAGCACCTGAACATCGGCTTGAAACTGAGATTTCTAATCTACGGATGTAGGCAGATTTCCGAAAAAATGGCAAACTACCTTAGATTTATATACAGAATATCTGATTGTATGCTTACTACTTTTTTTGATTCTTTCATAATTCGACTGATCATTATTCATTATTGGTATAAATTACCTAAAGTCAGCCTATTACAATAGGTATTGCAAAAGTTAGTTATTGATAATTTCAATAACTAACTCCATGCTGCAGAGTTAATGCATTCCGGCAGTTTTCTTAGATAATCCTAGATACTCCCCGGTGCCCTTTGCTCTGTCGTTCAACCTGACAATAGCATCTGATGCTCCTCGGCCATAAAAGGAGGTGTGCGACTATGGAAATGCAACAACTACAAAACTTTTACGTTATTGCACAATGTGAAAGCCTTACCAAAGCAGCTCAAAAACTGCATACTTCACAACCAAGCCTCAGTCGAAGCCTCCATTCTTTAGAAAACGAGTTAGGGGCTCCCCTGTTCGACCGCGTAGGTCGCAATATTGTTCTAAACGATGCGGGTCGGTTTGCGCTTAGTAAGGTTATTGATGTTTTAGATTCCGCTGAATCCATTAAGCTTGATATCTCCGACTTCATTCATAACAAGAATTTCTCAGTCGACATTTATTCGCCAGTTCCTATGGGTGAGTTCGAAGATATCATCATTGGTTTCAAAGAGCAGTATCCTAACGTGCGTTTACGCATGGCTTCATGGAATTCAACAAAACTAAAAACAGTGAAACCTAGCATCACGTTCTTCGCCAGTCCTCACATTCATAAAGAACCGAATTATTTACTTCTCGGCGAAGAGCAAGTTTGCCTTGCCGTGTCGCGCAATAATTCACTTTCAAACGCTTCAAGTGTATCGCTTGCCAGCTTATCGGATGTTCCCTTCGTAAGCACGCTTTGTGATTCGCCGTTTTATAGCATTATTTCCAAGATGTACTCTCAAGCGGGCTTTAAGCCAAATACCGTTATTGAAGATCAGGACTACAATCGCGTAATGTCCTATGTTGCTCACGATTTTGGTGTAGCACTGGCACCTTCCATTACCTGGTTCGGAAGATGGCACGAACAGGTTGCCTCCATTCCGCTAAACGATATTCACGGCAAACGCTATCTTTACTTAAAGTGGCCAGAAAATTCAGTAATGAATTGGGCAACTCTTCGCTTTAGAGATTTCGTCATCAAACATTTCAACAAGAATTATGGCTTTGATGTAAAAGTCGATTAAGAAGTTCAGCCCATAAAAGAGCTTCGGACTTAAGTAAAGATCTCAGTTTTTAAAGGATCGGACTTCAAAAACTACTCATTATTAAATTTGCTTTCACTAATCCACTCATTACTTTGGTGGATTTTTCTTGCAACTATAACTTAGATCCAGTTTATCCGACACCCTAGCGTAATCCTGTCTTGTATTGCTCTGCCTAACATAACTCTGCCTAAACTAGCCCCGCCTAGCGTTGCCCTACCTAAACTAGTCCGCCTAGCGTAACCCCGCCTGATGTGGCCCTGCCTAACCTATCTTTAACTCCAATTCATTTATTCCCTATACAAAGAGCTGCACTAGATTGAATCCAGCGCAGCTCTTTGAGAGAGAGAAAAGCCGTAGTACAAAACTTTCTTGCTTGTTCAAGGTTGGTGTCGCAGCTACGAGCTAATTTGCTTTCGCGTCTTATTTCGCATTGCCGCAACACCAATCAAAAATTCGCAATGTTATTTACTCTTTTGTCTTCTCGAGTTCAGCTACCAAAGTGTCGGAAAGGCCTTCAGTCTGACCAGAAATGTCAGTGTAGAGAGCCTGAACCTGCTCGTTAGCAAGAATGTTGTCGAAGAAGGACTGATCATATTCGATAACTTCCATGCCACCGTCGGTCAGCGTCTTCAACTGTTCGTCCTGCATTTCGAGCATCTTAGGCTTCATAACTTCGATTGCCTGATTTACAGCCTGAGTCAAAGCTTCCTGGTATGCAGGATCCAAAGAGTCCCAAGCTTCCTTGTTGATGCTGATGTTGTTTGCATACAGAATGTGGTTGGTCATTGCCAGGTAATCCTGAACTTCCTGGAGGCTAGAACCAGCGCAGGTGTCAATAGCATTTTCCTGAGCGTCTACCGTGCCATTCTGAAGAGCGAAGTAAACTTCAGCCCAAGCAAGTGGGGTAGGTTCTGCGCCAATTGCCTGCCAGAATGCCATGTGGTTTGCATTTTCCATGGTACGAATCTGAAGAGCGCTGAAGTCTTCGATGGTGTTCAGAGCCTTGTTAGAAGTGGTCTCACGGAAGGTGCCATTCTGGAGGAAGCCTAAGTTGTGAAGACCAGCTTCCTCAAAAGAAGCCTCTAAGCCCTGAGTGAATTCGTTGTCACCATTAAGAACAGTTTCGATCTGTTCTGCATCATAAGTTGCAAATGCCATTGGGAGGTCGAATACTGCCATGTCAGGTACGAAAGATACCATAGGAGCAGGCTGCATGATTACCATCTGGATGTCGTTAGACTGTTCCTGACGAACCAAGTCAGTGTCGCCACCAAGCTCGCCAGTTCCGTGATAATCGATAGTCAACTTACCACCAGTAATTTCATTTGCCTGATTAGCAATTTCCTGGCCCAAAAGGTTACCAGCAGAATCCTTTGCTGTAGAGTCAGCAAGGATCAAGGTTACCGGCTCAAGATCAGCATAAGCGTCGTTGCCGCCGGATGAGCTTTCAGAGGAGCTATCACCACTGCAGCCCGTTAGACCCATTGCCAATACGAGTGCGAGTGCAGATACACCGATAAAAGCTAGAAACTTGTTCAAAGCTTTTGAGTGCAATTTTGCTTTCATTCCCCTCAATCTCCTTCCAAAAATCTTTTCTTACAACAGAGCGTTTTGTACTTAGCCCAGATAAAGCTTTTTAAATCCCAGCGCCCAAGCTCTTTGTCTTGAGCGCCAGGTAAATCCAATTCCTTCTTGAGTAACTACTGACCCAAATAGAGGAACGTAGAGAACCAAGGAATGTACACAATCAGTACCAAAGCGACCAAGAATGCGATGATGAAAGGTACTGCCTTGGCTGCGATGTCCATTGGCTTTTCGCCAGAGAGGTTCGAGACAACGAACAGGTTGAGTCCAAATGGTGGAGTTGCAAGACCGATTGCCAAGCAGCAAACCAGAATTACACCAAAGTGGACTGGGTCGACTCCCAAAGCTTCCATTGCAGGCAACAGAATAGGAGCCAAAATGATGATTGCAGGACCGGTATCCATAACCATACCCAGGATAAGGAACAGGATCATGCAGAAGGTAAGAGCAATCCATGCTTCACCGAAGGTAGAGGTGATGAAGTTGGTAATTGCAGCAGATGCGCCAGTAAGAGAAAGTACGCGACCGAATGCAGTTGCAAATGCCAGTACGAACGCCAAACCACCATACGTACGAACTGCCGTTACCATGATGTTCCAGATGTCCTTGATCTTGATGGTCTTGTACACCCAAAGAGAAACAATCAGAGCATAGAATACGCTGATACATGCAGCTTCAGTAGGAGTTACGAAACCTGCATAGATACCGCCCAGAACGATGATTGGGCAAAGCAGTGCAGGGAAGCTGTCAATGAACAAACGGCCAAGACCCATGTCATGAAGTTCCTGCATTGAAGTGTCAATACGATCACGGTCTTCACCCTGGCGCTTGCAGTGAATTACGCAGTAAATCATCAATACAAGACCGATGAGGATACCAGGGAAGATACCGCCCAGGAACAAAGCACCAGTGGAAACACCAGTTGCCAGTGAATACAGAACGAATGGAATAGATGGCGGGATAATTACGCCCAAACCACCAGCTACAACAATCAAGCCGGAGCTCCACTTACGTTCGTATCCCAAGCTAACTAAGAATGGAATACACATAGAACCTACTGCAGCTGCCGTTGCAGGACCGGAACCAGAAATAGCACCGTAGAACAAGCAGGTAATAACAACTGCACAAGGTACGCCGCCTGGGAAGCGACCTACAAAGTAGGCGAAGAAGTTAAACAGTTTCTGAGAAATGCCACCTTCGGCCATGATGATGCCGCCGAAGATGAACAGAGGTACTGCCAAGATTGGCGTTGAGTTAGCACCAGAAAATGCATTGGTTACTAACTGAGTAACATTGCCGCCAACACCTGTAACCCAAATAGGAGCCAGGGAGCCCGCAATCATTGCGACACCAATAGGTACGGAGAATGCAAGGACGACAAGGAATACTACGAATACAAGAATTGCCGGCATTATTCATCCCCCTCCTTACCCATAGCCTTAATTGCGCTGGTATCAAAATTGCCAGATTCAAGCTCAAATTCGGTTTGCTCTTCAATAGTGCTCTTAGGCTCTACATTGATATGCTTGATATGAATAACGAACATTTCCACGCTACGCAGTGCAGCAAGTGCAAAACCGACAAGAACGATGAGATACATAATCCACATTGGGAGAACCATTGCAGGAGAAGTTTCTCCACTCTCAACGATACGCATTAAAACGGTTACTGCTGCATTGGTGAGAACTGCCATCATTGCGAAAGTAACAACATCAACAATTACGTTAACGACGTTGCGAACTTTCCAAGGCATGATGTCAACAAGAGCAGTAACTCTCAACATCGACTCTGTACGGATGGTATAAGGCAACGAAAGGAATACTGTTGCGATCCATAAGAAGCGGCACAGTTCTTCTGGCCACGTCAGGACTGGAAATGCGGGCACGTTACGACAAATAACTTGTAATAAAGTGACACAAGAAATAAGAACAAGGAAAACAATCAGAATGAATTCCTCAAAGTGCTCGTCAAACCACTTAATGACTTTCATCCGTTTTTTCACCTCCAATTCTTTGTTGAACAAATTGAAGGCAATGGCGCATCAGACACCTTAGAATGCTGGTCTTTATTTGTCCCCCAGACTAGCTTTCTAGGATAGGTCTTCCCTCCATGCTGCAGCGATGACTTAACCCTTTTCTGGAATAATCTGGTGCGCCATTCCCTCTCTACAATGCGCACCGCTGTAGCCTTGATTTCAGTATAAATTCGCTGCTGTACTGGGATTCCTCCAAATAAAGAGGGTCATTTATTCAGGGGTTGCATAAGTTTATTAATAACTATGGCTATATAACAGAAATGTTATAAGAACATGTTCAAGAAACGCTTTTTGCATAAATCTATGAATCGAGCTCATAGATTCAGCTAGAACCTATGAGCTCTCCTAATTACCTTCAGCGACGCTCTATTTGTCAGCGCCGCTCTATTTGTCAGCGCCACCCTATCTGCGGGCTTCCATGATTTCCGCCAAGCCTTGCACGCGGGTTTCAAACTGAGCCTGGCTAAACACGCGAGGATCCGCCTGATCTGCGTCGAAGGTAGTGTATGGTAAGCCACGAGCCTTCTCTAGCTGACGTTGCATCTCAAACATAATACCAACCCAGGGCTTACAGCTACGCATAACGTTACACAGCACGCCATTACAGTGATAATCGTCAATCAATCCTAGGCGATAATCGCGACCTAATTCAATACCTGTTGCATTGTTAGTCTTCGCGTATGCCTCGCACAGAGTGTATAGGTCGTTAAACGTCACACCATAATTGCCACAATAAGGCGTTCCTACTAGGTTAATGCCGTTTTCCGCCAATGTTTCGGAATTGCTCCGCAGGTAGGGCCAACAACACAAACCGTCAAACATAATGCGATGCTTCTCTTCGCCCTTAAAGGTGCTCTCACCAGAAGCGATTTTTTCTTTCAACTCATCAATATACATGCGAAGCACTTCGGTGGTTTCCTTGCGTCCGCGCGCAATTACCATGAGCGCCATAAAGTTGTAGGCATCAAATCCGCTTACAGGAGAAGGAACTGTTTTACCCATAAGATCCAGCGCTTCCTGGAATAAGCGGCCATTTTCAGCAGATATTTCCATTACTTCCTGGAACTTATCGTAGTCGAATGCTTTGCCGCTAATTTCTTCAAGCTGTTCAACGATACCTTGCACCTGCTTTTTCATGTAGGTTATTTTGCTCTTTTTGTAATAGCCGTCGGTGTTGTAGGGCACATCAAACATGATGAACGGGATATCCAGCTTCCACGCAAGGTTTTCGTACCATTTAATAACCGTGGTGCAAATATTGTTGCCCACGCATAGAAAATCTGGCTCAGGAATATCTAGTCCAAACCCAAAATCTTCATCGCGCTCGATAAAACCCAAATTGATTCGTGCATAGGAGCACAAATCCATGGAATAGCCTAAGCCTTCAGCTTTTTCGCAGAAGGGAATGGCGCCCTTGTGTGCCGCAACTGCCGCTGCATGGTTCTCAGGGTAAATTACATTCAGATCGAATACTTCAAAGAGTTCCTTGATGAAATTCGAGGTGGAATATCCGACGGGCTTGCCAGCTGCTTTCGCATCGCGCGCTTCTTGGTATAGGTCGCCCGTGACTTCTTTCATACGAGCACGAGCAGGGCTGTAGTTTTTAGCGTTCTTTTCAACCATAGCAATCAATCCCCTCTTAACCAAGCATTTCAGCAAACGCCTGGATACGCGTAGTCGCCTGCTCATTGATGTGGTCTTGCTGAGCTGTTTCCAAATACAAAAGAGGAACGCCCGCATCAGCAAGCTGTTTTTTGATAACGGGATAGTCGTATTCTTCCTCTTCGCAGAATTTCGTTACATTAATAAGAGCGCCGTCGGCTTTACGCTCTTTTGCAAGCGCCACTAACGTTTCTCCGCGCTGCTTGGTTGGGTCGAGCGCAACAGAAGTGTTTTGAACATCGAGCCAAATATGCGCAAGTGATACAAAAGGATCCACATTGCCTGGAGCGTCTTTTGCAAATCGCACGGATTCTGCCGTTAAAACATCCCCTACAATGGCGATGTTTTGTTTCTCGAGTTCATCGAGCAGTGGTTTTGAATCAAGCAGAATTCCTGTAGCAACTAAACGCAAGCCTGTAAAAGAGTCCTCAGGCAGAGACGCTAAGCTTTCATTGAGCCGTCCCACCAATTCCGCGTGTACGCGAACAGGCAGCACCTGCGCTGCTTTATAAACCACATGGCGCTTCCACGGAGTAACCGCGCTAGGATGCTGCGCTGCAATTGCATCAAATTCTCGCATTGCGGCGCGCTGTTTGTTATAAGCGTTAATGCTAGTTCGCAGAGCCTTGTCGGTAATAGTGTTGCCCGATATCTCTTCCAGCTTTTCTTTTACTTCTTCCAGTTCGCTTAAAAGGTAATCCTCTGCTGCAGGATGGGTTCGATTAGCAGGCTGAACTAAGCTCATTACCGACATTTCTGGCACCGCGAATTTCCAGTTTTCTTCCAAATTGCGCAGTCCATCACAGGTCGTCGGAATAATTACGCCCGATAGATAGTCATATTCGCCACGTAGCGCTCGCTCCATAAGCGTTACCAAAATCGAACAATAAAACGCTGGATAATACCCATTTGCACGACTTATTTCAGTAGCGCCACCCCACAATTCAATGGGATACATTCCTGCGGCATCCACCAATTCATAAGGAGCAAAATACGGAATGCAACCTATTGCCTTCTGGTTTGCACTCCTGTACTTTTCGAACGTTTTCTGCGGATCGACTATGGCCTGCTCCATTTCAGAAAAGATTTCATCAATCGTTTTGTCATCAATTGTTTTGTGCGATTTCTCTTCAGCAGTCCCCATACAGCACACCCCTTCTTGTATTTACTGCTAACAGATGTTGTCTGTGTCGCTTCTTCTGCTTGTCAAATGTCGCATCCTCAACTTTGCCAAACTAAGCGTTGCGCTTTACTTTTCGATACGCCTTTAGTGCCGCACCTATGGCACCTGCAAACTGACAATCTTCTGGCACCGATATCGAAACACCAAGCTCGCGCTCAAGCGCATGTACAACACCTGCATTTTGAGCAACGCCGCCACTCATTCCAACAGGTTCGGTTACTCCTAAACGACGCGCCAAACCAGCAGTTCGCTGAGCGCACGAATTATGAATTCCCGCCACTATGTCGGGGATCTTGTTTCCTTCAGCTAAGTGAGAAATAACTTCAGATTCGGCAAAAACCGTACACGTTGAACTGATTTTTACCGGCTCTGTTGCTTGGGCATCAAGATTGCCCAGTTCGTCAGTAGTGGTTTCAAGAACGCCTGCCATCACATCAAGGAATCGCCCTGTTCCAGCAGCGCATTTTTCGTTCATGACAAAATTGTCTAGCATACCTTGGTCGTTAAGGCTGAGGACTTTAACATCCTGACCGCCAATGTCGATAATGGTTCGAATACCAGGCAGTAGATGGTTCATACCCAAGGCATGACAAGAAAGTTCACTGATCTCTTCATCTGCCTGCTCGAAACGCTGTCGGCCATAACCTGTAGCAACACAGTAGGCAATATCGTCCCAAGAAAGATTCGCCTTTTCGAATAGATCTTCAATAACGCGTGCAGCACCACTCGTGCCTGCGCCCAACGAATATAGCGAACGCGCCACAATGCGATCGCCGTCTTCAAGAATTACCGCTTTGCTTGATGTTGACCCAATATCAATCCCCAAGGTGTACATAATGATTCCCTCCATTAGTACGCCACTAAAAGCACCTAAATGCTTCCCCTAGAAAACAAGCTTACTCGCGAAAGAGGGTATTCGTTAAGTACTATTCATATTGTTTTTGGGGGATTTTGTTTCATTTTTTGAATACTGAATCTGCTGAATACGTCGAAAACGATTTCGTGCATTCCACAAACTTCCCAGTGCTTATAAATTTTCAATCTTCAGCGTTATGCAAGCTAGTCTTGCGCGCTCCATAAACCATCTTTGCTTTAAGCTTCATTTTTTCGAAAAAGAGCTTAACTTTTGGATGAAATATACCGTTATGCAGGTGCTTCGAATTCGTACTTGCTTCATCTTGTAATTATCGTCCCAATAAGGGTAATGAAACGCAAATTTGGACGATTAATCTGTATCTTGAGCACTTTTTATTTTTTCTCCCAGCTAATTCACCTGCATTATGGTTAATTTCGTCCAAAAGTTGGGGTTGTAGACCAAAAAGTTGAATCGATAGAACAAAAAGCGCAGATACAAAGAAAGCCGAGAACCCTAGACAAGTAGCTCGGCTTTACAAAAGCCCCGCCTTATATTGAAGCACTAGCGGGGCCTTAACGAAAAAACGCTGCCCGAGTAAGCGGGACGCCTTTCACCTGGAAGTATAGCAAAAAGAAGGTTATAGGCTATAGAAAAAAGAGGGTCATAGGAGGGCTATAGAAAGAGGGCCCGCATAAAGCGGACCCTCTCAATTTCAAGCTTATAATAGGTAACTAACAGCTTATTTCGCTAAACATATCAGCTGTATTACATCTGCATAGCTACCAAGTAGCCGTCGCGGATTGCCTCGAGGAGACGCTTGAACTCAGGCGTACCATAAGGATCGTTTGCAGCAACGCCTTCCCAATCGGTGTGAGGAGAAGCGTTACCAATGAGGTGAAGATGCTCTTCACCAAGAACACCCTTAGCTTCGTCATAAAGCTCGGTGTTGTCGATCATGGTAGTGCCAGTGATGATGGTGTCAGCAGGAACGGTGAATTCCTTACCTTCAGCATCTTCGCAGAGAACGCCTTCGTCGGTGTAAGCCTTAACCTTGGTCAAGGTAAGAATCTTTACGCCTTCCTTCTTCAACTTGCGAAGCTCTGGGTTCTTGTCGATGATACCGATTTCAGCGCCAGCCTTCTTAGCAGACTCAATAACGGTAACCTCGCGGCCTTCGTTCATGGAAGAAGCTACTTCGATACCAGCGAAGCCGCCGCCGATAACAGCCATGCGCTTCTTAACCAGCAAGTGAGTACCAAGACCCCACTGCATAAGTCCCAGAGGAGCACCGAGGATACCCATACCGAAGCAGGAAAGACCCCACATGAAGCCCTTACCTGGGGTGCCCTTACCTTCAACGAGTTCCTTCAAAGCGTGAGAATCGATGACGTTCTTGCGATCCTTACCAGGAACATCTGGAGAAGTGGTCTCAGGACCAACAGCCAAAATTACTTCGTCAGCACCGAAGTCCTTCAAGTAGTTAACGTCAACCTTGGTGTTGCAACGAACATCAATGCCAAGACGCTTGATTTCGTTGTTGTACCAATCAACCATTGGAGGAAGCTCTTCGTTCAATACCTGAGCGAGGTTCAGCAAGCCGCAAGGCTTCTTCTTCTGGTCAACAACGGTTACGTTCTTGAAGCCACGCATCTTCAGATTACGTGCAGCTTCCAAACCAGCAGGACCAGCACCAACGATGAGGATCTTCTTCTGAGCCTCTTCGCCAGTTACCTGATGGTCTTCAGGCAAACCATACTGTGAGAAGTAAACGTTAGGATTAACAGAGCACTTGCAAGGCTTACCAATGAAGATGTTGTCAAGGCAGCGAGAGCAAACGATGCAAGGACGAACTTCTTCGGAGCGGCCTTCAGCAACCTTGATGCCAATTTCAGGCTCTGCAATCCAGTGACGAGCCATACCAGCTGCGTCGCCGGAACCGTCTGCGAGGATCTTTTCGCAAACATCCAAGTGATTAATACGGGTGCCAGGGAAGCAAGGCAAGGTGGTGTACTTCTTAGCTTCCTTGGAAAGATAAATGAATTCGCCTTCAGGAACGAGCTGGTTAGCAACAGGACGAGGAGCCTCATGGAAGCCAGCCTGGATAGACCAAGCATCTACGCCGTGCTTTTCAACGCATTCGATAACCTCTTTGAGGTCTTCAACGCGCTGACCACCAGGCATAAGGTCGTCTGCAGAATAACGAATAAGAATAGGCATGTCGTCGCCGCAGGTCTTGTGGATCTCATCGATGATTTCGGTGAGCAGACGGCAGCGGTTTTCAGTAGATCCACCATATTCGTCGGTACGATGGTTGGAGTACTTAGAAATGAAGCGCATTACCATGTAGCCAATACCAGCATGAATCTCGATGATGTCAATGCCAGCCTTCTTGCAGCGAAGAGCAGCTTCGCCGTACTGCTTAACTACGATAGCAATTTCTTCCTTGGTGAATTCCTTTTCAGGCATGCCAACGAAGGGGCCGGAAACAACGTCCTTAGAAGGAGCGTAAGAGTGAAGTTCGTCTTCACCAGTTGCGCGCCATTCATAGCAGAGCTGAAGCTGAGCAGCTAACTTAGCGCCATGCTTGTGGCAAACTTCAGCGGTGCGGGTAAGACCAGGAATAAAGCAGTCGTCCCAAACACCTACTGCACCAGTGGTGGTGTGATACTTAGGCTCGGTGTCGAAAACGTCGCAAACGTAGCAAGAGCCAAGCTCGATCAGAGCTGCACCGCCCTTTGCGCGCTGCTCGTAAAAGTCCACCAAGTCATCGCCAACATGATAGTTGTCGGTCTTCTCGATGGTCATTGGCAGCATTACGAAACGATTTCGCAGCTCCACATTGCCGATTTTAAACGGCTTATTTAATAATTCGTACTTCACTTCGCGGCCCCTTTCGTAAGACAAAAGTGAAATTTCATTCCAGCATATCTTGAGAGCTGATCAGTAATGACCAATCGTACGCACTCCTTCGCATTACGTTATTGTAAAACAGAATGCACTATATTTTCAGTCAATATCCATTGTTTGTTCTACCGATTCCCCAAAAAAGCGATAGGCAGAAACGCATATAGCACCGATAAGAACTTATTTGCTACACATTTTTAAACTTTTGACCAAACTTTGTTAATTGCACGATAAAATAGAGGTGCGCATTCGGGCGATAGGAGCGCGCATTACGACATAGTAGGAGTGCGCGTTGCGCGCAGGGTAAAACTAAGGCGAAAGGAACATACAGTGGGCACCTTTGACACAAAACTGCTGATATCCCAGGCCTTAGTAGATCTGTGTAAAGAACAACCTTTAAAAAAGGTTTCTATTAGCGATATCGTTGAACGCACCGGCAAAAACCGCAAAACGTTCTATTATCACTTCGAGGACAAAAACGCACTGATCATTTGGAAGTTTCGCTACGATTTAGGCACTGAATTGCAGCGTCGCTTCCCTGAAAACATTTTGGTATACGAAAAGGAAGGCGATGGCACCTACCCCGAACTTCCCTTCTATATCACGCAAAAATCGGGTGTACGTTCTTTGGATCACTCAAAGTTTTTCGATACTTTTGCCATCGTTTTGGAACGCGAGCGCAACTTCTACATGCAGGCATTTGCTGAAACGGGTCCTGCGGCGCTGCGCAATTACTTACATGAACTGTATTTACCTGCGCTGCGCAACGATATAACCATCATTTTGGCTAATCGCTATCTGCCTGAAGAAAACATCGACTTTTTAAGTGAATTCTACACGTGCGCATTTCTGTCCTACTTCACGCGCAAATGCGAACAACCTGGCACAAAGCATTTAATTAGCAATGCAGGTCCTTTTGCCAACATTATTCACAGCTCCATGGAAAGCGAAATCAAAGAAGCACAGCTGCGCCGCAATTTGTAACTAGCTGATCGCGATTCTATCTAGTCGCTGTTCTGACTCACCGCAGTTTATAGTTAGCTACGCCGTATTTTATAACTAGCTAGTTACTATCCCAGCTTGTCATGGATTAGTTAGCTGCATCGGTGCTCAAAGGCAACGGCGCCAAAAACACAAAGTGCGCTTGTTTCAGAAGTTTTTTGCGATTCCAGGGGGCACCCTGCAGAAAAACCCCGAAAGTGAGAGGGTTGCTATCTAATTTGTCGAACAAATCAGGTAAAAAATGTCTCCATCCATGCAAAATACGTCATTTTTGACTGTTTGCTTTACCTCAAACCTCTCACTAAGCGCATTTTTCTGCAGGGGTAACGCGCATTCTTAGAAAAACCTGTAGCTAACTAACTATTCGGCATCTTGCTCTTGCGCAAAGAGTCGAGCTACACCACCACTACTATTATTCTGCGTAGCTATCCATAATGAGTGGTGCTGCAATATACACCATGATCTGGTCTGTGCCTTCTGCAATTTGATTTCCGCGGCAATCTTCCCAAATAGTGCTAACGCGTGCACCTTCGGTATACCCTAAACCGCCCAAGATTTGCATAGCATCACTTGCAACCTGAGTAGCAGTTTTGGGAATATAGCGCTTCATCAGCGCAACCGCTAAGCGCTTTTCAGGATGATTTGTCTCGATAGACCATGCCGCATGATAGAGCATCGCTCTCATGGTTCGCAGGCTTACTTCCATATCGGTAAGCATCTGTTCGATCTGCTGGAACTGCCCAATTGGCACACCAAATGCCCTACGACCGCGGGCATTTTCTACTGCATCTTCCATTGCAGCCTGTGCCATACCAAGTGAAGATGCACACGTGAACACGCGACCATATTCCAGCAACCTAAACAGATGGCGGAAACCGCCTTTGTGACCAATAAGACGATATTCAGGTTTCAGTTCCACTTCATCAAAAGAAACCGAAGCAATGTTGTTTTTTTATTTTTTGCCTGCCACCAGGAAACATCGATTCCATTCAAAAGC
>URMQ01000016.1 GCA_900548955.1 uncultured Eggerthella sp. | reverse complement strand
TCTATCCCTAGCGTATTTCATGAGCGGTAATCTCCATTAATAGAAACGTATTCGTGCGAAAAATCGCAGGTCCACATAGTGGTTTCAGCAGAACCTGCACCTAGGTCGGCCTCGAGAACAATCTCAGAGGCCTCGAATCGTCGCAACGCCTCTTCCTCATCGAAAGGCACGGGCAAGCCCTTTCGCAAAACAGGCATGCCCATGATATCAATATCAACCTGCTCCTGTTCAAAATGTGCACCTGATCTGCCCAAGGCACCTGCTATACGACCCCAATTGGCATCATGGCCATACAGAGCGGTTTTAACTAAAGGAGAATTGGCTACGGTACGTGCTGCTGCATCTGCTTCTTTATCATTCACCGCACCACGAACGTGCACCGTTACTAATTTAGTAGCGCCTTCACCATCACTTGCCATCGCACGAGCTAAACGTTGGGTAACTTCACCAAGCGCCTTTTTAAACTCAGCGTACGCGACGCTTTCTTTATCAAACGCATCTGTGGTTATGTCTTTTGCCGCCTTTCCAGAGGCGAATAAAACACAGGTATCATTAGTTGACGTATCTCCATCAACCGTTACTTTATTAAAGCTTTCATTTACCGCTTCGGTTAATGCTTCGTGAAGGAGCGCAGCAGGCACAGGGGCATCGGTGGTAAGCACCGAAATCATAGTTGCCATGTTAGGCATAATCATCCCTGAGCCCTTTGCCATGCCGCCAATCGTGAAGGTGCATCCTTCAAAGGCAGGATCACAGGACTTATATGAAACAGCAGCCTCCTTCGGTACCGTATCGGTAGTCATAATGGCACGAGCGGCACAATGACCAGATTCATCACTGGCTCCTGCTTCTTGAAGCTGTTCATGCAAGGTAGAAACACCAAACTCAAAAGGAGTAATATCAAGCTGCTGACCAATAACACCTGTTGAAGCAACTAAAACATCTTCTTCAGCACAGCCCACAACACCAGCAACCAAATTTGCTGTTGCGCGCGCACGCTCAAGACCAACTACACCGGTAGCTGCATTAGCTATACCAGAATTAATTACCATTGCTCGCGCTAGTCCATAACCGCAGCCATCAAGGTGTTCACGAGAAACGATTACGGGAGCAGCACAAAATACGTTTTGCGTGAAAACTCCCGCTGCAGGGCACAATTCATCAGCCTCTATAAGAGCCATATCTAAACGATTAGGATCATCTCTAAAACCTGCATGAATGCCGCCTGCCTTAAAACCACAAGCAGAGGCAACGCCACCGCCCTCGATGGTGTTCAGCTTCAGTTCTGTCATAGTATTCTCACTCCTATGAGGGGTTAGCAACGGAAGTTAATGCGGTGTTTTCGTTCAACCCGCAAACAAGATTCGCACACTGAATTGCCTGGCCAGCGGCACCCTTTACAATGTTGTCAATTGCACACGTAGCCACCACACAACCTGCTTCGGCGTTGTAAGCAACTCCTACGTGAGCGCGATTTGTACCTACGACCGAAGATGTTTTCGGCTGTTGACCTATCGGAAGAACCGAAACGAAGCAGGAATCGCCATAGGTATGAACATATCGTCGGTGAATAGATTCCAGCGTTTCGCTCTTGCATGCTTCTTCGGTTAGCTGGATCGTGACGGTAGACAACAATCCGCGAGAAGCTGGTGCTAAATGAGGTGTAAAAATAAGACGCCCTGGAATTTGCAGGATTTGCTCTATTTCCGGAGTGTGACGATGACTTGTTACTCCATAAGCTTCAAAGTTTTCATTGGCAGAAACAAAATGAGTACGCGCTGTGGCGCTTCTGCCCGCACCAGATACACCAGAAATAGCATCGGCAACAACGATGCCCTGAGAAAGACCAATTACAGGAGCTGCTGCAAGTGACGTTGCTGTTGGATAGCATCCCGCACAAGCAACCAACACGGCATTACCTTGCGCATGCTGCAGCGCTGCTTGTTCAAATGCTTTACGATTCAATTCGGGCAAACCAAAGATTGCGGTAGCTAAAAGATCAGGAGAAGTATGTTCTACCTTGTACCACTTTTCATAAATTGCCTTATTGCGCAAACGATAGTCCGCAGAAAGATCGATAACTGTAACCCCGGCCTGCAAAAGACCTGGTGCAGATTCCATAGCAACGGTGTGAGGAGTCGCAAGAAACACTACATCGCAGTTAAAAAGTTCGGGATTATCGTGTTTGGTGAAAGCAAGATCCGTCACTTCAGTAAAAGCAGGATATACCGAAGACAGCGGTGTGCCAGCATCAGAATTGGAAGTTGCAACGCAAAGTTCGAATTCAGGATGTCGCAGGATAATGCGAACCAGTTCTGCTCCCGCATAGCCAGCTGCGCCTACGATACCCGCCTTTAACATTGACTCTTCCTTCTTTCTTTGGAATTTTTGCTGCGTTTCACTCAAAAATTCCACTTCTAAATGTCTTTTACTTCCCCACAAAATGCAGGTCTTCTAAGATTACTCCAAATTGTTCGTCGGGAAAATATACAGCAGCTATAAATGGGCAAGAATCTACAAAAAAGAGTAGTAGTATCAGCAACAACTAAAACAACAACTGAATTCGCTCCCAAAACAAACCCCTTCATAAAAGTAGCAGCCATTTTTCATCCCGATAAAATAATCTGATGAAAAACAGCTGCTGAGGAAAAGGGGGTATTGAAAAAGTCAAATAAGGGCGTCTTGCCTAAAGCTGGTTCTACAGCTCTCCTGCTTCTACCAGCAAAGCATATTCATGCATGGCGAGTTTGTAGCTATTCTTGCCAAAGCCAGCAATCTGACCAATGCATTCACAAGCTGTTACCGACTTATGGCGGAATTCGTCGCGCTTATGAATGTTTGACATATGACACTCAATAGCAGGAACCAACTCATGAACCGATTCCAGCGCATCCATCAAAGCATAGCTGTAATGGGTATAAGCACCAGGATTCAATACAACAGGAATCTTTTGACCTGCCTTTTCTGCTTCGAAATACAGTTCCTGCAGATGGTCAATCAGTTCGCCTTCGCAGTTAGACTGATAAGCGTGAACTTCAAAACCAAGAGTTGCACCATATTCGGTCAATTCCTGAATAAGATCTGCATAAAGCTGGTTTCCGTATTGACCTTTATTACGAATACCATAGAAGTTATTGTTAGGTCCGTTAATGATTTCCAAACGACGCATTGTTCCCTCCTTGTTTAAGCGCCTTTAATATGCCCATTTGCGTGATGTAGGTTATGGGCGTCGTTTTGCGCAATGTAATTAAGCCTTGATTAAGCAATCCCCACTGCTCAATATATGCGTAATACCCTTACGTCGCTTAGTTGCTTTGCGCTTCGCGCCGGGCACTAAAGCGGTACCCGACACGTGCTACTACCTACAGAGTACCTTTTCCCCTATCAGGTTTTTATATACTTACCTGATCGAATACTTATTATTTTGTAATGTATTCGCGAATGTAACGCTCGATACCCGTTACACAAGCAAGCAGTGTTTCATTTACCGGTGTGGGTACGCCATACTTTGCGCCTTGCGCTACCACTGCACCATTAATAACTCCCACCTCAGTTGGGCGATGCTTTTCAAGGCTCTGCAGAATCGATGGCTTGAAGTCATAAGGAAGTCCCGCACGAGCAAGTTCTAATACATCCATAGGATCGCTATAGGTCAAAGCAACTCCTGCTTTTGCTGCAACATCCATTCCCTCTTGAACAGCAGCCTTTGCTGTAGCGACAAGCTTCTCTTCCTGATACATGTCCCCATAAGGAAGATGAGTAATGCCACATACTGCACCAGTGGCAACATTAACTAACAGCTTATCCCAGATAACACCCATGATGTTTTCGGAAACGATGCAATGCATACCCGCTTCTTCAAATGCTAAACCAATTGCCTGAATACGATCGGTGATGCTGCCATCAAGTTCACCAATATAGGTATCTTTGCCAGGAATGGTTGCCTGAACACGACCTGGTTCTAGCAGCATTCCGCCAATGTAGGTTTTGCCACCAATAACATGCTCGGCACCCACAACTTCGCAAAGGACATCTTCTGCACCAAGACCATTTTGCAAAGACATAACTGCGGTATTTGGGCCTACCAGTTCTTTGCCTTCTTCCATGGTTGCCTTGGTATCGAAGGCTTTACACAGCACGATTACCAAATCGCAAGGACCAATTCCTGCAGGATCGGTATGCCCAACAGGATGAGCGATTTCTTCGCCCGTTGTCGTTACCATTACTAGTCCGTTTTCATTAACGGCATCCATATGAGCCTGACGACCTACAAAATGCACTTCGTTTCCTGCTTTGGCCAAAGCACCGCCAATAGTGCTGCCGAGCGATCCGGTTCCAAGAACACAAACCTTCATAAGCTCCCTCTTTTCATTCTGTTGAATGTTGCCAAATACCATTGACCACCAAGTTGTTTCAGAAGGCTATTCTTCCGGAGCAACCAATTCGATCATAGGGCCTTCTGGTAATACAAACCAATTGCGAGGTTTACCTTCTGCTTGAACAACACCTTCAACGTTGTAAACCTTTTCCAAAACCGCATCTACATCACATACTTTGATGCCAATATGCGTTAATTGACCAGCATTGCGCTGCGTTGGGTCAAACGACTCATCACGCTGAAGCTGAATGCCTCCTACCCACACTTGCTCCATAGATGCGACGTCATTATGATCAAGCCCCTCTGGCGCCGTCAAAGTGATGCGAAGGCCTAAAACCTCCTGAAAAAACTTCAAATCACGCTCAAAATTGCGTGTTCGAATTGCCACATGATCCACATAAGGTTCCATCGAACTATTCCTCTACCTCAAAGAACTTCAAAATGTGCTTAGCTACGCAAACAACCGTACCATCCTGGTTGGTTACGATTACATCGGCATACGTCTTCATAGCCTCTTCGTCCACCTCTGCAACGGTATAAGTAGCAGTAAGCGTGTCGCCAAAATATACCGGCGCGGTAAAACGAAGATGATCATAGCCATAAGAAGCGCTAGGAATAGGTGATTCATACTTCTGCTGAATAAGCGTAGAAGCGGTGCTTCCCAAAGCGAAGGTCAAAACGCCATGAACGATACGGGTGCCATACTTGGTGGTCTTCATGAATGCTTCGTTGAAGTGCATCTGGCTGTAATCGCCCGTGATGCCACCAAACATATAAACATCCGATTCGCTAATGGTCTTTGTAAACGTGCAGCTGTTTCCAACTTCCAAAGGTAACTTCGTCATGACTTCCCTCTCTACTTTCCTCAAAACCATAACCTTGATAAATCAAATAGCTTGATTCATCAGCAGATACATCAGTTATTAAACTATGCTCTGCCCTCGGGTATTACCCTACCCCAGAATCGCGTAAGTATTTCCCGCATTATTTTCATTAAACGCTGCGTAATCTATGCAAAAAAGTACTGAAAGGAATCTTGCACTCAAGAAATGCAAATAATACCTGTTCAGAGGGATGTGCATTTGGTTTGCATCTTTACGGCATTCATGTTGCACTTCACGCGTATTTATATAGTTTTGTAATAAATAGCTTCCTTCTTCGCCTACAATTAGAAACTGTTCAAGGAGGAATAATGAACCTTGCCCAGCTTTCATATTTTCGTCATTTAGCAAAGATTCAGCACTATACTCGCGCATCTGAAGAATTACATATCTCTCAGTCGGCGCTTTCCCATTCTATAGCGTCGCTCGAAGATGAACTCGGTTGTAGTTTATTTAGAAAAGAAGGACGAAACGTATATCTCACCGATGACGGTCGCGTATTCCAGAACTATGTCGATCAAGGTCTTGCAGCAATTGAACAGGGTGTTGCAGAGCTACAGCAGCGCCACGGCATGCTCACAGGCGCTATAGAAATTGGTGCTATTGCTACTGTACGTTCGGGCTATCTACCTGCGGCCATGAAAGCTTATAGTGACGAATACGGTTCTCTGGTGGAATTTCATGTAGCTCAAGGCGAAACCGCGCCCTTGAATCAGCGCTTAGAGCAAGGAGTCTACGACTTAGTAATCGCAGGGCCTCACCATAAGCCCGATATCGAATGCAAGACGCTGTTCTATCAGCAATTGGTAGTTGCCGTGCGTCGCGACCATCCGCTTGCTTCCCTTAAATCAATTCATTGGGACAACCTGGTAGGACACACGGTTAACACCTACCGCCGAGGAATTATGGTAGGCGAAACGCTTGAGGCATTCCTTAAAGCAACAAATGCACCCGTAGAAAAACTCACGTTGGTACGTAACTATGAAGACGAAGTTATGCTGGGCGCCCTTGCAGTACACGAATCTAGCGTGGCACTCACCATGCTCACTTCAAACTTGCTCCCTGATCCAAATATGGTAATTATCCCTTTGGACATCGAAGGGGCGGAAACGTTTTATCCCATCTCTTTGACGTATCAAAAAAAGGCAATGCGCACCCCTGCCGCGCAAAGCTTCATTGATTTTCTGCTCACGTTTAAAGCACCTGTCTATGAACGTGATGATTTTCGCAAGGAGTAACCATGAAAGACGGTTTTATTACGGTAGCCGCTGCAACGCCAAAAATAACAGTGGCGGATTGCAAATACAACGCCCAGGCAATCATTGAAAGTGCTGCCTCCATGGCAAACGCTGGAGCAAAGATAATCGCACTTCCTGAATTATGTATTACCGCTTACACCTGCAATGATCTGTTTTGGCAAACAACACTCCTTGATGAAGCAGAAGAGGCGCTCTGTCGTATCGCACAAGAAACCAGCGCCCTTGACGCTCTTATATTAGTAGGCATGCCTCTGCGCGTTTCAGGTAAGCTTCTTAATGTTGCCGCCGTTATTTCTCGTGGCGAAATTCTTGGTTTTGTACCCAAGAAAAACTTGCCAGCCTATAACGAATTTTACGAAACCCGCCACTTTACTCCAGGCACAGAAAACATGGGAACTATCACCTTCAACGGCTCGGAAGTCCCCATAGGAACAAATTTACTCTTTACCTGTTCAACCATGCCCGACGTGGTGGTAGCCGCAGAAATTTGCGAAGATTTATGGGTACCCAATCCACCAAGCACTTCTCATGCTTTGGCTGGCGCCACTATAATTTGCAACCTGTCTGCCAGCGATGAAATGGTGGGTAAACGCACCTATCGTGACAGCTTGGTTTCAGGGCAATCTGCTCGCCTTGTTTCAGCTTACGTTTACGCCACGGCAGGCGAAGGCGAATCTACCACCGATTTGGTATTCGGAGGACAAAACATCATTGCTGAAAATGGAGTAATTCTTGCTGAAACACCTGATTTGCAAGGAATAACCGAAAACGAATCGACAGGGATACTGACTACCATCGACGTCGCGCGCCTTGCTGCAGAACGTCGTCGTATGAGCACCTATCCCGCCAACGATTCAAGTTCCTATCGCACAATTTCCTTTGAATTAACCGTTAAAGAAACGGTTATCGCTCGCCACTTTGACGCAGATCCCTTCGTACCTGCAAACCCCGCCTTGCTTGATCACCGCTGCGAAGAGATTCTTTCCATCCAAGCTCTTGGCCTAAAGAAACGCCTTGCGCACACCCACGCGAATACTGCAGTAGTAGGTATTTCTGGTGGCCTAGATTCCACCTTGGCACTTCTGGTAACGGCACGAGCCTTCGACATGCTTGGACTTGATCGGGCAAACATCATTGCGGTTACCATGCCTGGATTCGGCACCACTGATCGCACCTATACTAATGCTTGTTCCATGGTGAAATCTCTTGGAGCAACACTTAGGGAAGTTTCTATCAGCGAAGCAGTACTGCAGCATTTCGCTGATATTAATCATGACCCTTCAGTTCACGATGTAACCTACGAGAACAGTCAAGCACGAGAACGCACCCAGATCTTGATGGATATCGCCAATCAAGAAAATGGTTTAGTTATTGGCACTGGCGATTTATCTGAGCTGGCTCTTGGCTGGGCAACCTACAACGGCGACCACATGTCTATGTATGCGGTAAATGCCTCAGTTCCAAAAACGCTTGTTCGCCACTTAGTTCGCTACTATGCTTCTACCTGCGAAGATAGCAAGCTTTCTCAGGTATTAACCGACGTGTTGAACACCCCAGTAAGTCCTGAACTTTTACCTCCGACCGATGGCGCTATCTCTCAAAAAACAGAAGACTTAGTTGGTCCCTACGAACTGCACGATTTCTTCTTGTATCAAATGCTTCGTTTTGGATTTACTCCGAGCAAAATATATCGCATAGCGCTGCTGGCATTTAAAGAACGCTACGATGCCGACACCATTAAAAAATGGCTTCGCACGTTCTATCGTCGTTTCTTCGCGCAACAGTTTAAGCGCTCTTGCTTGCCTGATGGACCAAAGGTTGGCAGCATTGCAGTGTCACCCCGTGGAGATTTACGCATGCCTTCAGATGCTTGCGTTACGGCATGGCTTGCTGAAGTTGATTCGCTCTAAACGAAGATCGCTACGTTCATGTCTGATAAGCGAAGCTTACATAGGAGACAATCCACACAAAGCTTACCAAAACGACAACTAAGAACTACTTATAATAGAACATTTGTTCTATTATTGTTATAAGCCAATGGGCGGATGACTGCCTACCTGAACGGGGGTAAGTCATGAATGATTTAATTCTTGCATTGGAATTGTTTTGTTTAGTGCTGTTGCTACTTTTGACACATAGGCTCATAAAGTAGCGCAGCCGCCCCACGCAAAAGGAACGGCTGACTGCTTTTAGTGTGTTTCAAGCAGCCGTACCCGCTGCAACGGGTGACCGCTCATTGGCTATTGTAGCAAAACCGTAATGAGTTTCACTAAAAGTTCTTATCGAGGTTTTCTTAACATCTGCTTCTTATGACTTACTGAAACAAACATCGCTTGTAAAAGAATAGTAACGTTTGTACACTAGCGGATTTCGTAGCGTCCTGGTTTGCGCTTGATATCGCGAGGCTCCATGGCAGGATAGCCAAGAATAATGCCTCCGATTAGTTTTCCATGATCAGGCGCAAACTTTTCATGCAAAGCATCACCTGCCTGGCAAACTGCCTCTACCCAACAAGACGCAATACCTTCAGCGTGCGCCATCAGTACCGAATTTTGCATTGCAGCAGCAACACTTTCAACACAGCTAGGCAGCATACCATCGCTATATTCAGGCTTGTTCAAAAACGCCAGCAATACCGTACGCGCCCCACCAAGTGCAGAAAGAAATTCCAGCGTTTCTTCGACAACTTCTGGATTGTTCTTAAAACGCTCTTCTAATTTTTTACGCTCAGAAAACGCTGTCGTTCCCATTTCCGCAATGAGATAGGAAAGATCTTCATCGTTCGTAAGAGCTACAAAATACCACGGCTGCAGGTTCTGACCCGATGGTGCCCACATTGCAGCTTCGATGATCTTCTCAAGCTTTTCCCTTGGTACTGGTTCGTCAGTAAATTTACGAACGCTACGACGAGTTTTAATTGCTTCCATCAATTCCATGTAGCTTCCCCTTCCTATTCTTTCCCCTTTTGATTTCATTATCTTTGTTGTTCAAATGAAATATTTAGCAATGACGCACCCTTTTTATCGGTTGTTTTCATAGCAGCTGATGAACAAACTTTAAAAAAGAAGTGCTAGCAGCAACAATTCATAACTATCTGGATCGATTCAACTAGCACCTTATTTCTATTTGCTATGAAGTTAATTTCCTCTCAATAAACGCTATCTTTTACCCCTATAATTACAAAAGAGCAAACGCGCGGAGGGGGAATTATGGAATATCGCGTGAATTGCCCAGCGTGCGATATTTGGGGAGAGGTCGTACCTTCTGGCAATGACTGCACAATTACTATTAACGGTGGTAAGGCGCATGTAGGCTGTGTTGCCTTAGCTATACCTCGCCCATCTCTTACTGGCGAAGGGATAAGCGCTACGGTATCCGTGCTAAACAGAACAGGACACATGGATGATGCAATTGCTTGTGCGGTAGCCAAGCGCATTGCCTCTGCCCGCAATTGCGCTGTTGCCTGTTCGTGCGGTATCCACGTAGATCAAGCCTCTGCTGAAACCATTACTCAAATTCGCAATGTTGTTCCCGCAATTGTTGAAGACATTTTGGCTCTTCTTGAACGAAAGGGACATACAAACCCAACTAATTAATTCAACACTGTAGCTGTGTTCACTACCAAATTATTGCCCTATTTTACGGTAAACATTCCCGTTATTTATCACTATAGAAACAATAGCACCATAGGTGCTTACCTACCATAAAGGAGGATTACATGAACAAGATTCACGACTTGCGCACCGCGCTTGACTTCCTTCGTGAAACCCCCGGACAAGTAGTAGAAACCGATGTAGAAGTTGATCCTGAAGCAGAATTATGCGGCGTGTACCGTTATGTAGGAGCAGGCGGAACCGTACCTCGTCCCACCAAAGAAGGCCCTGTTATGATTTTTAATAACATTAAGGGTCATCCTGATGCTCGTGTTGTAATTGGCCTTCTTGCAAGCCGCACGCGCGTTGCTCGCATGCTTAATGCCGATCCTCGTCGTTTAGGGTTCCTACTCAACGATGCAGTACTTAATCCCGTACCCCCTGTTGAGGTACCTGCCGAAGAGGCAGTTTGCCAGGAAGTAGTCCACCTGGCAACTGAAGAGGGCTTCGATGTCCGCAAACTAGTGCCAGCACCAACCAACACTCCTGAAGATGCTGGTCCTTACATCACTCTTGGCATGGCATACGCTTCCGATCCTGAAACCGGCGAATCGGACGTAACTATTCACCGCTTGTGCCTTCAGAGCAAGGATGAAATTTCTATCTACATGGTTCCGGGCTCTAGGCATATTGGCGCCTTCTATGAAAAGGCAGAAAAGCTTGGAAAGCCTCTGCCTATTTCTATCAGCATTGGCGTAGATCCTGCTATTGAACTTGCAACATGCTTCGAGCCTCCTACGACCCCAATCGGTTATGACGAACTCAATGTTGCAGGCGCTCTTCGCGGAGAGCCCGTACGTATGGCAAAGTGCCTAACTATCGACGAGCGCTGCATTGCTCATGCTGAATACGTTATTGAAGGCGAATTGCTCCCAGGAAAGCGTGTTGCAGAAGACCAGAACACGGGCACTGGCAAGGCAATGCCTGAATTCCCAGGCTACACAGGACCTGCCAATCCTTCGCTTCCTATCATCAAGGTCAAAGCAGTAACCACCCGCAAGAACCCCATTATGCAAACCTGCATCGGTCCTTCCGAGGAACATGTAAGCAT
Organism: uncultured Eggerthella sp.; assembly: GCA_900548955.1. GTDB lineage: Bacteria > Actinomycetota > Coriobacteriia > Coriobacteriales > Eggerthellaceae > Anaerotardibacter. The sequence continues at coordinate 10,928 of URMQ01000016.1, read as the reverse complement.
GGCTGGCATTCCAACTGAAGCAAGTATTATCCAAATGGTAGAAAAGGCTGTTCCTGGTCGCCTTTTGAACTGCTACTGCGCAACTCCTGGTGGCGGAAAGTACTTGGCTGTTCTTCAAATCAAAAAGAGCTCTCCTGCCGACGAAGGTCGTCAACGTCAAATTGCTCTTCTCGCTTTCTCTGCTTTCAGCGAGCTAAAGCACATCTTCTTGGTTGATGAAGACGTAGACCCCTTCGATATGAACGACGTACTGTGGGCCATGAACACTCGTTTCCAAGGAGATGCCGACATTATCACCATTCCTGGTGTTCGCTGCCATCCACTTGATCCTTCAAATGATCCCAGCATGGATCCCAGCATTCGCGATCATGGCATTGCTTGCAAGACCATCTTCGACTGTACCGTACCTTATGATCAAAAAGATAGATTCCAGCGCTGCCAGTTTAAGGAAGTTGATCCAAAGCATTGGTTGCCTGACTTTGAGTTTTAAACGGCATGCAGAAGACCGTAGCTACGACTGAATAAAATACGTTATATTCGACTTTTATTCAGTTCATAACAAGCGAGGCATATATGTCGAGCAAGAATGCGTACATTTCGCACTTTTAAATAATCCGTCTAGTTCACGCACGCTAGACGGATTATTTTAGGTTGAAATGCTGACACAAAAGGAAAAATATGGACAGACTGATTGTAGGAATTACGGGCGCAAGCGGAACTGCACTTGCGTGTCATTTTATCCAACAACTAAAACGTTATACCGACTGCGAAATACACGTCGTAGCGTCTGACAGTGCTCGGCTTACAGCTAGTTATGAAGCACCCGAGTTGTTTGGGGAAGCGCTTGCTCTTGCTGACGTTATTCACGACAATGCAAGCATTGGCGAATCTATTGCAAGCGGCACCTTTAAAACGCGCGGAATGGTTATTGTTCCTTGCAGTATGAAAACAGTGGCCGGCATTGCAAGCGGCTACAGCGACAATCTGGTATTGCGCGCTGCCGACGTAGCCTTAAAAGAGCAACGTCCACTTGTGCTTGTAGCACGCGAGACTCCTATGAGCCCTATTCACCTGCGTAATTTGAGTACCTTGAGCGCTCTTCCGACGGTCTGCGTAATGCCGCCCATGATGACGTATTATCATCATCCTCAAACCATAGAAGATATGGAAGATCAACTTATTGGCAAGATCTTCGACCGGTTTGGATTAGATTATCCGCCCTTTGAACGCTGGAACGGATAACAAAAGGCCTGATACGCTCATGCCTCTATAAGTCTTCCGCGCAATGCGCGACCAAAAGCAAACCAAAAGCAAACTAGACAAGATTGCGTGCTTTCAAATTCGAAAGCACGCATTTTGTTTGAAAAACCTTAGTTTGCTCAAGAAGATTTAGCTTATTCGCAAGTACATATTTGTCTAGAAGGATATGGTTTGTTCGCAAACACATGCTATTCAAAATAACGCATGATGTCTGAAGGGTTGTAATACTCGAATGGACGAGTTTTTCAAAAATCAGAGGACACAACCCCTACACCCGTATCGTCCTATATGCCTATAACCCTATATGCCCCTATATCCCTACAACCTTCTGGCCGCGCAGAACGATGGCAATACAAAAACCCCGCGAGACGTGCACTCGCGGGGTTTCTTTTTGGTAATTGTCTTCACGGGTTAGTGAAGAGTTTCACCGTATTTCGTAGAGATTACGACGAGCAACTATGTTACTTTACTCTACAGACTGACCAGCCTTGATCGCTTCGAGACGAGCTGCAAGAGCTTCAAGCTGCTTGTTAGTCTCTTCGTCTTCAATGCGCTGCTGTTCCTTGTTGTAAGCATAGTCGTCGCGGATCTTGTCGTTGTCGCACATCAACAGGTAGAAGATTACACCAACTACGAAGCCGACGCCGCCGCCGCGAGCAAGAACGAAGCCAGCGATCATACCAGCCATGCCCTTGTCCATTTCGTCGCGGACGAGGTCGAATGCGATAACTGCGCACAGCCAACCCTGGATGCAGAGTACAACTACGAGCAATGCTGCGGAAGCTGCGAGAGATGCTTCATACAGAGGATATACAAACAGACCGAGAACGGTGAAGATCAGGTTCGTACCAGAACCATCATAGATGGAATCCATGCCCTGGCGACCAGACTGCTTATAGCGAGCATACGTAGCTACGCAGTAAGGAGCGGACAGAGGACCTGCGAGTGCAGGATAAGGTGCGAACAGACCGAGGAGTAAGTTACGGATACCGCAGATAACGTTGGTACGGTTAGGATCGAATTCGATGTATTCGTCGTCACGTACAGCCTTAAGACCAAGCTGCTGTACCGTTACGAAGTCGCCGTAAGCAATGATCCATGCCATAACTGCATAAGGAAGCGCAGATACCCAAACCATTGGATCAGCAGCAAAGCCGATGAACAATGGAGATACTACCTGGAACAATCCGATGAAGTCAGGAACACGGATGATTTCGCCAGAGAAGTTGAACTGGAATTCACCAGCGGCACCACCAAGTACGAGCAGTGCGAGAACAGCCCAGAGGAAGCTGTAGTTACCAAGGATAGCTACAAAGCGGTTGGTTTCCATGTACTTACGTACACGACGTGAGAACATGAGCATGAATACGATAACCAAACCACCAACACAACCGATGGTTACAGTGTCAACAGCGCCGCCAGCACCAAGGCGAGCGTAAATTGCGTTAACACCAGCACCGAGTACGATACCTGCTTTTACTGCAGGAGGTACCATGGTGTTCAGCTTCTTGGACAAACCGGTAAAGCCCAAGATGATAAACATCGCTGCCAGTTCGAGTTCGATTGCTGTCAGCATCTGAATTCTTGCGACACCAGGTTCTAGCGATTCCAAGAACACAACGATAATGGACATTGCAGGGGTAATCCAACCACAAATGGAAGGTTCACCAAGTACCCAGTTCAAGGTATAACAAGCCGTCTCAAATACAACCAATGCCCAAGCTACTTGTGGGTCAAGACCCAAGGTGGTGATCAGAACAGCCAATGCACCATAAGAGGTACAAGCGTTCATCAAACCGGTTACGATTTCAGGAGGCGAAATCCTGAAGTGAATGAATGGTAAACGAATTCGGAACAGACCGACCCTCCAACAAGGCTGAATACCGCCGAATTCGCGCTTTAGCAAAGCCATTGCTAAGCCCCTCTCTCCTCGCGTGTAAACACGTTACACGAAACGATCGATCATCTTTTAATCACTAGATCAACCAAAAAGCGTGTGCACGTTTACTTTTTGGGTTCTCTTTTAAAAAGAGTTCTTGAGGAGAGTTTTGCTTCACTTTACCTTTACTTGCACGCCATAAAGATCAAGCCAAACGGAAATCCCCTGAACTCCTATTTCGTAAAAGATGATCCCTTTTGCTTGTGCCTCTTCGCCTTATTGGCATGACCCCCCTTGGGCATACCACTAAGAGTGCGCGAAAAGCCACACACCGATTATCTGACACCATCAAGTTATAGACTAATTCGCAATGAACACGTTATAAATAGCTAAACGAAATGATATTTTTTGAAGAAATGAATTTTTGTTGATTTATAGATGTAGGTTTTATATTCGCTTTATTACTGTTTGGAAACACTGATTTTCTGGCTAATTTTGACCATTTTGAGCACAGCAATAAACTCTCATGTTTCTTTTTCATATAGATATACACTATTTTCATAGAAGTCATCTATGATCCCGCCGATTATCCGCTGCATTCTGCCGTTTTCTGACTAGGCTTTTCCTTGACGAACGCGTTCATCTCACGTAACTTCTACCTTATTGCTTTGTGTGTGGGAGGGTTTTTGGTTTTCCTGAAGAAGAGCTTTACGGATGGCTTATCTTCTTCAGGAAAACCAATTCTTTTTCACCTAAGACGACAAATCGCATCTGTCCATTAATTAGTTAGAAAGGGAGTAGTACGAAATGATCGCCTTGACCACTGCGCAAATCATCTCAATCGTCATTTTCCTGATCGTCATGATCCTTATCATTTCTGAAAAGGTTCATCGTACGACCGCGGCGCTTGCAGGTGCAGTTGCGCTTATTCTCGCCGGTATCATTACGTTTGATACAGGCGTGAGCCATATCGACTTTGGCACTTTAGGTGTTTTGGTTGGTATGATGATTTTTGTTGCTGTAGTAAAGAATTCAGGCATATTCGAATACTTAGCCATCCGCGCAGCAAAAGTCGCTAAGGGCAACCCTTGGTTGATTATGGTGTTGTTCTGTTTAATCACTGCTGTTCTATCTGCATTCTTAGACAACGTAACGACCGTTCTTTTGATCGGCCCTGTAACGTTCACGGTTTGCAAAATGCTCGAAATCAGCCCAGTGCCCTTCTTTATTGTTGAGATCATTGCTTCAAACGTCGGTGGTACCGCAACGCTTATTGGCGACCCACCAAACATCATGATTGGTTCTGCAACTGGCCTTACCTTCTTCGATTTCTTGATGTATGACGGCCCTGCAGTTCTTCTCATTCTGATTGCTGCAATGATTTGCTTCTACTTTATTTATGGTAGAAAGATGGGCGTTGCTGAAGATAAGCAGGCATCTATCATGACGCTTCATGCCCACGAAGCTATTAAGAGCAAGTCGCTCTTTACTAAGAGTGTTGTGATGACTCTTGTTACTGCAGTTGCTTTTGTTCTTCATGGTGCTGTGCACATTGAACCGAGCGTTGTAGCTTTAGCAGCAGCCGCTATTATGCTGCTTTTAAGCCGTGCTGAGGTTGAAGAAGTACTGCTAGATGTTGAATGGTCCACTATCGGCTTCTTCGCTGGCCTCTTCGTAGTTGTAGGCGGCTTGGCAGAAACAGGCGTTATCGAAATGCTTGCCAATGCCCTTATTGATGCAACTGGCGGCGATCTGTTCCTGACTATCATGATTATGGTATGGGCGTCCGCTATTATTTCGTCCTTCTTGGACAACATTCCATTGGTTGCAACTCTTATTCCTATTGTTCAAACCATGGAAGCAGCAGGCCTTGACGTTATGCCTTACTGGTGGGCAATTTCGCTTGGTGCTTGCATCGGTGGTATTGGTACGTTGATCGGTGCTTCTGCAAACGTTGTATTAGCTGGTATTTCTGGTAAGTACGGCTACCCCATTACGTTTATGGAATACACCAAGATCGGTTTCCCGCTAATGATCCTGTTTACCGCTATTGCTTGCGCTTACTTAGTAGTTCGCTTCTGCGTATTAGGGTGGATGTAGCTAGGTACACACTAAGGCAGGTACACGAATAAGGCTCTTGTTTTTATAGCGAGTTCAAAATAAAATCCCGTCTCACCTAGGTGGGACGGGATTTTTTATACCTTGTTATGAAAAGCTAAAAATTGAAAACTGCTTAGTCAACAATCTCTACCAGAGTAATCTCAAAGTTAAGATCTTTACCGGCCATTTCATGGTTAAGGTCAAACGTCACGTGCTCTTTAGTAACCTCTACTACCTTTGCAGGCAAAGGCTGTCCACCTGGTCCCTGCAGATAAACTGTCTGACCTACTGGAAGCTCTTCTGCACCAGGGACGTTTGAAGTAGGAATAGTTTGCACTAGTTCTGGATTAGGTTCGCCATAAGCCTCAGCTGCAGGCAAGTGAACCTTTTTGGTTTCCCCTACTTCCATTTCGTTTACCGCTTTGTCAAAGCCAGGAATCATCTGACCAGCCATGCAAACAAATTCCAAGGGCTCGCCACGTTCTACCGATGAATCAAATACGGTTCCATCATCAAAGGTGCCGACATAATGAGCGCGTACACGCTTACCTTCGTTGCTCATCTTGTTCCTTTCCAAAAATAAACAGTACTGGATAGTGTAACGGCTCTAGTCTTCAAGGCAAACAGGAAAGCAAAAAGTCACATCAATAGCAAAGAAGCCGCCAAGCGGTTTCAGACAATAAAAAGCTCCCGCTTCATAAGGAAGCGAGAGCTTATATGATACCGACTATTGGGAGTTTTTCTTCGCTTAATTGCTTCGTTTAAACAGGTCTTTTAGTTATTAGCCCTTCTAGACGCTTATACGAATACGCAGAAACGAAGTACCAAGTATACACAGCTGATTGCCGTGAAGACGAGCATCATTGGGAATGCAACCTTGGTGTATTCCATGAAGGTAATTGGGTAACCATAGGTCTTCGACATACCCGAAAGAACAACATTTGCCGAAGCACCAATAAGAGTACCAATACCACCAATGCAGGCACCGAGTGAAATTGCCCACCAATAAGGCATAACGTCAACACCGGTATTACCGATTGCCATAATGATAGGAATGAGCGTTGCAACCATAGGGATGTTGTCCAAGAAGGAAGAAATGATTGCCGATGCCCAAACCAGAACAATAATGGTAATCATTACATCGCCGCCAGTAATATCAATCAGGCCATTAGCGAGCATATCAATAACGCCCGTTTCTACCAAACCACCAACAACGATGAACAAACCTGCGAAGAAGCCGATAGTTGCCCATTCAACATCCAGCAATACCTTTTCGATTTCTGCAGCGCTGATAATAAGCATAACTGCTGCTGCAGTCAGAGCTACAACGCTAGGTTCAACACCAATGACGCTATGGAAAACAAATGCCAGAGCTACGATAACCGTCATTGCAACACTCTGATGGAAGAGGCGCTTGTTGGTAATAGCCTCATGAGCATGCAAGTGCATGACTGATTCCATTTCTTCTGAAGTTGCTGACATGTTCCTGCCGTAAAGAACATAGAACATACCAATAGCTGCAATCATGATGAAGAAGATAGCAGGACCGTTATAAACGATGAAGTCGAGCATGGAAAGACCAGCCTGCATACCAATCATGATGTTTGGTGGGTCACCAATCAAAGTAAGCGTACCACCAATGTTGGATGCCATAATCTCAACAATGAAGTAAGGCACCGGACTCATCTTCAACATCTTGCAAACTGTAAAGGTAACAGGACCTACCAGCAAAACCGTGGTTACATTATCCAAGAATGCTGAAAGAATTGCCGTGATGAAGCAGAACAACACCATGATGATCCATGGATTACCCTTTGCTGCTTTCGCGGTTTTAATGGCGATGTATTCGAAGATACCCGACTGTTTAACCACCGCAACAAAGATCATCATACCGACCAAAACACCGAGTGTGCCGAAGTCGATGTGCTCCATACCAACATCAAAAGTAACAATACCCGTCAGAATAAGCACAACGGCACCCGCAAGCGCGGCAGTAGTACGATGGATCTTCTCTGAGATGATAAATGCGAACACTACGATAAAGATCACAATAGAAATGATCTGCGGAGTAGTAAATTCTGGCATGCACATCCCTCCTATCCAAAATCCATTCCCTTTTTCTGTAAAAGAATTTAGCCTGGAGCATCTTAGCTTTATGCTCCCTGCATAAACCCAGCTTAAGCTTTATACAATCAGCAATTCGCGCTTCCTGCTTTAAGCTAAAGCGTGTGATCAAAATTCTTTCGCACAAAAAGCCTCTCCTGAATTCAACCTGTACGAAAAAGAAGGCCCATGGCCTTCTAGGTTGAATTCCCCTCCTAAAATAATAAAAATCAGATAAATAAGCGTCAAGAACGCGTTCACTAACTAACAGGTAAGACCGATTGATGTTTTTGTTGGTATACATAGCTAAAACAATATGAATTACCTAAAGTGAATTGATAATAAATAAAAAGCAAATAAAAAGGCGCATTTCACGAATGCGCCTTTTGAAATATACGAACCAAGGATTAACAAACCTCTGCTTTTAGTGCTTCTTCTTTCCGTACATAGTCATTTGAGAAACATTGAACAATTCACCATCAGATACACGATACTGCTCTACTTTCCACTGAGAAATACGCCCACCTGCACGGATAGGAGTTGCAACTGTCTCTACCGTATCGCCCGCTTTCACTGGAAGAAGATGGGTACTGCTTACCTCAACCCCGAGAAAGAAGAATTTATCATCCTCATAATGTTCGGTGCAGCATTCGCTTGCCGCATTTTCTGCCAGGGCAGCGCTGATGCCACCATGCAAAACGCCATGAGGCTGAAGCATATCTTCCGTTACCAGCATATGAGTAACATATTTATCAGGACTAGATTCAACAATTTCAATACCAAGAATATCTGCGAGGGCCATACGATTTCCTCCTTGTTAGTCGCTTAAATAGATATTGTAGCGTGTAACCAAACATTGTTTTATGCAAGATCGGCGTTTAAAGAAGGTGGTTTGATATTTTCTATGCTTCGTTTTTTGATAGTGAAGCTTCCTCTTCGTCTTCAGGACGAGGGTGGTTATCAAAATACCCCGTCTGACCTCGAACATTCCAGGCGCAAGCAGCAAACGCAAGGACTATGACAAGAGAAAGCGTTGTTGCGGGATCAATTTGGCCTTGAGAAACCGCACTCGCCGTTGACCAAGAACTCAACAGAGCATCTAAAACAACCAGCCAAAAGAAAACTGTTATTCGCTTTGGATTGTACGCACCCCACAACCCAAGAATTGCAACAATCAGATTAACCGCACCATTTGCAATCGTATAAGGACCCACACTGAGAGCAGGAACAAATTCTTGCAAATGAAAGATGTTCAAAAACGAAAGACTCAACAAACCAATACCTGCAGATAACTCAATCACTGCCCACACAATTAGAGCTACACAAAGCCAATGGGTTCGCACTTGCCAGATGGTATAAGGAGTCCCATCCGCTGATATGCGTTGTTTGCGCTGTTTTTTATCTTTTGCTTTTTTAATCAAACCTTATCAAACCTCAAAAGCACTACAAAAGAATGAAAAAAATAACCTTACTTGAGTCGGTGATTACTACTTATAACAGAAAGGTACCGACCTTTTCAGATCGGTACCTCCAAAGTAAACAAATCGACAACTAAACGAGCTGTTTCGATAAGAACGACAACTTAAACGAGCTGTTCTGGCAAGAGCAACAACCAAACAAGCTCTAGCAACAAAGCCCATTTTAGGACTTGTTTTCGCAGTACAGCTTAACCGCGAACCTCAGCGCCCGTTGCTCCACAAACCTTCTTAATAAGGCGAGCGTGCTGCTTATCAACTTCTTCAGTGGTAAGCGTACGATCAGCTGCGCGATATTCAAGCGCATAGGCCATAGACTTTTTGTCAGCACCCAAACGTTCTTTATCGCGATATACGTCAAAGAGCTGAGCCTTATCGAGCAACTTGCCACCTGCAGAAGAAATGCAACGAGAAAGCTGTTCGTGCGTTACTGATTCATCAACCACAAAGGCAACGTCCATGGTAACCGCAGGGAACACTGGAACATCCACGTAATCACGAGCTGGACGAGCACACTTAATAAGTGCATCCAAATCAAGCTCGAATGCCACTACGGGAGCCTGAACATCATAGGCATCACAAGCAAGCGGATGAATCTCGCCAATCCAACCAAGTACCGTGCCACCATCAAGCACCTGAGCTGCACGACCAGGCTGCAAATGAGGAGCCTCTTCAGCACTCAGCGCCTTAAAGCGAGGTTTAGCGAGAGCCAATTCACGCATCAAGCTTTCAATAACACCTTTGCCATCAAAGAAGTCAAACGCGACAGAAGCTTGATTCCATGAAGGATCGCTCATGGCACCTGCCATTACTACTGCCAAACGATTGCGTTCTTTAGGGCTCTTTCTTCCTTCAGCACCAAAGAAAACAACACCTGTTTCATAAAGCTGAATGTTATGAACACCGCGGCTCTGGTTGTAAGCAACACTGCGCATAAGACCTGGAATGATAGACTGACGCATAACCGATTGTTCAGCATTAAGCGGGTTCAGCAACTCAACAGGGATACCCATACCCTCGGTTGGCATACGAAGCTGTTCGAGTTCATGAGGATCTGCAAATGAATAGGTCATGGTTTCATTCAAACCACACGCACGCAACGTATTGTTGATCTTATCCATGGTGCGCTGAGCTTCCGTTTTAATGCCCACACGACCTGGGCCACCTGGCAAAGTGGAAGGAATGCGATCCATGCCATAGAGACGCAGCACTTCTTCATATAAGTCAATTTCGCGCTCGAGGTCGGGACGGAACGTAGGAGGAACAACCGTGAGTGTTTGCTCATCTTTTTCGCTTACCGCACATCCAAGACGCTGTAGCATATCAACAATGAAATCACGTGGAATGGTTTCACCCATCATGCCCTGGAAGCGAGGAATACGGAATTCCAATGCCTCTGGTTCGGTCTTGGTGTTGTATACATCAATCAAACCTGGAACAACCGTACCGCCCGAAACCTCTGCCAGCAACTGCGCTGCCGCAGCAGACATGCGATCGATTTCTACATCATCTACACGACGCTCGTAACGCATTGAAGATTCAGAGATCAAACCAAGATTACGAGAGGTACGAGAAGTACGTCCTGGCTCAAATGTTGCTGCTTCAAGCAAAATAGTGGTGGTTTCATCTGTTACTTCGGTATCCAAACCACCCATAACGCCCGCAAGACCAACTGCCTTTTCTGGTGTTGCAATTACCGTCATATCGGTAGTTAATTCGCGCTCTTCACCATCAAGGGTAAGAAGCTTTTCGCCTTCTTTTGCAGCACGAACTACCACGTTAGCCTTGCCCGTTTCGTCAACCAATTTGTCGTAGTCAAACGCATGAAGAGGCTGACCGAACAAGAACAAAATATAGTTAGTTACATCTACTACATTATTAATAGAACGAGCACCAGCTGCCGTTACGCGCTCTGCCAACCAGTCAGGGCTTGGACCAACCTGTACATTTTTAATAACGCGTGCCGTATAGCGAGGGCAACGATCGGTATCTTCTACCGTTACCGTAGCTAATTGCTCAATAGAAGGTAAGTCTGCCCCTTCCTGGAGCGCAGCCTCCATTTCGTCGAGAGGATTTTTAGCATCCACGGCATACATAGCACCTACTTCGCG
>URMQ01000015.1 GCA_900548955.1 uncultured Eggerthella sp. | reverse complement strand
TTCGATACCGGATAAGGAGATAGATTTGATATCGTCCTTATAGTAGCCATAGCGTTCATACATATCTACCATGGCATCCCAGAGATTCATACCCTTGGATTTATAATAAGCAGCTGCTTCACAAAGGGCCATTGTGGCTACAATCGCATCCTTATCACGGGCATGTGTGCCGATCAGACAGCCATAGCTTTCTTCAAAACCAAAAATGAAATCTTCACTACGATTGTCTTGTTCAAGTTCCGCGATAACGCCACCAATGTATTTAAAGCCTGTAAGAACACGACGAACCTCTACCCCGTAATGTTCAGCAATAGGATCTACCATGCTAGAAGAAACAATAGTGGTAACCGCTACAGGATTTGCCGGCATGTTACCTGCCGCTACACGACTGCGACAAATGAAATCTAACAGGAGAACTCCTACTTCATTACCGCTTAGTAGTTTGTAGTCATCACCATCTTTAACTGCAATTCCAACACGGTCCGCATCAGGGTCAGTTGCAAGGAGTAAGTCTGGATGAACCTGCTCGCACAAGGCAATGCCACGTTCTAGTGCGTCACGATTTTCAGGATTAGGATAAGGGCAGGTGGGGAAATTACCGTCAGGTTGTGCTTGCTCTTCCACAACATGAATATCACTTACTCCAATACGTTGCAAAATGCGAGTAACGCATTCTAAGCCCGTTCCATTGAGTGGCGTATACACAACGCGCAAAGGATCGTCGTCATTTTGAGGAACATGCTGTTCATATACGGCATCAAGGAAAGCATCTAGAACTTCTTCGCCAATCATCTGAACAAGGCCCTGCTCCTTAGCTTGTTCAAAAGACATAGTTTTTACGTCGTTGAAAATATCTACATCACCAATACATTCAGTAATAGCATCTGCCATATCCGATGCAATCTGACATCCATCAGGACCATAGGCTTTATATCCATTGTACTGGCTAGGATTATGGCTAGCAGTTACATTAATGCCCATTGCACAATTCAAATAACGAGTTGCAAAAGACAAGGCAGGAGTAGGCTCCAAACGAGGATACACGTATGATGTAATTCCATTAGCAGCCAAAACACTCGCTGCAGTATGAGCGAACAATTCCGAATTAATACGCGAATCGTAACAAATAGCTACCGTACCAGGTTCTCCTTCACCTGCTTGGTTAGTAATATAATTCGCAATACCCTGAGTGGCTTGACCTACCGTATAAGTATTCATGCGGTTGGTGCCTGCGCCAAGTACACCACGCAAGCCTGCAGTATCGAATTCGAGACTGCGATAAAACGCATCTTCAATAGCCGTATCATCCTGTGCCATTGAATCCAAATCGGAACGTAATTCTGGATCAGTTACCTTCTCACACCAAAGATCGTATACAGAACGACAATCCATGTGTCAGCCTCTCCTTAAACGGTAGTTACTTACTAATCAGTAGCGACTTAAACGATAGTTACTTACAAAAGAGTTACGTATGCCCACATTAGCATTTTAAACATACCTACTATCGTAAGCATTATGTGTTTGCGAACTAGAAAGCAGTATAGCAAGGCAAGGCTGATAAAGGCGAAAATCTATAGGCAGTACTAGTAAAAAACTCTATTTACAATAATCTCTTTTCAGAAAAATCCCGGTGCAAAACTCACAAAATGAATCAAAAGATTCGTCAGTAAATCTAAGAAGACCTATTTCGAAAAGCTTTATTAAGGTGCAAGATTTTTTCTTCGGGCATATTCAATAAAGCAACCGCTATCAAAATAGCTACAATTCCTAAGCCGTTTGTAAAGGTAAGCACATCCCCAAACACTGAAATGCCAATCAGAAGAGAAACCATTGGTTCAATAAAAGCCATGATGGATGCTTTTCCGGTTTCCATATGTGCAAGGCCAACGGTATAACAAGCAAAAGGGGTTACGGTAGAAACCAAGGCTAATGCAATCATTACCAGCAATGCAGCAGAAGAATCGCTGGCTAAAGCAACAATAGCCTGCGGCTCAGAAAAAGGAATTAGGGTCAGCGAAGCAAAAAGAAAAGTGTAAAACATAACCGTTGGAGCTTCGTATCGTTTTAGTGCAACTCGGGCAAAAATTGAATAAAGCGCATATCCAATACCCGAAGCAAGACCAACAAGAATACCAAACCCCGAAAGTGACGATTCTCCCGATCCAACACCCACCACAAGTAGGCAACCAACAAAAGCAAGAACGAGCGCGCTGCCGCGTTGACGCGTTAGCTTTTCTTTAAAAAACACAGCAGATAACAGCACAACAAAACAAGGAGCGGTATACAGAAGAATTGCCGCAAAAGAAAGTCCGCACAAATCTATGCAAGCAAAATAGCAAACGTTAAAAAAAGCTATGCTTAGAATTCCGGTACCTAAAAACATCCAAATGTCTTTAAGTCTTATCACAAAAGCACTTCGTTTACGCACAAGCAAGAATAACCCTATGGCTCCCGCTGCAATAACGCACCGAACTACCGTTATTTGTTCAGGACGCAAACCAGTAGACGATAAATACGTAGAAAACAAGCCGATTACACCCCAGCAAACACCTGCTATAGCAACAAGCATCGGAGCAAAAACTCGCCAATCAATTTTTATCGAGAGATGCATTGACTTATCTTTCCATTCAACCGTCGTGGAATGATCCAATATAAAAGAATTCCTCATCGTACCTACAGTACACGATGAGGAATTACGTAGTTACCAGGAATCCGCTCTCTGCCCTGCATCACCCTGATACATCACGTGTTTGAAACATAGTTTATGCACAAAGCAGCACACGTAAAGCAAAATACACTACCGACAAAGATACATTTGCCCACATAGGTAAAGCCACTTGCCTAAGCGTTTTCACGCTAAGCTTGATGACTGCTTTGAGTTGCCCCATAAAGCTACGTTCTAACGTGGTAGTTATGTTATATAAGGAATTGATTGATTAGTAAAACCATAATATATTAACTATGTGTTAAGTTTTACTTAAAAGCAATCTTCTCAAGTAAAAACCGCAAGCAAACCATTGCTAATAATCATAAGAATTCGTTCAAATCCTCGTACAACAGTATCAATAGAGAAAGATAGAAATGGAAACATCACGTTATCGCGCTTTTATAAAAGCAGTAGATCTGGGAAGCTTTTCCAAAGCAGCAAAAGAACTTGCCTATACTCCCTCAGGAGTAAGCCAGCTAATCTCTGCCTTAGAAAAAGACGTTGGCTTTTCTGTTCTTGAGCGTACACGTAGTGGCGTTAAACCAACGGAAAATGGCAAGCGCATATTGCCTATAGCACGTGCAATTATCCAAGAAGAAGACCGACTTTTCCAAATGAGTGCAGAACTTAAAGGACTTTCCGTTGGTAGCGTAACGATTGGCTCCTACCCCAGCGTTGCATCTCATTGGCTACCAAAAGTACTCAAAGCATTTCGCGAACAATTCCCCAATATTGAAATTCGTGTCATGGAAGGCATTCATCAAGAAATATCCGAATGGCTTGATAACAAAGAGGTTGATTTTGGATTCATGAGCTATGATCCACGTACAACTTATGATTGGATCCCACTGGCTCATGACCCCATGATTGCAGTTTTACCCGCTAATCATCCGCTTGCCAATGAAAAATGTTATTCATTAGAAGAATGCAGTAACGAAGATTTCATTATGCCTGGTAAAGGCCAAGACATCGACACTCTAGGCGTTCTATCCCGCCATGACCTTCATCCAAGAATAGCTTATGAAACTATTGAAACCGCGGCCACTCTTGGCATGATTGAAGCGGGAATGGGTATAACCATTACTAATAGCCTCTCAACAGAAAAATACGACTTTAAGGTAAGTAAAGTTCCTATTGAACCTTCCGAGGCAATCCTGGTAGGAATTGCTATACCTGATAAGAACACCTGCGCTCCAGCAGCACGTCATTTTATTGAATTCGCTACTAAACGCCTGCAACAAAGTGATGTTCTGGAACTACAATAAAGCTTTACCAATTGAATACGCTTTGTATTTCTGCCAACCAGCGGAAAGGCTTTATAAACAAAGCAGAAGCTAATACCTAGCGAAAAACACAAGCATTGCTTAGTAGACAAGAATGGTTGATGAAAAAAGAAACTTACGAACATATGATTAATACTGTTTCTGCGAAACCTATGCTCGCTAAAGGGATACCGCTATTCAACAGCATAATCACCAAAGCAATCTATGTTGCTTATCCTTGTTTGCTTATCTATTTATTTTTTTGGAGCCCCAGTCTTAAATTCACATTGGAATATTTTTTGTATTCAGATTTTTTTGACGCTTTAGTAGTTCCTCTTGTATGTTTTGTTCTGCTTACGCTGCTGCGAAAAGCAATCAATGCGCCACGTCCCTATGAAGTTTTCGAAACACAGCCCCTTATACCCAAGAACACTAAAGGGAAGTCTTTTCCCAGCAGGCACGTTTTTTCAATCTTTGTAATAGCAATAACTTTTTGGTTTAAGTGTCCCTTCTCACAAATTGCAGTTTGTATATTTGTCCTAGGAGTAATGCTTGCCGTTCTAAGGGTACTATCCGGTGTTCACTTCACCAAAGACGTGGTAGCGGGAGCCTTACTAGGTATCTTTTTGGCTGAATTAGGGTTCTATCTTCTCTAACGAGTTAAAAGCTTGGGTTATATTCTTAGTAAAAAACCAATCTATATCTGTAAAAATTGCCTTTTAAACGCATTCAGCTCTCTAGGAATAGTTAGTCACACATACCTAAAAAGTGCAAATTGTTTTTATACTTCCTACCTATAAAGGAAACAGCATCATAATTGCAATAATGATAGGTAAATACACAAACGAAAGTACTGCAGAAATTACTGTATGTTCAGAAGCCAACAATGCATCACCTTTATGACTAGCAATGAAAGCTGGAACCATAGCTCCTGTTGGCATAGCAAATTCCAGTACCGCTATTGAAACAATCAGATTATCAGTAATGAAAATCGAAAGCACGTAGAACAACGCCACCGAGCCGAGGAAAAAGCGAATAAAACCAAAAAGAAATACACGCCATTGGGAAAGTGATTCTTTTACGTGCATCCGTGAAACATAAAAACCGATCACCATCATAGAAATAGGTGCCGTTAATCCGCCAACCATATCTAGAGCACTGCCTAACACATACGGTACAGGAATACGGAAAAACAGCAACGCCAATGCAAGTAACGCAGCAACTAATGCCGGATTAATAAAGCTTTTCCAGCTGAGTGAAACCCGAGAAAGAGCATTACTTAGTGAAAATTTCTTTTGATTATCCGCTGAAACCTGTCCCCTACTTTCACGGAGTTGCTGGTCAACAACAAGCATGGCTATGCCTACGCTGAACAAAAATACGTTGATAATTGCAACTATTAAACTGGTCAAGATGATGGTGGAATCGCCTAAAACCGCCGCTATAACAGGAACTCCAATAAAGGCGGTTTGGGTACAGATTCCCGAAAAAATAAAACATACAAAAGTATCGCTATTCACCCTTAGCAAGAATGCAGCAATAACAGAAATTAAAACCATCGCCAAGAAAAGTAGTATACCTAACCCACACACAAGAGGAATTTGATTGGCGATTTGATTGAATTCAACCGACGAGGTTGAAGCAATAATCATGCAGGGAAGCGTAACGTTAATTAGAAGGGCGACAAGTTTATTTGAGGTGTGTTCATCGATAAAGTTCAGCTTAGACAAAACAAAGCCAAGCACCACTATAAGCGCAAGAATCAAAATCTGCGAAATGCCCGCGCTTATCCCTTCCACAATATACCCCTCAATGTAATTAATCCACCGTAGTAACTACTCCAGTATTTTGACAAAGCTCAACCATCCAAACAAGAATAAACTAGCGATAAACGCATTCGTAATTTGGTCAAGGCAAACACGTTCGTCCATCTTTACATATGGGATAATCCTCACAACAACAAGGGAAAATGAAAGCCAATATGGTACGCTATCGACAGCTAAAATACCCACGTGAGGAGCACTTCATGTCCTACAAAATTGTTACTGATTCTTCCTGCAATTTACCAGAAACACTCATTGAGGAATTAGAACTTGAAGTTCTACCTTTAGTTTTTATGGCAGATGGCAAAGAATATCAAAGCTATCTTAAAGGCCAGGTTACTGACTTAAAACAGTTTTATACCATGATGCGTGAAGGAAAGATTTTTACCACTTCCCTTCCCAATTTGTCAGACGCACAAGAAGTCTTTGAAAACATTTTCAAACGAGGTGAGGATATTTTATACCTTGGCTTTTCTAGCGGTCTTTCTGGAACCTATGAGGGCATGCGCAATATCGGAAAAGACCTAGCAGAACAATACCCAGAGCGCACCTTCGCCTCAGTTGATACTCTTGCCGCTTCTGTTGGTCAGGGACTTATTGTGTACTATGCAGCAAAAATGCGCCAAGAAGGAAAAGCCCTTGAAGAAGTTGAACAATGGGTACGTGACAATCGCTTACATCTTGCTCATTGGTTTACTGTTGATGATCTAATGTTCTTGTTCCGTGGTGGTCGCGTTTCTCGTACCGCCGCCTTTGCTGGCAGCTTACTCAACATTAAACCCGTTCTTCATGTGGATAACGATGGTCTCCTGATTCCTATGGAAAAAACCCGTGGTCGCAAAAAGAGCATTCAAGCATTGGTAAAACATATGGAAGATACCATTACTGAACCTATTGCAGAGCAGGTAATTGGCATTTCTCATGGTGATTGCTTTGAGGATGTCAAATACTTACAAAAACTCATTACTGAAAAATTTGGCGTAGAAAACTACCTGGTGAATTACGTTGATCCCGTAATTGGTGCTCATTCAGGTCCTGGCACATTAGCACTCTTCTTCTTAGCAAGTGAGCGTTAATACGTAAAGCGACATATAACAGAGCAGAGCAAGCAATTTCTTCATTGCAGATGCCATCATGAGGAACTTCATTTCAAATCGGGGCTAGCAAGATAAATGAGAACAAAGCGAAATTGATTTCGCATGATTTTGTCGTCATTCTAAATGCATCACACGCATCCCTTGTTACCCCTCGAATGAAACAACCTTGCAACGGAATGAATAGGAAATAGGACAAGTCTTTTTCAAAAAACATATGAATTACTCTAGATGGTCACATGTCGAAAAATAACCAAACAATATGCGATAGAATTCCAAAAGAATATTCAGCAGAATAGCAAAGCTTTTGAAAACTGAATCTCGTCTTAGAATATGGGATTGTCTTAAGAATTACGCCTCAGTGATAATGTCACGCAAAGCAGAAATAAACTTTTCGTTATCTTCGTGACTGCGAATAGATACCAAGAAATAGCGCTTGCCTTCTATACCAGGAACACCCGCTAAGTCACGTACCGTAAAGCCTGCTTTTTGAAGACGCACAATAAGATCTGCTGCGCTAGAAATACCAAAATCGCGTGCTGCACGTTCTTCAAGAGCGCACATAACAAAGTTAGCCTCTGAAGGAAATACTTTAATGCCAGGCGTTAAGCTAAGCATGCACTGCATCCAGGGAATTTCTTTTTCTAAAAGCTGAACCGTATCTTCAAGATACTGACCAGTATGAGGAAATTCACGTGCCACAACTTCATTAAACATAGAAATGTCGGAACCGTCCGTAAATTGCTTAATATGAGCAATAGCAGACTCATTGCCAACAACATATCCCATCGGAATACCAGGCATACCCAATTCATGAGACAAACTACGTACAACAAATAAATTGCGATACTGACGCGTTAATTCAACGAATGATTCGCCGCCAAGAGTAAGACTAATATTTGATTCATCAACAATTACCCAGTTACAAACTTCCAAATAGCGCTTCAGCGTTTTTTCAGAAAGCAAACGCGCGCAAGGAAAACTAGGATTAGCCAAAACAGCAGCATCAAACTTAAAGCCGTTAGAAAAAGCAGACTGGGGCTCAATTGCAGACAGCGAATAAGGATTAATCAGCTTCACAGGATTGTGCCCCACATTCGCAATAGCAAGAAAATAACCCGTTGGGGCTGGAGTAGGAATACCAACATTACAAGGCCTATATGCCTGAGCAATAGAACCAATTAAAGAGGTAACGCTAGTGCCTGCCATAATACTTTCAGGAGACATTTCAAAATAACGCCCGATAACACGACTTAAATGTTGGCCGTCGCTATTAGGTAAAAACGACAAGTCCCCTTCAGAAATCGCAGAAGCAATTGCCTCTTTAACGCAGCTAGGAGTACCTAGTGGATTAGCAATACAAGAAAAATCAACCCAGTCAATTTCAGCACGGATATCATAGGGCAAAGTTTCTTGGCGTTGCGGAGCAACTGATGCCTCATTCACAAGCTCTGTTAAAGCTTCAAATGCCTTCACTTTGCCTCATATCCTTACATTAAAAATCGAAGTGGTGTTTAAGTCTGGGTGATCTACCCTAACACAAACAAAGGCGCTCGTGGGGATGTTAGACTATGTTTCATGGAAAAGAATAAGGGAAATACCACCGAAAACAGTACTATTAACTCATCTAATTCCACCACTGACATGGGGTTATATGAAACTGTACCCCAATCTTCCTCTTTTGATGAAATCAGTATTTTTGATACCAATTCCTTACGTCCTTGGGTTGGATCCGCCATTATTTTGATGGATTTAGATGCGTTTTTTGCATCAGTAGAACAGCTTGATCATCCCGAATGGAAAGGCAAGCCTGTTATTGTTGGTGGAAGCCCCCATAAACGCGGCGTAGTATCTACCGCATCCTATGAAGCTCGCAAATATGGAGTGCATTCTGCAATGCCTTCTTCTACTGCTGCTCGCCTCTGCCCTAACGCTATTTGGACTCCTGGAAACTTTCACCGCTATCGCGAAATGTCCAAACAGGTTATGAATATTCTTCTTGATGAATCGCCCCAATTAATGCAAGTAAGTATTGACGAAGCGTTTCTTGATATAACACCTACTCGCACGAATAAAGAACATCCCGCATTAATTGCCCAAAGAATCCAACAGCGCGTTGCAAAACTTGGTATTACTTGCTCTATTGGACTTGGCTCTTCTAAATCAGTAGCGAAAATTGCCTCGAATCAAAACAAACCACGAGGCTTAACGGTGGTATATCCCGAAGATTCAGAATCATTTTTAGCTCCCCTACCTATAAAAGTAATGAGTGGCATTGGGCCTGTAGCTCAAAAGAAACTTCAGTCGTATCACATTAAGACGTTAGGAGATTTAGTAACGGCTGATCCCGCCTTGCTTCGGCAAGTGTTTGGTAAGAACACTGAACTTATGATTGATCGAGCTCGCGGTATAGATACCGCTGTTAACGCAGAGCCAGATCCTGTGAAATCGGTTTCGAACGAAATAAGCTTCGCCACAAGTCTGACTGATAAAAAGGAAATTCAAGCACGTATTGCCACCATGGCCCATAAAGTAGGTAGGAGGTTACGTCGAAAAGAACTTGAAGGTAGCACCCTTCATTTGAAAATTCGTCGTGAAGACCTAACCATTAGAACCTGCCAAAGAAAAATTCCCAATTTAGGCACTAATGAACTTACCTGGCTACCAATTCTCTACGAAATGTTTGAAGAACTTTGGACTCCAGGAGAAAAGCTTCGCTTAGTAGGTGTGGGTATTAGTGGCTTCGAGGCTGAACCTATACAGACATCCCTCTTCGATACACTTGAATCTGACACGACATTAGGAGAAACACCGCAAAACAATAAAGCCAAACAGATGTCGTTACCAAATTCAAATAGGCGCTCAAGTAACCGAATGCCTAAACAGAGCGCCTTGATTAGCCATGCAAAAGAAAACTCAAAGCTACTAGAAGCTAATGACTTGATAGCACAACGCTTTGGAGAAGGTGCTGTACGCTTTGGACACGAAATGCGCACCTACAACGACACAACGGGCAGTTCCGCTAAAAACCCTGAAGATTACAAGGACTACTAGAGTACGCAGAAACTGCCTATTTAGATTATTCAGTTGCTTTAGGTTCCTATGTCGCTTTAAAGGAAATCAACAGTCAGAAAAGCAGTTAACCTTTCTTTAGTTAAATTTGAAGATTTTCTGAGCAATATGGTAGCCCGTTATGCCTACCATACGTCCAACATCACTAGGAATATTTGTTGCTAGATTCAATACTGAATGACGCACATCGTGATAAAGACTTTCGTCTTTAGCACGCAAATACGCCCAAATATCGGCACGCTTTGCTTCGTTTTCCTCAGTCTTTTCCATACGTAAGAATACTGAACAAATACACATCATCATTGAAAGATAATTTTTCAGGTAATTACGAAGGCGTTTGTTTTCTATTGCCATAACATCAACCGAATCAATCATTACTTTTGTAATTCGGATCTGCTGATCAATGCGAGAAAGCATTACTTTTTCATTTACCGACTGATCTTCACGACCAATAAAGTAGCGATACATATCCACATCAAAGTAACGCATGGTTTTAACATGTGGCAGCGGTACATATACAAAAATGTTATCAACATAAAAGCAGTGTTCTGGAAGCTTTAAATCCATATCACGTAGCATTTGAGTTCGATAAATAACCGAATGCATTAACAAATACTGTGATGGATTGAAACGGCCTACTTGAGACCAGGTAAATTCTTTGTCTGTTGGAAACACATTCGTATAACGAATGGTGGTATGAGTTCCCTCATACACCTTTTCGTATACGTAATTTACAATAACAAGGTCAGTTGCAGTCGCTGATGCACCCTGCTGCTGTGCCTGTTCAACTAAGGCTTTTTGTTCACGCAAATAAGGCATGATAGTATCCATAGCTTCTTTATCTAGCCAGTCATCGGAGTCAACCACCTTATAATACAAGCCTTCAGCAGCAGCAAGACCAGCATTTACGCCCGATCCGTGACCACCGTTTTCTTTATGAATAGCACGAACAATACCGGGATGCTGTTCTACTAACCTATCGCAAATTGCTGGAGTGTCATCCTTCGTGGAGCCATCGTCGACCAAAATTATTTCAATATCATCTCCGCAAGGAAGCAGAGATTCAACGCATTTCTCCATGTAGTCTGCCGAGTTATAGCACGGCACTGCAAAGGAGATTGTTTTCATGAAGGATTCCACCTAACCTTTCCGTTCACGCCGTAAGAGGTTTCCCTTAAAGGCACATTATACCCACGTAGCACGCTGAACGCTAAAATGAATATGAAAAGTAGCATTTATAGCGAAAGGATTGCCTATGGCTACGCTTATTGAGTCAATGATTGAACGTGCTAAGTCTAACAAGAAGACTATTGTTTTACCTGAAGGTAATGATGATCGCATTCTAGCTGCAGCTGAAACTGCTTTAGCTGAAGGAATTGCAAACATCGTAATTCTTGGCAATGAAGCAGACATCAAAGCTAAAGAATTCAAATTGGATAATGCTCAGATTATTAACCCTGCAGAATCTGACAAAGTTGAAGAATTCGCTTCTCTTCTCTACGAACTTCGTAAAAAGAAGGGCATGACTGAAGAAGAAGCCCATGAGCTTGTTACTACCGATCCAATTTATTTCGCAGTAATGATGCTCAAGACTGGCATGTGCGATGGCTTAGTTGGTGGCGCAGGATGCGCAACTGTCAAGATTCTTTCACCTGCATTGAAAGTATTAAAGACCGCCCCAGGCGCTCCTATGGTTAGTTCCTTGTTCTTGATGGATGTCCCTAATTGCGAGTTAGGTGAAAACGGCATCTTCGCTTTTGCAGACTGCGCATTGGAAGTTCAGCCAACCGCAGAAAAGCTAGCTCATATTGCAAACCTTACCAACGATTCCTTCAAGCGTTTATTAGGCAAAGAAGCTCGCATTGCTTTACTTTCCCACTCTTCTTATGGCAGCGCTAAAAATGACGATGCCACTAAAGTGGTTGAAGCAATGAACTACATCAAGGAAAACTATCCAGATCTGAACGCCGACGGCGAACTTCAACTTGATGCTGCCATCGTTCCAGAAATTGGTCAATCTAAGGCCCCAGGCTCCCCTGTTGCAGGAAAGGCGAATGTTCTTATTTTCCCTGACTTAGATGCCGCAAATATTGGCTACAAGTTAGTCCAGCGCTTGGCTCACGCACAGGCATATGGTCCTATCTTACAAGGCATTGCTGCACCTGTAAACGATCTTTCACGTGGCTGCACTGCTGAAGATGTAGTGGGCGTTATTGCTATTACCTGTGTTCAGGCACAAACGATGTAAGTTCAACACATTTGAGCATTTATTTAGCACCTATTAAGCACGTTTTTAGCACGTATAGCACAAACAAGGATTGCAACCTAAACCGTAGTTTTGCTACATCGTCAGAACCGCTCGGAATTATTAATAATTTCGAGCGCTAACCCTGTTGTAGCATTTTGTTACATCGTCAGAATCAGTCGGAATGAGCGGGCTGTCTTTTATTGAAAGGCAGCCTCTTTTTAAGTTCTAAGCGAGCGATTCATGGAATTACTTGAACTAATTCTTTTCTTACTTGTAGCCGTTGTTGCTTCAAGCATGCTTGATCAAATTGTTCGTGGGGTTTCTCTTCCCCTTGTTCAAATTGGTTTAGGCATAATTATTGCGCTCGTTTTACCTATTCCTGATGACATAACCATCGACGCAGAACTGCTCCTTATTTTGTTTATTGCTCCATTACACTTCAATGAAACCCGCCATGTTGACTCAGGAGAACTCTACAAGAATCGTCTAGGTATAGCTTCACTGGTAACAGGTCTTGTTCTGCTTACCATGATTACTCTTGGGTTTTCTTTACATGCACTAATCCCTGCCATACCACTTGCTGCAGCACTTGCTTTCGGAGCCGCTATGGGATCTACCGACGCTTCAGCAGTAACTTCTCTTGCAAAAGAAATGCGCTTTGGAAGGCGCCACGAATCGCTCCTTAACGGAGAAGCACTGTTTAACGATGTGACCGGCACCATTGGTTTCCAATGTGCCATTGCCGTTGTGGTATCAGGAGCATTTTCACTAAGTCATGCCGGGCAAGAATTTGTTCTTGAGCTCTTCGGTGGAATGGCGGTAGGTATAATTCTAGGATTCCTTTTTTGGGCGCTTATGTCTGGCATGCGTCGCTTTGGATTAGAAAATCCTACGGTTCATGTAGTGTTAGAGCTGTTAACTCCATTTATTATCTATTTGATATGCGAGCAAATTCACGTTGGGGGTGTTATCGCAGTTGTGCTTGCTGGTCTTACTATTTCCTTACTCCCACATAAAATTAGCCCAACTGCCTCTCATCAAAAAATCCAAGCTACCAGCGTTTGGAAAACGTTAGAGTTCGTGCTTAATGGCGTAATCTTTGTTGTTCTTGGCTTACAGATACCTCAAGTACTTATTCCTGCCTTACAAGGAGATGCCGTAACTGCTTGGCTACTTATTTCAGCGGTTCTGATATTAACGGTGGTATTGGAATTCGTTCGCTTTATTTGGATTCTAGGTTTAGACGCTGTTAACGCCTGGCGCACAAAGCGTCCTGTAAAGATTTGCTTTTCTAAACGCAACTTAAAAGGAACACTTGGTATGGCATTTGCAGGACCTAAGGGCGGCGTTACCTTAGCGCTGATGCTCACCATTCCCTATACCATATCTTCAGGAGAGGCCTTCCCTCTACGAGAAGAGCTCTTGTTCTTAACCTCAGGAGTAATTCTGTGCACCATGCTGCTTGCGAATTTTGCAGTTCGAAGCTTAGTACCTCGAAAGCCTTCAGAAAAACGTTCGAAGCAATACGCTGATGCTGAAATTTCTATTCTTATTCAGGTAATTAATTCTATCCAAGAAGATGCGCATCTAACTGGGTCTAATACCGGAGAGTCCGCCTTAAAAGCTATGAACTTTGCTGCGAATAATTATGACGAATCCGATGAAAGCAGTTCAGAGATTAAGCTTCCCGACAACGTTGACGAACCTGCAACAGCCATCGCTATGAAACGTTACGCAGATCGCATCCGTCCCTTTATCCCTCAAGCAAGCACCAATATAGCAGAAGAAGGCAAACTGCTTGCTGATAGGTGCGATGAACTCTACGACAAGGTAAATGCCTTCGAAGAAGAACTTACGAATATCGACAACGATGATCGTTATGATGCCGAAGGTTTCGAAAAACACATTTTAGCGCTACGCCGTATGAAAGATGCGCTTGATGACATCCAAGACCGTGCACTGTCGCGCGAACTTGAATTCATCAAGGCGGCGAATAGAGCAGGAACTTTGTCGGATGAACACGCGCGTAAGCTACGCAACGATGTATACGTCCAACAAATGACCCTAGATTAATATGAATTTAAGCTTCTTTAGATACTGGCACGATCTGTGTCTTAGCACGAACAATATCATAGGTGTCACGCGCAATCATGTATTCCTCGTCAGTAGGAATAACAATAACAGGAACTTCAGATTTGTCTGATGAAATGATGCGCTCAAAGCCACGCTGCTTGTTCTTAGCAGAATCCAAAATAATTCCTAAAGGCTGCAAGCCAGAGAAAATCATACGACGCATTTTGTCACAATTTTCTCCAACGCCAGCAGTCAAAACAATAGCGTCGGCGCCACCGAGCATGAAGAAATACTGACCGATATATTTTTTAACACGAGAAGAATACATTTCGTAGGCAAGCATTGCTCGCTCATCGCCAGCTTCAGATGCCTCCCGTACGCTTCTGAGGTCATTACTAATGCCAGAAATACCCAATAAGCCTGATTTCTTATTCATGATGTCATTCATTTCACCAGGAGTAAGCTCAAGCTTTTCCATCAAGTACGTAACAATTGCAGGGTCAATAGAGCCGCAACGGGTACCCATCATCAAGCCATCAAGAGGAGTGAATCCCATAGAAGTATCAATAGGGCTACCATGATCGATTGCAGAAATAGAACAGCCATTACCTAAATGGCAGGTAATTAGGCGCAAATCTGTTAATGGTTCGCCCAACATATACGCTGCACGTTCCGCAATGTAGCGATGAGAGGTACCGTGAGCACCATACTTACGTACGCTATATTTCTCATAATATTCATAAGGGAGTGGGTACATATAAGCCGATGGCGGCAGCGTTTGGAAAAATGAAGTGTCAAACACAGCAACCATAGGAGTGTCAGGCATCAATTTACGACAAGCATAAATACCTGCAAGTGCTGCTTTATTATGCAAAGGAGCCAATTCAGCAAGCTCGTCAATTTTAGAAATTACATCTTCATCAATAAGTGCTGATTTCTGGAAATATTCACCGCCATGAACAACACGATGACCTACAGCAGCAATTTCACTCATATCATGAATAACCGCATTAGAACCTTGGGTGAGCACGTCCAAAACAACCTGCACAGCAGCAGTATGATCTGGCAGAGGAAGCTCATAAACAAACTCGTTATCATCAATGCCGTGCTTATGAGAAGATTCTTCACTTCCTACACGTTCGCATAGACCCTTGGCTACAACCTTATGAGTGGTTACATTGACCAATTGGTACTTTAACGATGAAGACCCAGCATTTATAACAAGGATGTTCAAATCAATCCCTCCTACTAAAATATCGTTACACTATTGTACGAAATAACGATGCCTGTCCGCTGATAGGACAGGCATTTTTCCGGTAGCTGGCGAACGGCAGACTAACTGTGTTCAAAGGATATAAATCTGGGATAAACGGTTTTGAATTGCGAAGATATTGCGAAGAGAGCCTCTTATGCCTTGGATAAGGTTGAATCAGTTACCGCATCATCAACCGATAAATCAAGTTCGCCCATTAATACATCAACTTTTTGCTGAGCAGAAGTAAGGCTATCCTTTAAAAAACGAAGCAAGGCAATGCCGCGCTCGTACTTCACCAAGCTATCTTCAAGTTCTAATGTGTTGCTTTCAAGCGCTTCAACAATACCATTAAGTTCCGTCATTGCTTCACGAAACGTAAGTCCCACAACAGGCTGAACAGATTGGTTTTGACTATTTTGTACGGTTTCTTCATTCATGAGATTCCTCCATAGATATAACTTCACTTAATTCAGAAATTCCCTCATCTTCAATTTGGCATGCCAATACACCGTCTAAAAGCTGAACAGTAATATGATCTTGTGGCTTAACCTGGGTAACACTTTTAATAATTGTTCCTTGATTATCTCGCGTAATAGACCAACCACGTTCCAATATTTTCAGCGGTGATAAGTCATTCAAACGCGAAGTAATCACTGCCGCTTGAGACTGATAAGGAACTACAAGGGATTTACCAATACGCACAAAAGCAGAAGCTGCTAAATCCAAAGAATGATTCTGTTTTTGTGTAAAAGTTTTACCCAAACGCTCCATGGTTTCTTGCATCAAGTCAACCGTTTGCATTTCTGAGGCATACAACGTCGTAGGATGTTTACATAAAGGACGCGAACCAATAGATCCTAGAAAAGCCGCAGAGGTGTTTAAACGCTGAGTCAATGATCCCGACAAACGCAACGCCTGGTTTTGCAGAAGCTCTTGTAACTCCCCTGCTTGAGGAGATACCGCTTGTGCTGCTCCTGTAGGCGTAGAAGCACGTAGATCAGCAACCATATCAGCGATAGTAGTGTCAGGCTCATGACCAATGCCAGTTACCACAGGCTTAGAACATGAAGCTATGGTGCGCGCTAACCCTTCATCGTTGAAAGGCATAAAGTTTTCAAAGGATCCACCACCACGAACAAGCAAAATAACTTCTACATCAGTTGCAGCAACACTCGTAAGTGCCATAGATAATTGCTGCGCGGCATTTGCTCCTTCAACAGGAACTCCAGCAAACACAACACGCGCTAAAGGATAACGTCTGCGCAACGTTCGCAAAACATCATGAACTACCGCACCACGAGGAGAAGTAACCAAACCAATACTTTGTGGAAGTTGTGGTATTGGACGCTTTCGCGAAACGTCCATAAGCCCTTCTTTTCTAAGCTTTTCTGCAAGTTGGGCCACACGTGCACGTAAATCGCCTTCGCCCGCTAAAACCAATCGCGCGACATCAAAGCTCATTCGCCCCGTAGGAGCATATACGTTAAAACTACCAGTAACTTGAACTTTTACGCCAAGATGGAGGTCTATCCCACTTGCTTGAAAGCGATTTTTCCACATCATGCAAGGAAGCGATGCATCTTCATCTTTAATAGTGAAATAAACTGCCTTATACCCAGGCTTGTTGTTTAATTCGCTAACTTCACCTTCGATGATAAAAGTGTGCTCATGCAAAATTGAATTGGTAAGACGAACAGCAGCGGATACCGATAAAACCTTTTTCTTAGTTGAATCAGGTTGAGACGAATCCATTACTTACTCCTCGCGAGAACCAAGCAAATACAAAAGCTGAAGCACAGAAACAAGTGCTGCCGCAACGTAGGTAAGAGCACAAGCACGAAGAACACTCCATGCACCAGCACGTTCGCCACCTGGCAAGCCAGTTGTTTCCATATACGTCATAGCACGATGACTTGCATTAAATTCTACTGGCAAAGTGACCAACTGGAACAATACCGCAAAGGCATAAAAGATAATTGCCAGATCAACCAAACCAGCAATATTCAAGAAAATGCCAATAAGCAACAAGAAAATCCAGGTGTTAGAAGCAAAATTAACTACAGGAACCATAGCGCCACGAATTTTAATAGGCACATAGCCCTGAGCATACTGGCAAGCATGACCTACTTCATGGCATGCAGTAGCGGTAGCAGTAATGGAAGATCCATAGTAAGCCTGGGGATCTAACGTAATGGAATTGTCTTTTGGATTAAAGAAATTGTCGCCATGATTTCCCAAACGAACCTGCACATCGTAAATGCCGTAGTACTGCAACATTCCAACTGCAACTTGATAACCTGTCATTCCGTTTGATATTGGCACATACGAGTACTTCTTAATTTGACGATTTACATACGCCTGAGCACCAAAACCAATAGCAAGTGTAACGACAATTAAAAAAAGGTAAGACATGTATTCTCCTATATAGAAAGCTAATTGTTCCCAACTAATTTGTTCTCTACTAGATTACCTGGTGTTGTGCGATATTTCATTCAGGAAGTATAATTTTCAAATTTCCGTCAATGAGTTGTAGTAAAAACTTCCCTTCAAGAAAGTCTGATAGTTCTTTTCCCACTACGTGATAGCGCCATCCTTTAAGCAGTTCGCAATCTTCATCATGCCCACGAGCTAGCTTCATTAATTCAGCATGAGGAGCTAAAGTCTGCGGGGCAATTTTATTTTCACGAGCACGCAAACGAACAATTGCATTCATTAAATCAACAGCAATGTCAACATTTGCTTCACTTCGCTGATTTGTTTTAGTTTGAGGGAGATCTTCTTCGGGGCAGGTTAACCCCTTATTAATAAGCTGCAAAACATGACGAGCATCTCCTGACTTAAGCGATTCCTTCAGACCACGAACCATGTATAATTCATCAAGCGAGCGTGGCTCGCGCCTACATGCCTCTACAATCTGTTCATCGGAAACCACCCATTTTCGGGGTATATTCAATTTTTGTGCGCGTTCTTCACGCCAAGCAGCAAATTCCCGAGCTGCCGCCATTTGTCGTTGAGAAAGCTGATTGACGCGCTTTAGCTTACGATACCGATTTCGAGGATCGACTTCATACTTTTTAGGATTTGAGATTTCAGCAAACGCATCATTCAACCAAGACAGGCGACCTTTTTCGTTAAGTTCTTCTATCATGTCATGATAAATGCGCGGCAAATATGTAACATCATCAGCAGCATATTCAACCTGGGAAGGGCTTAAAGGCCTACGAGACCAATCAGTAAACGAATCCTTTTTAGGAAGCGTTACCTGACAAAACGACTGCACTAGTGCAGCGTATGAAGCCTGTTGCGATTTACCGAGCAACGCCGCTGCCACCTGAGTGTCAAAAACAGGATCGGGCACGACTCCTGTTTCATGGTACAAAATTTCTATATCCTGTGAGGATGCGTGAAATATTTTCACGACACTTTGATTAGTTAAAACAGGAGCCATGACCGATAAATCTTCAATAGTGAATGGATCGATAATGGCAGTACAGCCCTCAACAGCTACCTGAATCAAACAAAGCTTTGCATAGTAGGTTTTCTCACGCAAAAACTCGGTATCAATTGCCATATAAGAACTATTTTCACATAACGCCAAAAAATCTTTTAATTGTGCGTCGTTTTCAACGAGCATTCATACACCCCTTATGTGGGATCAATCATTAGTGCATTTATTAAAGTACGCATAAGTTTGCGCAGACATACCGTATCTCACGATATAGTATGTATAGCATACTAACAAAAAGGGGTTGGATTGAAAGTACTTGTCATACATAACTTACGTTCTGGGCTTCGCAACGGAGCAATTTATGACTTTATTCGAATGTACGCTGAAGACGGAGATTCTTTTACAGTTCGCACCTTTGGCTCTCAAACACCACTAGCCTCTTTATTAACTGATGCTGCAGAATTTGACTTTGTTGTTGCAAGCGGTGGTGACGGAACGATATCTTCGGTTGCATACGAGCTTCGCGATACCGATATCCAATTCTGCCTTTCCCTTCTGGCACTGCCAACCTGCTTGCCATGAACCTTTTTGAACCAAACGAACCTCACGCTTTATGCAAAGTTACCGATGAAGCACTAACCCTAAACTTTGATTTAGGAGAGCTTGAAACAAATGAGGGTATAAAGCGCGGCTTTTCTATGATGGCTGGATGCGGCTATGATGAACTAATCATGCGCACCGCTACACAGCACAAACGCCTATTAGGTGATGTTGCTTACTTTGAAGCAGCATTTCAGAATCCCACACCTCAAGTTTCGGAATTCACTCTTACCATCGATGGAGAAACTATTACTTCAAGTGGCATCGGTGTTGTAGTTGCCAATTTTTCCAAAATGCAATTCGAAGTTATGGTCTCTGACGAAAACTTACCACGCGATGGAATGCTTGATGTCGTAATTCTAAAGACAGAAAATGCATTCCAACTTCTTCCTGTTGTTATGGCTAAAGTGTTTGACCATTCAGGAGCTTTAGCTAAGAAAGTTGGTGGTCTTGAACTTTACCGTGGCAAAGAAATTCGCATAGAAGCCAACCCTAATATGCAAGTGCAATACGATGGTGAGCCAACGGATTTGCAAACTCCCCTTACTATTCGCTGTTTACCTCAAGCAACCCGCTTTATCGTATCTCAGGAATGCTTGAAGCATTTCAGCCCAGAAGATAGCCAGCTTACGTAATGATATCTATCTACTGAATATATTGAAGATTTATCAACACGTTTTGGCTCCTAAGCCAAAATCCAACGTAACCAGCCAGGCCATCCACTAAAGCAGCGGATGGCCTGTTTTGCTAATAGCTTAATTGCTTAATGGCAACCCACTAAGAAATGGTTGAACAATTACCATACCTAAGCTTGGTTGCCATTACCTTTTGGATGACTTGGCAACATCTTTACCACTGTCATTTTGATTGGCTTCATTTTCGGCAAGTGCTTTTGCATCTTCAGCAGCAAGTTCAGCATCAAGAATTGCCTGAGCAAGTTCAAGGGTATCGGTACGCTGCGGATCAAAGCCTTTAGCACGCATCATTTCTAAATTCTTCTTGGCAGTCCATTCACGGAAGTTTTTGGTGTAGCGCATCTGAATGAGTTCCAAAACAATAGCGAATACCATTGCAAAGTAAACCATGAGTTTTTCGCCATGCATTCCTAGCACTTCAATACCAGAATTGATATGGACACTATCCAGAACTAACAACACACCGATAGTAACAATAAATACCAACGCTAAGATCTTCATTTCAGTATGAGCATTAATGAAGTCTGAAATGCTGTCGATAAAGATGATCATGATGAAAATGGCAACCATTACGGCAATGATCATAATTATGAGATGCTCTGCTAAGCCAACTGCAGTAATTACAGAGTCGATAGAGAAAACCAGGTCCATTACCATGATAGTAGCAACCGCCGCAGGAAGCGTAAGTCCGCGACGAGATTCAGTTGAATCACCTTGGTCTTCTTTTTCTTCAACCAAACCTAAAACATCACGAACCTCAACAAAACCCTTATAGATAAGATAAATACCACCAAAAAGCAGAACCAAGTCTCTGATAGAAAAACCTAATTCACGCTCACCAATATACACTCCGGGAATTGTGAAAAGCGGATCGGTCATATGAACTAAGAAAGAAGCAAAGCTTAAAAATACGACACGCATTACTAGCGCGCCAAGCAAACCCAAGCGACGACCAATATGCTGTTTTTCTGCAGGCAGTCGGTCGGTGGTAATAGAAATAAATACAAGATTATCGACACCCAGCACAATTTCTAAGAAAAGAAGCGTTACTAAGCTAATCCACGCTTCTGGTGTTGCGAATATCGAAAGATCCATCGAAAGTTGCCCTTTCCATTTTATTTACCAACAAAAAGACTCACGGCAAAAAGGGCATTAGCCCCTTCCACCGTGAGTCTTGTCGATTAAGACACGCCAGGCTTTTTTTAGGCCATGATGTTGACGCATCACATGTTTCAAATGTCAACTACTCCCTCACCGAGTGCAAACATAATACCATGAACAATGACTATGCAATCTCATAAGTTTGACGATTATCAATTCCCCACATAGTTGTTGTGCGAGGCGTGATGCTAACTTGTGAGTCAGCTTGCTCGTCCAAAAGAACCACGTCCATGGTATACGTACCAAAATTCATACCATTAAAGGTAGTACGCTGACCTACTACAATTTGGTTTTCCTTAACAGGCTCTGGGTCATTTGAAGGGTCCGCATCGGCAAGTAAAGCGACCACATCGCCTTCATACAGCAAAACCTTACACTCTTGACCAGTAAATTGACCACTCGTAGATATAACCGAAACATTAAGATAACCTGCAATTGAAGGCGCAATCAAAATAACGCAAGCAGCAATACCTACAATAATGGCAATGATCTGCTTAAGGCGCTTTTTGTGGGATTTAGGAGTCTTTTCGGCTATAGCTGGCTCATTGGGTTTATCGGCTTCGTCGGTTATCTCTGTTTTATCAACTTTTTCTACTTTATCAGGCTCATCCGCCTTTATTTCCTGTGTCTGCTCTTGAGCATCAAGCGGAGTTTGTTCTTTATCGGACACAGCAATCCCCTTCTTTTTGTGTGCAATGGAGCATATTGTAGCAAAGAAGACCATACAAATTTCAAACGTAGCAAAATTCCCTCTTGCGCAAATTACTCAAACC
>URMQ01000014.1 GCA_900548955.1 uncultured Eggerthella sp. | reverse complement strand
ATGAATCATTCCCGCTCAAGCGTGCATTGCGCAAGCGCGGTGTTGCCGATGCGCCTTCCATTCTTCCTATGAAGAAGGCCGAAGCGGGATCTGATGGAGACGACAACCCTGCATGGGAAAGCGTTTTGCTTGCTCGTAATGTTCATCGTCCTACCGCTCAGTACTATATTGACCATATGGTAGATGGCTTTATCGAACTTCATGGTGATCGTTCATTTGCAGATGACGGTGCAATTGTAGGTGGTATTGGTTGGATTGATGGCATTCCTGTTACGGTTATCGCAGAAGAAAAGGGCGCAGACTTGCATCAGCGTATTGCACGTAATTTCGGTTGCCCTCAGCCTGAAGGCTATCGCAAGAGCTTACGTTTGATGCGTCAAGCAGAAAAGTTCGGTCGTCCTATTGTGTGCTTGGTAGACACCCAGGGTGCTTTCTGCGGAATGGAAGCAGAAGAGCGCGGTCAGGGTAATGCAATTGCAGACAACCTGATTGCTATGTCTGGCTTTGGTGTGCCTGTCGTATGTGTGGTTCTTGGTGAAGGTGGCTCAGGCGGTGCTTTGGCGCTTGCTATGGGTAATCGTGTAGCTATGCAAGAACACGCCGTTTATTCGGTTCTCTCACCCGAAGGCTTTGCTTCTATTTTATGGAAAGATCGTTCTCGTGCTGCAGAAGCAGCGGCAGTTATGAAAATGAGCGCTGCCGAAGCTTGCGAGATGGGCTTGATTGAAGAAGTTTTAAGCGAAGGCGAAAAGCCAGCACATGAAAACCCCGAGCAGGCAGTGGATGCTGTTCATGACTTTGTGACGCGCTCATTGGAAGAATTGTTACCAATGACTTCCGAAGAGCTCCGCCAGCAACGTTACGAGCGCTTCCGCGCTTTTTAATTTTAAGATTGGTAGGGTGTTAGCTAAGTCGGCGAGGGGCTAAGACAGGATCGAAGCCCATATGGTGTCAAACCGCTCAGCCAAACCGCCCAGCCAAACCGCCCAATTCGTACTAAAGTTTCAGCAGTAGCAAATACGGAATGAGGTATATTTTCAGAATTTCCTGTATTTGCAGGTATAAATGACAAATTTAAGGCGATTTGTACTAGGTTTCTAAAGCAATCTCAGGATCCTAGATTCAAATCGCCTTTATTTTGGCAAAAATCATACATGCACCGCATAAATTGCCAAAGATATGTGATTTCCGAATAGAATAGAGCGATTATGTGATGCAAATCGTGCCTAATTTACCGTTTCCCC
The DNA here is from genome assembly GCA_900548955.1 of uncultured Eggerthella sp. Classification (GTDB taxonomy): domain Bacteria; phylum Actinomycetota; class Coriobacteriia; order Coriobacteriales; family Eggerthellaceae; genus Anaerotardibacter. The sequence continues at coordinate 21,444 of URMQ01000014.1, read as the reverse complement.
TTCTATTTCCTGGAATTTTTTTCTTTAAGGAAGATGCTTCTAGTTGATACAAAAAATCAGGCAATCGCCCGAAGGTTCGCCCGAAGGTGATTGCCTGATTGCATTTAGATCCGAATTAGTGGAGCAAGATCTTATTTGGTGGAGCGAGGCTCATTTTTCGAAGCGGGATCCGATTTGGTGGAACGAGATCTTATTTGGTGGAGCGGGATCCAATCCGGAATACTCGCTCGATGTATCTTAGCCCAATCCAAGCCATGTCATTATTTTTGGCGCATAACCCATGATGAAGATGATAATGATCAGTACAGGAATGCCATAGGATACCCAAATGCGGCTCCATGCGGGAAAAGCAATACCTTTGCCCATATTTGCTTCTGCAACAAAGTTCTTCCAGCCCCAGCCATAACGACGTGTACAGAACAAAACAAAGATCAAGGAGCCCAAAGGCAGCATGTTGTTGGATACGATGAAGTCTTCGATCGATTGAATATCGCCAATAGCAGGGATAGTAACGCCAGACAATACATTGAATCCGAGTGCACAGGGAAGGCTCAAAATGATTACCAAAACACCGTTGATAGCAACTGCTTTTGAACGAGGCATGCCCCATTTATCCATGCACCAGCTAATAAGGTTTTCGAAAACTGCGATAACCGTGGAAAGTGCTGCAAAGCTCATGAATACGAAGAACAAAGCACCCCAAAGTTCTCCCAAGGGCATTTGTGCAAACACCAATGGCAAAGTGACAAAAACCAAAGAAGGACCGGAATCGGGGGTTACTCCGTAAGCGAAGCATGCAGGGAAGATAATCAAACCAGCAAGAATAGCAACAACGGTATTAAGGGCTGTTACAGAAATTGCTTCGCTGGTTAAGCGACGCTCACGCTTAATGTAGGAGCCAAAGATTTCCATAGCGGCAATACCCAAGGAAAGCGAGAAGAACGCTTGCCCCATTGCGGCATAAGTTGCCTCACCAAAGGTCGACCATCCGTTCTCGAATAAACGAGAGAAGTCGGGAATCAGATAAAAGGCAATGCCTTCGGCACCACCTGGTAGCGTCATAGTTCGTATGCATAGCGCAATCATGACGACGAACAAAATCGCCATCATCCATTTTGTGATGCGCTCAACGCCCTTTTGCAGACCAAGGCTGCAAATAGCAAATCCAATAGCAACAGCAGCTAACATCCAGCCAATAAGTTCACTCGGATTGGCAAGCATTGCGTTGAAGACATTTGCCGCCACTTCGCTTCCGCCACCATTAAAGGTTCCTGTTGCCATCTTTGGAATATAGGCAAGCATCCAACCTGCAACAGTGGTGTAAAACATCATCAGAATCATGCAGCCAATATAGCCCCACCAAGAAAACCAGTGGAAACGACGTTTTGGCTCAAGGATGTCAAAGGCTTGTGCAGCACTCTTTTGAGCAGCGCGACCTACCGCAAATTCCATGACCATAACAGGTAGGCCTAGAATTACCAAGAAGATCAGATACAACAATACAAATGCGCCGCCACCATATTCACCGGTGATGTAGGGGAAACGCCAAACGTTACCGATACCAATTGCGCATCCAGCAGCAATAAGGATAAATCCAATACGTGAGGCAAAATGCTCGCGAGAAGAACCAGCATTTGCTGCTGTATCAAATGCTTTATTACTCATGGTTCACTTTCTCTTTAGTCGGGAACAGAAACGTTCAGAATTTTACCACTTTGCAACAGTTCTATGATGAAGGTATTGGCAGCGAGTTCTGCATCCCAGATTTCGGTCATGACATAGAAACCTGGATGTTCTTTGGCATACGTAAGTGCCGTGTCAACACATTCGGTTAAGTCGTTGCTTTCGATGCGAAATCCTGTGTAGGTATCTTCGGGAAGGTATTCGATTGTTGTTTTATTGTTTGGTGTATCAATTGCAGGCATATCAACTCTAGATTTGCTGGGATACAAATCAACCGCTACATACGCTTGGCACGCAGGTGCTTTTTCGGTTGAAGTCGTATCGATAAGTAATCCCTGAAAGTAGAGCGGCGTTGTGTCGAGTTGATCGGCAAGCTGATAAAGATCGCTCATGGTTTTTAAGTACTTCTTTATTTCAAAGGCACGATTAATATCCCAAGGTTTGGCGCAAAAATAGTGTGAAGGCATTGTCCGTGTGTAGGTGTTGGCGCAGTGGCGAAAACTGTCTTGTTGCTCCATCTCTTCTAAATATGAATTGATCTGAAGAAGCGACTGATGTGCTCGTTTCATCTTTTGTTCGGCAAGCTCAGATCCTTCGATAAGTAATTGACGCAAATCTATGGTGCCTTGTTCGGTTTGATAATCAAGGATGTGTTTAAGCGGTATGCCAAGTTCTCCGCAGGTCAATATCACATCAAGATCGAAGAGCTGAGCAGGTGAATAGTAGCGGTATCCACTTTGTGGGTCGATGTAGGCAGGATTGAAAATGCCCAGTTTTTCGTAATAGCGAAGTGCTTTTATGCTGACGTTTTTCAGTTTTGCTGCCTCGCCTATTGAAAGAAGTGAATTTCTCATGATGACTCCTTGACTCTACCCTTGGGGCAGAGTTTAGCATAGCAATTCGAAAAAGCAGGCAATTGAAAACTGTCTTTAATTGCAAAGCGGCGTCTAGCTTGGCACTTGAATGAAAGCTGCCTTTTGAAGGTGGAATTCGTAAAGGTAAAGCTCATGAAGACGAAGCTCGTAAAAGGCAAAGCTTGTAAAGGCAGAGCTCGAGCCGAAGAAACAACGCCTCGATTTGAAAGGGTAAAAATGAATCCTTATCTCATGATAGCCATTGCGGTATGTGCGGAGGTGTTTGCTGACTCCATGCTTAAAGCGTCGCAGGGCTTTAAATATAAGTTGCCCGTTGTGGGTATCGTTGTGGGTTATGTCGTTGCATTTTGGTGCATCTCGCAGGTGCTTATGATGTTGCCTCTTGGGCCTGTCTACGCTATCTGGACGGGTGCAGGTATTGCTCTTACTGCAATTGTGGGTGCCATTATTTGGAAAGAGGGATTCAATCTGAAAAAGATTGTTGGACTTACTTTAATTATTGGTGGCATTGTTATTTTGAAATTAGGTGTCTAATCATGGGAAGTATTGAAACATTCCAAAGCGAGAAAAAGCAAGAAATTAAGAAACTAAGTGCATCCAAACGATTCTGGTTTTTACTTTTAGGTATTTCGATTATTTGCGAAGTAATTGCAACGATATCTTTGAAAATGGCAGAAGGTTTTACCGTGCCAGTGCCAAGTGTTATCACTATTGTGGGCTATTTAGCATCCTTTATCTTGCTGGTTCGTATTCTTGAACACATGCCGCTTGGTTTGGTCTATGGCATTTGGGGTGGTGTAGGATCGGCGCTCACCATGTTGGTAGGCGTGCTTGTTTGGCATGATCCTTTTACTCCGCTTACTGCTTTAGGTTTGGGTCTTGTAGTGGTAGGCGTGTATTTCTTGAATACGGGAACTGACGAACTTGAAGCTCGAAAAATGCAGGAAAAAGCACAAGAGATGCAAAACGCGTAGAGCGTTTGAAGCGTGCAAAATGTGTAAAACGCGTAGAACATGTAGAAAGTGCAGAACGCGCAATGGTTTTGACGCGATTTGGGGCGACAAACGAATGCGCAAGGGAAGAAGCATCAAACAACAAGATAATTAAAGTATCCCTAAACTGCCCACAAAGGAAACGATCGCAAACCATATAGGTGGCACGAATAAAGCGGGTAGCATATTCATCGTGGGTATTTCTTTAATCTTTAAAAGATTGATGCCTGTTGCCAAAATAAGCAGACCACCCACGATGCCAATTTCTGTCATAAGGCCGCCGCTCATATAGGGAGCTAAAAAGCTTGCTAGTAAAAAGATGGTACCCTGCCAACAAAAGAGTACTACTGCGGCAAGAGCAATGCCGATGCCAAATGTGGCAGCAAGAACGATAGAAGAAACAAAATCGAGCGTTGCATTCGTTAAAAGAAAGGTTTCATCGCCATAAAGTGCGCTGTTAATTGGTCCTAATATAGATAGTGTTCCTACACAGAAAAGCATAATGGCAGTAGAAAGTCCACGAGCAAATTCGGTGCCGTTTTTTGCTCGTTTGGATACGGCTTTTTTGAAGCGTTCTTCTAAATTCAGTGCAGTTCCAATTACCGCACCAAGTGCCATGCTTACGATAAATAAGACAGGGTAATTGCTGTTCGGCATATTTTGAATAGCAGCATTCAGGCCAAGCCCGATAGTGGCAACGCCAAGTGCAGTGAAAATAGCTTCCTGATATTTCGGTTTTAGTCCACGTTTAATTACGCTACCGATAGAGCTTCCTACAAGAATGGCACACGCATTGATAATGGTTCCTATCATGCGGTGGTACTCCTTTCTTGCAAGCTTCCTGTGTACTAATTGTGCTCGGCAAATCCTGCAGTGTATTCGCGTAGCACGTAATGGTGTAAATGCGGTTATCGTTACAAATGGTCGCTTTGTGGCAAATGCGTACGTTATTTACCATAGCGCAGATAATTCTAACAAACGTTTCTTTTACGTGAATAATCTACCGATGAACTACCAATGTGTTGGCGTTGGTCGGTTTTTGATTACACTAATAAATACATGCAGGGGTGCCTTGAATTCGTGAAAGGCTGAGAGGGCAAAAGCCCAACCCTTTGAACCTGACAGTTAGTACTGGCGTAGGGAGCAGATTCTTAGGTTTTCTAGGAGCGCTGTCTATGCAGCGCTCCTTTTTGTTTGGGTCGCAGCATGGAATTGGTGAATGTCTAATGTAAGGAGAATGCGGTGATTGAATCCGAACAAATCAAGCAAAACATCGTGAAAGCAGTCGAAGAAGTTCGCGCTACTAATCCTATGGCAGGATCAGTAACCAACACGGTAACGATTGACTTTGTGGCAAATGCTCAACTTGCGGTGGGCGGATCGGCAGCAATGGTGTATCTGCCCGATGAAGGTGAATGCTTAGTTGCAGCAGGGGGAGCGGTATATCTTAATATGGGTACTCAATTTCCTATCTATACTGAAACCATTCCTCGAACTGCAGCAGCAGCGTTTAATGCAGGCAAGTCTTGGGTAATTGATCCTGTTGGTATTGGTATTGGTCAACAGCGCACTGATCTGCTGCTTGAGGTAAAACAATACAAGCCCACGATCATTCGCGGTAATGCTTCAGAAATTATTGCTCTTGCGAGTTTGTGGAATCTGGAAGGCACCACAGAAGATCTTTCCCGTGCTCGTGGAGTGGATAGTACCGACGAGGTTGCTACTGCACGCGATGCTGCGGTTGCGCTAGCTCGTTACACAGGTGGCGCTGTTGCGGTATCGGGGCAAACCGATCTCGTTACCAACGGCGAAGTAGTGGCGTATTCACATGGCGGATCTTCTCTTATGTCGAAAGTGACTGGTTTTGGATGCTCGCAAGGTGGAGTTTTGGCTGTGTATGCTTGCGTTGCAGATCCTTTTACTGCAGCGTTAGCGGGTGTGGCGCACTACAATATAGCTGGAACCCGAGCCGAGCAGAGCGCAAGTGCTCCAGCAAGCTTTAAGGTTGCGTTTATTGACGAGCTTTATAGGGTCTCACCAGAAGATATCGCAAATAATCCTTTTGAGGTGGAAGAGGCTTAAATGAATACTTTGGTCGCTGTTGCTATCGCGCCGTTTGGTGTGGGAGATGAACTGGCAGAACACGTAGCTGAGGTAGTGAAAGTAATTCGTGAATCGGGATTGCCAAACAAAACTCATTCCATGTTTACCGAAATTGAAGGTGAATGGGATGAAGTTATGCGCGTGGTAAAGGAAGCCACGTTTGTTTTGGCTGAAAAAGGTATTCGAACTGAAGTTATCTTGAAGGCTGATGTGCGCCCAGGTCACGAAGATATGATGCGTAAAAAAGTTGCCGTGGTAGAAGAATTACTTGGTGAATAGCGAAAATAGTCAGACTGCTTGCAAACAGGCGTTAGTAGGTTTGTTTGTAGCAAAACTTGCCGAGCAGACTGACAAATGAATTGTTAGTTAAACAAGAAGGAATAGGGGTTTCCGTGAGAAACGCACTTGATATTTCAGCTTATTTGGTAATAGGACCAGAAAATACTCTTGGAAGACCTGTTGCGGATATTATTCGTCAGTCTTTAGCGGCAGGTTTTACCTGTATTCAGATTCGCTCCAAGGAGTGCTCTGCGCGCGACTTGATTGACTATACCGCGCAGGCAGCACAGGTAATTTCGGAAGCAGGAAAGAGCGATTCGGTAGCGCTTTTGGTTGATGATCGCTTAGACGTGGTGCTAGCTGCTCGCGAAGCAGGGGTTAAGGTAGATGGTATTCATGTTGGTCAAACCGATATTCCTGTTGAAGTGTGCCGCAAATTGCTTGGACCTGATGCGATCGTTGGCCTTTCGGCGCGAGCAGATGAAATGCTGGAATATGTTAAGACAGCAGATATGAGTCTTGTCGATTATCTTGGCGTGGGACCCTTACATGAAACTCCCACGAAAAAAGATTGTGGGCGCAGTGCAGATGGCACCATTATTACTAAAAGCATTGATGATTTATGCGAATTAGCTCAGGCGAGTTCTGTGCCTATTGTTGTTGGTGGTGGCGTAAAATTAGATGATATTCCTTTGGTAAAAAGCACGGGGGTAGACGGCTTCTTTGTTGTGTCTGCTGTTTGTTCGGCAGATGACCCTTATCAATCCGCGCGTGCATTGGTTGAAGCCTGGAATCAAGCGTAGGACTTATCTGCAAGCTGGGGATGAACTAAAGAAAACACCTGCTGGTAAAGGGGAGTAATTATGCCAGATGAAGTAATGCCGTATAGGTTTTCAGGAAGAACGCAATTAGCAGAAGTTTCACCTGGTGTTTTCGCTCTTGATTTGCCAACACCTTTAGCAATAGGATCTACGAATTCGTATATCTTTAAAGCTGACGGTATTCACGATAATGGTCGCTCTCTTATTGTGGATACTGGTTGCAATTCTTCTCTTACTAAGGAAACCTACGATAAAGCGCTTGCGGAATTGCATATTGCTTGGGAAAACGTGGATGTTTTCATTACTCATTTTCACTGGGATCACTGTGCTGGACTCGATCAAATTTGGCAGCCAGGAATGAAGGTATACGCAGGGGTTCAATCCACGAAAGATCATGGAACTCCCGTGATGGCGGCACGTGAATTGGGTGAAATCGAGCGACGCACCAGTGAATACTTTGAAGTGGGCGATGAATATGATCCCGCTTACTGGCAGCCTATGACCATAAACGGAGAAAAAGATATACCTCTAACGCACGTTCATGAGGGTGAGATTATTACTGTTGGAGAATATGATCTTCAAGTTTTAGAAACACCTGGTCACGATTTGCATCACGTGTGTTTGTACGACAAGGCTAAAAAGCTTCTTGTTGCAGGTGATCAGGTTTTATACAGCATGAATCCGCCTATTATGATGGAATCGGATACAGAAGATCAGCTTGGCATTATGCTTTCTACGCTTGAGCGTTTAGGAAAGTTGGAGGTTGATCTTGTACTATGTGGTCATGGTGAAGAAGGCAGCGATTTGTCGGCACGTTGCGCAAGGGTGATTGATCACTACCACAGGCAGCTAGCATCCTTTAAGAAAGTGTGCCTTGATTATCCTGAATGCAGTGATGTGGGTAAGCTTTCTTACTATTCAACTCATGAAGGTAAGCGAACCCCCTGGGAAGACAGGCTTATTTTTGGCAGGCGCGCTCTGCTGGCTCAGAATATGGCCTATGTTGCTCATTTGGTAGCAACAGGGGAACTGCCTGATAACTATGATGTGGTTCCGTTGCGATAAAGGATTTTGTCGCGGGAAAGGGATTCTTCGCACTAGAAGTTTCCGTCACGAGAAGGGATCTCGTAACGCTATTGAGCTTCCGTTTCGCTAAGTTAAATGCCTTCTTTTTCGGTGCTCTTCGCTATTTGAAGGGCACCGATTTTTTGTGCAAAGAAGCGGATAAAACAGAACAGCACAAATACCGTCATTCCTCCAGCGAATGCCGCTTCTGTATAGAAAATTACCTCACAGATAAACGGTAGGGTAATACCTGCTTCATTGAGAGCACTTAACGTATTGGTTAGGGCTGTTGCGGTAATAACAAAAGGGAAGGTCATAGCAGCAAAACTCGGGAAAAAGCCGCCGCGTAAGAATTTCGGTAGTTGCGTAAGGACTACCACAAAGAGAATTTGTGCGAGGAGTTCTAACACAACAACAAAGGTTATATTTGGTTCGCTGTATACCGCTAAATATCCCGCAAGAGACAGGCTCATTGGTGCGGCATAAATACAGAATGTTGGTGCTGCGCCAGCAGTAAGAGATAACTTGGCATGACGCGCGGTAACTAAGAACAGCAAAACGATATAGGCAACAAAGCCAAACCAGAATAGGGCTTTTCCGATAGTAATCATATCAACCGCAGGACTAGTAACTGATCCAACAATAATTCCTACATAGCAAACAAACCAAGTAGCAAAAACATCGCCAAGCTTAAATTCCAGATAACGCTCTCGGGTAAACCATGCCATTAAGACGAATTGACCAATAACTGCAGCGAACCACAAAACACGAGCTGCAGGTAGAGAGATAGGTGCTAGATAGGTGGAAAGTTGCATGTAAGTCATAAAAAACGTTCCAAATACCGCTGCTTGAACAGGTTGATGCAAGTCATGCGCGAGTGCTTTTCGACACAATAAAGCCTTTGCCGTTACAAGTGCGATAAGAACAATGCTTATCGTTGTGCAGGTGATTTCAAAGTAACTGTTGTAAGGGCTAATAAGCTTAGCAATTGCTACTATGCCTAAAGCAAGTCCAGCAGTAGGAACAGGTACTTCTTTTAGGAAATCACGAGTCATAAGGAGGAAACCTTTCAATGCATCTTGTTTTAGAGCAACGTCAAAAAAGAGCTTTTGTTGTAGTATGCCTGCTCTTGAGTAAAATGATTCCTAATGATTGCTTTTATTACCATAAGGAATTGTTATGCTTGATTGGCGTATCGATACATTTTTAGATGTGTGTGAAACCTTGAACTACACCCATACAGCTGCACGTTTAAACATCACGCAGCCAGCGGTATCCCAGCATATTTCATGGCTGGAAAAGCAATTAGGTGTTCAATTGTTTACTCGACAGGGTCGCAGTCTTTTTCTTACTGAACAAGGCGGTTTGGTCAAAGAAGTCCTTCAGGCACAGCGAAATGATGAATCCTTGCTTAGGCGAGAGCTAACCATGCTGGATTCAGGCAACAGCACCCTTTCTATTGGTGCTACGCTTACGGCTGGCGAATACCTTTTAGCGCACCCTTTAGCGCGTTGGTGTAAAGCGCATCCTCAGGTTCATGTACGAGTTGATACCGCAGACACACAAGACTTGCTTCAAAAGCTCGATGCGGGAGAAATTGATTGCGCTTTGGTGGAAGGCATTTTTGATTCAACACGCTATTCATATAAAGAATGGTCGCACGAGCGTATGGTGTGCGTTGAAGCTGCGAGTAACAAATGGCCAGAATTAGATGCATTTCAGGACTTGTTAGGCAATCAAGCTATTACGGCTCAATGTGGGGAGCATTATTACGGAGATGACCGAGGCGAAAAGGATGGCTGCTGTTTTCACTATAGCGATTTACTCGATCGCAGCTTAATCATCCGCGAGCCAGGTTCAGGATCTCGAGCAGTTCTTGAAGCGTCATTAGCTCGCAGAAACTTAGTTCCTGATAGTTTTGCTCGTGTCATTGAAGTCAAGGGCGTAGGGCTGGCTTTAGAGATGGCAGCAGGTGGGCTTGGCATTACGTTTGCGTATGAATCGGCGGTAGTATCTCGGATTGCTGCGGGTGAGTTGCAAGAATTGCCGCTTGAAGAAGAAGGACTCGATCATTCGATTTGTTTCGTTTGGCGTCGTGAAACGTATTTTGCCGAGCGATTTGAAAAGTTGTTCAAAGAGCTACGTGGAGTAATGCAGCCTCGAAAGTAGGGGATGTAGGCGCAGAAAAAGAAAGGCTGCACGTATGACGCGTGCAGCCTACTGTTTGCGGAATATCCTTGTGTATTTATCTTCTGAGGGCTTTGAAGCTAAATACTTAGGAGGTTTTGTCTAATTCATATTCAATAATCCAAAAGCAGTTCATCTCAAAAGAGATTAATGAATCATTGAACGTTCATTAGTCACATAGTTTTGACTGGTTGTTTGACTTACTTGGTCTTGTACTTCTTTACCAGCTGACGACCTGCAATGTAGTCCATAATTTCGTTGGTGCCACCAGCGAATTCGTAGCCCTTAAGGTCGTTCCAGATACGGCCAGCACTCATTTCCTTGGTATAACCAATGCCAGCGTAAATGGACAATGCATGCTCAGCAACCTTAGTAAGATTCTTGCAAGCATATGCCTTAAGCAGTGCAGATTCCAAACGGGTAGATTTGCCCTGGTCGAGCATGGTGGTTACCTTGTACAGACGAGTACGTACGTTGTCCAGAATGGTTTCCATCTCTACCAAGTGCTGCTGAATTGCGGAGAGATGTCCGATTGGCTTCTGGAAGCAAATACGCTCGGAGCAGTAAGGGCCAACTTCGTTCATTACTGCCTGTGCCTGGCCAAGAGCCTGAGCAACAACGAGGCAGCGTTCGAACTCGAGCTTCTTCATGAGAAGCTTCCAGCCTTCACCAGGTTCACCAAGACGCATGTCTTCGGTAAGAACAACATTGTCGAAGAAGCAGTCAACGAATGGTACGATCTGCTGACCGATCTTCTCGAGTCCGCCGTAGGTATAGCCTTCAATGCCGTTTGGAACCATCCACAAGGAGTACTTGTCGTTTTCATACGATGGATCTTCATCCTTAGCTACTACGATGGTGTAAACAGAGAGGTGAGCCAAGGTAACCCAAGTCTTCTGACCATTGAGCAGGTAAGTGCCATCAGGCTGTTTAACGGTTACGCAGGTCATAGCATTGTTGTCGGAACCAGCGCCTGGTTCGGAAATTGCAGTAACGGCAACGCTGGTAGATTCTACGTTGTCTACCACGTCCATGATCTTTTTCTGCTGCTCTTCGTTGCCAAATTCGATAACGTCCATAATGGAGTTGAAGTCGGTCTGGAAAGGAAGTACGCAGCTGGTGTACTCATGGAGCTTTTCTACCAAAGCAACCAAGGTAAGCTTGTCGCAAGGAATGCCGCCTACTTCTTCTGGCAAACCAAGATGCATAAAACCAAGCTCGCGGAATGCCATAGCAGCTTCCAAGCTAATGTGGTGATCTACTTCGTAGTACTGCTTAATAAGTTCAGGAGTGAAGTACTTTTCTGCGTATTCTTTAGCGCTTGCGAAGAAAAGTTCCTGATCAGAAGTGAAATCAAAATCCATATGGACTCCTTCCTTGTATAATGTTTCCCCAAAATGCATTGTACTTTCATTCTGCTACAGAAGATTATTCCGTCTTATATTACTTTTAGGGGTGTTTTATTTATATAGGTTATAGATTGCGCATAAGTGCTTATGAATAAAGCAATAGTAATCATGTGTCATGAAAAAATTGTGACTCCTATTTTGCGATCTCTGGATTCCTTCTGCTTTCCGAGTAAGGCAATCTAGCCGCTTACGGAAAAACGTAAAACCTTCTATCTGAATACATCTTTAATGTTACTAATTTGGTCGTATATTCGAGCTAACAGCTAAAGAATAGCAATTATGCTGCGACGCGAATAAGTTACTTCGCAACCTTAGAAACACTAGCCAAGGCAAACAAGCGCATAAGACAAATTTGAATGTAATAGTTCTATTCGACACAAGGAAAGAGGCGTTGATTATGGCAGAAACATTGAAACTTGCAGTACCTACAATGGGCAAAGCAGGCCTTAACGCACAGCGTAGTGGACATTTTGGCCACTGTGATTGTTTTACTCTTGTTGATATTGTTGATGGCGAATTAACCAACGTAACTGAGTTAGATAACCCGCCTCACGAAGAAGGTGGCTGCATTGCCATTGTTGACTTACTAAAAAATCAAGGGGTTCAGGCTATTGCTGCTGCAGGTATGGGAATGCGTCCTATGCAGGGTTTCGCGAATGCGGGAATTACAGTGTATTACGATGCCGAACACCCTATTGTGGGTGATACAGCAAAGCTGGTGGCAGAAGGAAAGCTTCCAAATATGACTGCCGATCAAGCTTGTCAGCACTAATGTAATCGTTGTCAAACTTGTTAGATTAACTACTGGGGGTAAAAGCCAAAGGTTAATAATTAACTACCGAAAGCAATTCGAGCCGTTCAATGAACGGCTCGTTTTTGTTTAATAGGTATGTACGAAATTTTATTTCACCAGGTTGTATAGTTTTATTTTGCAAGATTCCGAAGCGCTTCTGCGCTATCAGCGGAAGTTAAGCTCAAAGAAATATTGCCTAGCACCGTCATGCTTATTCGAATCGTATCAGAGTCCTCAAAGGTGGTTATTTCGAGCACCTTTTCTTCGGAAACATCAGATTCGTCTTGACCAAGCTTAATCGTTTCGGGCTGCCAAAACTCAAAGATATATTCTTCGGGCGCATCGGGGGTAACTGCTATCGAGTTTTCTTGCGATAGTGGCATAAGAGCTTCTTCGATGGCGGTTTGGTTGGTAATTTCTTTTATGGTTTTACCCGACTCGGGATCGCAGACCACAATGCGGGTTGCTTTTTCAAACTCAAGCCCCGCTAACATTTCTGCAGCATCAGCGGCTTCTTCGCCAGCATTAGCTAAGTTGTCAGCCGCTTCAGTTGCTGAATCTACTGCGTCATTTACGGTGTCTTCATTGAGGGTGAAGTTGACAGAGCATCCCGAAAGCAAAAGGGTTGCTGCCAGAAGGGGAGTAATTAACAAGGCGATAAACGTGCGCTTTTTTGTAATCATGAGCGGCCCTTTCTGGCGAGGATTTATGTATAGCGGATAAGTTAAGTTGATGGTGAATAATGATGGTGTATGAGCTAGTTATCTATAAGCTTATTATGCGCGAATGTCTTAAAAAATGATACGAAATTAGTGTGACTGTTGAATTACTGTTAATATCAATCTGACCTGGGGTTGCAACTATTGGTTGCATGGAAATTGGTAAAAATGCAGCTCGCTAGTTGGTAGATTAAAGGTGTCTGCTACCCTTATTCTGGTTGTGCCGGCAGGGAAGAAAGATTCACTTGGCTGTATTTCTCAATACTGGTCAAATAGAACTGCTTCCTAATTACAGAACAAGCGACCGCCAAGCTAATGCAAACTCGGGCACCACTGCTCAAAACACGAAGTATTGAGAACAAAAGAAGGTTCGAGTTTTACAGGCGCACACTGAAAGGGATTACCATGAGCTTTCGTGATAATTTGCAACACTTGCGTGCGACACGCAATATGACTCAAGAACAGCTTGCGATGCTTCTTGGGGTTAGCCGGCAATCGGTTACCAAATGGGAAGCAGAAAAAAGTTATCCAGAAATGGATAAGCTCATAAAAATATGCCAGTTGTTCGAGTGCTCTTTAGATGATTTAGTGCAAGGTGATTTGACTTCTCGTCAACCACAAGCAGAAAAGGCAATTCCCGTGGGGGCACCAACGGATGTGTGTGGCTACGATACGCACCAACGAATGCTTGCCTGGAAAATTCCTACAGGAATCGCAGTTATTCTTATTTTTGTTGGCATCGCAATGCTCCTGGAGGGAACTGTTACTCTTTCGGTTTGGAATGGTAAGGATGGTTTGTTTGTAATTCTGGTGCTTATAGGTACCTTGATTGGACTTGCTTTCCTTATCCCAGCAGGAATGACTCATTCTGCTTTTGTAAAAGCTCATCCTTATATTGAAGACTTTTATACCGAAGAGGACAAAACGCAGGCCCGTAGTAAATTTACGTATGGTCTCATTGGTGGCATTGCCTGCATTTTTGTAGGAATTGGCTGCATGCTTATTATGGAGAGTAATCCTGAAACGGAAGGTTGGAGCTACTTTTTCTTACTGTTCTTCATAGCTCTTGGTGTGTGGAATATTACCCACTATGGAATATTGCTTGGACGCACCAACGTTGCCGAATATAACAAAAACGTTGCCGATGAATTGGAAATGGAAGAAATCGTAAACTCTCAATTAGATGCCGAATTAAAGGAAACTCTTATACAGAAGAAAAAACGTACTTCCAAAAAAGGTGCTTTGTGCGGAGTCATTATGATCTTCTTCACGATTGTTGGTCTTGGATTGCTGTTTATTCCGATTCTGTCTTCGCCTGATCCTTCAAATTTTCAGCCCGAAGGAACAACTGCAATGTGGTTTTGGCTAGCTTGGGTTGCCGGTGGGCTTGTATGCGGAATTGTAAGCATAATGATGGATGCATTCGGCGAACACGAAAAGTAAAAGGTTTTCAGAACGAAAACGTTTACAGAACGAAAACACTTACAGAACGAAAACACTTACAGAACGAAAACACTTACAGAACGCGCCAACTTGACTAATGATTTGCAGTGCATGTTTGTTGCGGGGTAGCACTTTTGGTTGTGGGCTTGGTAGAAAGCTTACGATAGGCATCACTTAATGATTTGCGCTCGCTAATTTTCTAAGGGCATTTTTATCAACAACCTCAACTGTGCCACGCGAAAGGGACACATAGCCATCATCGGCAAATCGCTTCAACATACGAGAAACAACTTCACGCGCACTACCTAAGTGGTGCGCTATTTCATCGTGAGTAAGCTGGAGTTTATCTGAGCCATTACGTGCAACTTCATCAAGCAGGAACACAGCAAGACGTTCATCAAAACTCATGAACAGCACCTGCTCCATCACCCACATAACTTCGCTGAAACGTTCTGCTGTCTGGCGATAGGTAAATGCTTCAACGAAGACGTTTTCTTCAACTAACTGCGCAAAGAATACAGGATCGATAATAAGTAGTTCAGTATCGCTAGTTGCGTCTAAAAACACATCAAAGGTAATCATGGTCAATGCGCATGACGCTGCTAAAACGCAACTTTCCTGTTCTCCTACGCGGAAAAGAGTTATTTGTTTGCCCTCATCAGAGAGCATATAAGCGCACAAACTGCCAGATAGCACCAACATAACGCCAGCAGGAGTGGAAGGATTCCGCACTTGCTCTCCTTTGGAAAAACGCGCAAATCGGGTGTGGGCGACAACCGCAGCCTGCTCTTTTTCGGAAAGGTTAATCCAAAAGGGAAGGCGCTGCGATAACAGCGCCTGGATGGTAGCGAATTGTTTGTTCTGGTTGTTTGCGGTATCGCTCATCATTAATGCCTTCTAATCGAGCGTGATCTATTGCGTATAGGTATGTTTAGATGGTACCAACTTATGCTTTTAACCCGCAATCTCCAATGTTTTCGGTTTCGGTATTTCTGTCTAGGTGCAAAGCTTGGTAGAACGTGTAACCTCCTGCAATATTGACGCAATTGAATCCATGTTGTTTCAAGATGCGGCAGGCAATATAGCTTCTAATACCTGTTGCGCAGTGAACGAATAATTTCTTGTTGCGCGGCAATTCTTCTAGTCGTTCGCGCAGCTCATCGACGGGAATATGGATTATGGGGTGGAGAGTATCTTCGCCATAATCTTTATTGCTTCCAATATGGCCACGATCAAATTCTGCTTGAGCGCGCGTGTCTAGGATTACGGCATTGGTATCTGTCGCAGCAATGGCTAGCGCTTTGTCCCAATGGATTTGTGTCACCGTGCCTTCAAGGATGTTTTCGATGACATAGCTTGCCATGTTTACAGGATCTTTAGCGGATGCGTAAGGTGGGGCATAGGCTAAATCAATCTCAGTCAGATCAAAAGCGGTCATACCTGCTTTTATTGCTACAGCGAGGACATCGATGCGTTTGTCGACACCATCGCGACCTATAATCTGCGCACCAAGAATACGGCCTGTTGGTCGCTCGAATAGCACTTTCATGGTCATGGTGTGAGCGCCAGGATAGTAGGTGGCATGTGAAGCAGGAGTAATAATGACGGAGTCGAAATTAAGACCTGCATTTTCTGCTGCTTTACTGCTAATACCAGTGGTCGCTACCGTAAGATCGAATGCTTTCATAATCGAAGAACCCATTGATCCTGCAAAGGTACGCGAAATACCACATATGTGATCAGCTACTATGCGTCCTTGTTTGTTGGCGGGACCAGCCAGGGCAATGTGTGCAGGTTGCCCACTAACAACCTGCGTTGTTTCAATGGCATCGCCAATGGCATAAATATCGGGATCGTTTGTTAAGAGGTGCTCGTTGACTTTAATAGAGCCCTTTATGCCAAGTTCAAGATCGGCGTCTTTTGCGAGCTTGTTTTCGGGCACAACGCCAATAGCCAAAATTACTATGTCAGAAGTGATTGTTTGGAGGGTTTCTTCTGTTTCGTCTCCTTTGTTTTTGAAGGAGGTGGTAATTTCGTTTGCGGTTTCTGAAAACCCTGTGACATCAGCTCCCAGTTTTAAGGTTATGCCTGCTTCGCGCATGCGGTTATGCAAAAGCGATGCGATGTCGGGATCAAGCGAGTGCATAAGATGGCTGGGGCGCTGGAGCACGGCAACATGCACGCCACGTTCAACTAAATTTTCTGCCATTTCCAGACCAATGAATCCGCCGCCAACAACAGTAGCGCGTAAAGGCTTCGATTGAGCAAGCGCTTGATTGGCACGTTCTGCCTGTATCTTTTCAAGATATTCTGCTATTGCAAAGGTATCCTCGACAGTACGTAGGGTGAAAATTCGTGAGGAGTTAATGCCTGGCAGGTTTGGCTTAACGGGATGAGCGCCAGGAGACAAAATAAGCTTGTCGTAGGTTTCGGTGTAGACTTCATCGGTCGCTAGGTTGTGAATTTCAATTTGTTTTTCCGTGCGATCGATGCTTGTTACTTCCTGGTCTACACGAACATCGATATTGAATCGCGCGCGGAAGCTTTCGGGGGTTTGAAGGGTAAGTTTATTTCTATCGGTAATGGTGCCCCCGATATAGTAGGGTAGTCCGCAGTTTGCATACGATACGTAATGAGTACGTTCAATGATGATGATTTCTGCCTGTTCATCTAAACGACGGAGACGGGCTGCTGCAGTGGCACCACCTGCCACACCACCAACAATTACTACTTTCATTTTGGTTCCTTACTTAGATCCCTTAACAACTTCGCCGCGCCATGATCCGATTCCGCCCATGTTGGTTACTTGGGTAAACCCTTGGCTTTGTAAAAACCGAGTAGCACTTCCGCTTCTTGCTCCGCTCGCACAGTACAAATACAGGGGAGTGTCAGGGTCTTTTACTGCTTGTTCTACCTTTTGAATCTGATCAACGGGTATATTGAGCGCTTCTTCAATGTGACCCTGCTTGAATTCTGCGGGCGTTCGTACATCAATGATGGTAGCGTTTTGCGTTGCGCGCGCTTCTTCTACTAAATCGTTGATGTTGCTTCCGAATCCAAAAATATCAAACAATCCCATGATGTTCTCGTTTCTCATTTTTGAAGTACCGAATCCGAAACCAGTGTGCAAGAAATTGTAGGAGGAGATAGGGTTAATCTTGCAGTAATCTTGCAGGCCATTTTGTATTCGGTACTTCTTTGGCTTTGCTTCAATAAGAACTTTACGGGATAGCCGTTTAATTGTCTGTGACAAAGTCACTTAAAGTAGTTGCTAAAAGCAGTTACTCAAAATGATCGCGTAAGGTAGTCGCCCAAGACAGCTACTTAACACGGCTGTACAAGAAACAGTCACTTAAGATACAGTCGCTTAAGAAACAGTCACCAAAGAAACTAAAACCATTTGAGCCTTTTTAGGATAAGCAGCAAAACAGCCAAAATAATGGCCGCCATACCAGTGACGATGGCAAAGCCATAAGGCGAATCTGCCAGCGGAATTCCTTCAAGATTCATACCGAACAGGCCACCGATAATGGTTGGAATACACAACACCAAGGTAAGCGTTGCAACTAATTGCATGGTGTGGTTCAGGTCGTAATCCATGATTAAGCCAAAATGGTCAATCGCAGAATCTAAAATACCCGAATAAATCTTAGTGGTTTCAAGTGCCTGCTGATGTTCAACGATGACATCGTCGAACAGTTCAATCAAGTCCAAATCGCCCGAAGCAGCAACGTAGCGACGATAGCGCTCAAACACGGTGTTGTTGGTGGCAAGCGAAGTTTGAATATAGACGTAAGAATCGTTTAGTGCGTAGAGCTCTTCTAATTCTTTTCGCGTAGGGCGATCGATCGAAGAAGTAAGCGAACGGCGGCGTTTGTCCAATGCTTGCAGCGAATTGAAATACGCCTGAGAAGATGCGATCAATATGTCGCTTACAAACTGTTGTGTCTGGCTGGTATCGTGCAGATCATCGAAGTGGGACTTCAGAATGCGTACTAGCGGAACGCGATAAACCGAACAGACCGAAATAACATGGTCGCGTGTTTGGAAAATGCCGATAGGAATAGTTTTATAGCGCTTTTCACCTGAGGATTTGTCGTGAAGCGGTGTGTCGACGATAAACATTACGTAATCGTCGTTGCGTTCAATACGAGAAATTTCTTCCAAGTCCAAAGGGGCAGCAATGTCATCTTCGTCAATATGGAAGCGCTGAGCGGTTTCTTCAAGTTCTTCAGGAGTTGGCTCGAATAGAGCAATCCAGCATCCTGGTTGTTCGGCGGGAACACGAATGAGCGAATTGCTTTTTTCTTCCAAGACGAAGTATTCGATCATGCTGCCTCCTTTCGGGTTTTTCTTAATTAGAACACTTTATTTTCTCAAATAGTTCTTAAACGCATGTTAAATATAAAACTTGCTCATTAAGTTACGCTTGCTCAAGAGCCATGGGTTCCAAGGGGTGGAGTGTTTTAGTGGTTAGATTCGCTAAAACTCACGCTTTTCATAAAGCTTGATAGCGATAAACAAACTAAGTATATAGAGCACAACAACTACTGCTGCACCACCGAAAATCAAATACAGTACCGCAGATTCGTCAGTTAATAGCCACTGAATAAAGTCGGGAACATGGGCTGTCAGAGGGCCGCCTTCGCCAAACGCAGCAAGTGCTATTAAGAAAATAACTACACCAACAACAGGTACAAGACGAGCACTTTTAGTAAGGCCAACTTTAGCTACGAGAGGTAGCGTGATAGCTGCGAGAAATAAGGCCATAGCTGCGCCGCCAACTGCGCTTCCGAATATAAGCTCGGGAGGGTTTGTAGCTAGTGATAGGGTAGATAAAAACTCTCCTGAAGGACTGGTGTAATTCCAGGTAGATCCAAAGTCAGCTCCGTTTTGGGTTCCGATCAGGCTGACTATGAAGCCTACCAGGTAGGACACCGCAACTCCAATAACAATTGATATCAAAGCAATAATGAAAAGACTTGCATAACGCCCTGCCATAATGTCTTTTCGCGTAGAAGGAAGAGTTAAGCGGAAGGTTTGCCAATCATTCATTTCGTCATAGCCTGCGACCGTGAAGAGGTACAGCAAGGGGATCATGGCGCCAAAGCACCCACCAATGGGAGCTAGTGTGCTGTTCATGGCTACGGTGATAACGATAACAATAATGAAGCAGGTTAAAACCATCTGGGATAGATTGCGGCGCATGATGATAAGGTCAGATAAAAGCATAGTTTTCATCGGATTTCTCCTTTCAACATGAAGCGCATGTAGTCTTCAAGGTTGGTGCGATCGCATGCGATAGAAGGCATTGCTTGGGCAAGTTTCACGCGGTCGGGAACAAGAATGTCGGTGCTGTAGGTACTGCGAATAATGCGTAAGCTTTGAGGCTCGAAGAGTTCTTTTTGGAGCAATTCTTCCACTTCAGCTGATCGACAATGGGCTATGCCTGCTAAATCGCAAATTTCATCAATTGGCTTAGTGAAGACTTGCTTGCCTTCATCTACGCAGATCACATAATCAGCAATTTTTTCTAGGTCGGAAGTAATATGGCTCGAGATAAGGATGCCGTGGGATTCTTCGTCCATGAAGTTACGCAGCATATCCAACACTTCATCGCGTGCTAGGGGATCAAGTCCTGCGGTAGCTTCATCGAGGATTAGAAGTTCGGGATGATGGGCTAGCGCAAAGGCTAATTGCAATTTCATTCCCATACCACGCGAAAGGGACTTTATCTGTTTGGTATGTTTCAGCTCAAAGGTATGGATGAGCTGATTGAAATAAGATGTATCCCAGTTGGTGTAAGATGCTTTACCAATTGCAGCAATGTCGGTTAGCTGGCAATCGGCAGGGAAAGGTAGCGTGTCAAACACGACGCCGATACGCTGTTTAGTTTGTGCTGGCAGTCCATTTCGGGCTGTTTCTGTAAGTGTGTCACCAAAGAGTTCAATGGAGCCAGCATCATAAGAGATAAGTCCTAAGATTGCTTTGATAGTGGTGGTTTTACCAGCGCCGTTACTTCCTATGAAGCCAACAACGCCATCTTCGGGAACAGATATATTGATATGGTCGAGGGTAAATTGGTCATAATACTTAACCAAACCCGATACTTTCAAAATGTCAGACATGAGAGCAATCCTTTCAAAAGGTAAGTCTCTTGTAGAGCCTGGTTGAAACAGGTTTACTCGATGTTCGTAAATGTTTGGATAGTGCTTGCTGAAGTGTGGTCTACCTTAAGGCTCTGATTATTGAAGTACGTCTTCTCCTTAGGATTCTGCCAACGTATCTAAAATGTCATGCAGCTCTGGCAGACTAACTCTAGCGGTTTCAGCATTGTTTAGTGCTTCTTGTAGGAGTGACTCAATATGACGAAGTTGTTCTTCCCGTAGTAGCTCAACATTTCCACCTGCAACAAAACTCCCTTTACCTTGGCGTGTTTCGATAAACCCCAGTGCTTCCAAATCGGAGTATGCACGCTTGGTGGTTATAACGCTTACATGAAGGTCGCTTGCAAGAGAGCGGATAGAGGGAAGTGCTTGTCCTGTTGTGAGTTCTCCTGACAGTATTGCGTTTTTAATTTGCGTTGATATTTGTTCATAGATGGGCTTATCGCTTGAGTTTGAAATGATGATTTCCACGTTCGATGAGCCCTCCTTACCTGCTATCTATTCTTATGCTCAAATAGCTAAGCGAAGAATAGTTTGCCTTTACTAATAGTCCGTTGCTAATTCACTGCTAGCTTGCTGTTAAACAGAGTTTCCGGAGAACCCTGTTTTGAAGGATCGTTTCGGTGTCGTCCTTCTACAGTTTGTTTGGATCAGGTGCGCATCCGAATTCAAACTAACTGTATATATCATGATGTATACAGTATATACACACTATACACAGTTGGCAATAGGAGATTTAAGAAAATGAGTTTTTCTGCAGGGTGCCTTCGTTTTTCCGATAAAAACATTGCAGCGCAAAAATGAACGTGTTCATAAAGTGCTAGAATCGAGTCAGACATTAATTCCGAAACAGCAAAATTTTCATATAGAAATTCAAAAATGCCATGATTGGAAAACAGCAAAAGAGT
>URMQ01000013.1 GCA_900548955.1 uncultured Eggerthella sp. | reverse complement strand
TGGGATGCGTGTTCGCGCTGGGGCACCTGGCCTTTTACGGCGTCTCCTACGTGCCGCGGCTGGGCTCGGCGTTCGCCGGGAACCTCGGGTTCTCGCTGGCGTTGGCGGCATTGCTGGTTCTTCTGATGGCCATCCTGCTGGTCACCTCGTTCCAGGTGGTGAAGCGCCGGTGCATATTACCTGGGCGCGTAAGAATCGTTCGGCTTTGGTTCGTATTCCTGGGTATAAGCCTCAAAAAGAAGTGGCATGCCGTGTTGAACTTCGTAACCCCGATCCTTCTGCTAATCCATATTTGGCATTTTCGGCGGTACTTGCTGCTGGATTGAAGGGTATTGAAGATGAATTAGTTCTTCAAGAATCCATCGAGGATAGCGATTGGTCTCATCTTTCGCGCCAGGAGCTACGCTCTCAAGGGGTAGAAACTCTTCCCGATACGCTCGGAGAAGCTGTTGAGCGTTTTGCTTCATCGGAGCTTATGAAAGAAGTGCTTGGCGATCATATTCACACTTTTTTGGTTAATGCAAAACGCAAGGAATGGAATGATTATTTGCGTCATGTTTCCAGTTGGGAATTAGACCGCTATTTAGGTGTTTTATAGGGAGGTGTGAGCAGTGCAACAAAGAAAAAAAGTTGTATTCATAGCAGATAGCCTTGATAATGCTCACAAATTCCAAGCAGTATTATCGGGGCTTGATGTAGAGGTTGCTGCTGGGTCTTCGCTCCAGTTCAAAAAGCTTTTAAGTGATAATCCAGGCTACGATCTCATAATCTATGAACTTCCTGCCGAAGGTGCGCAGGTTTTGCCCGATATTGAAAAGACCTTGGTAGATGATGGAAATATTCCGCTCCTTCTTATTGTGAAAGAGCATACAATTCAGGGTTTGAGTTTACCTGTTCAAATTAAAAGCGATTTTGTGGTTCATGGCGCGAGTGCTGATGAATGCTCATTGCGTATTCGGCAACTCTTGTGGCCCGGAAATGAGGGCTCGGTAAATGATGTTGTTTCGATTGATGGCATGACTATCAATTTGGCAACGTATCAGGTTTCGGTTAATGATGAGCCGATCGATTTTACCTATCTTGAATATGCGTTACTAGCATTTTTAGTTACCCATCCTGGACGCACCTATTCACGCGATGCGCTTCTTCGTCGTGTTTGGGGCTTTGATTATTTTGGTGGCTCGCGTACGGTTGATGTGCATGTTCGACGTGTTCGTGCAAAACTGGGTCCCGAATTATCTCAGCATCTAGAAACCATCCGCGGCGTGGGTTACCTCTGGAACTCTTAAATGTATCAGCGTTAAACGTGCTATCGCTGCAGCTATCATTCTTTAGCGTAACGAATAAGAGAGCTCTTGCAATGAGCTCTCTTTGTTTTGCGCTGTTTTTGTTTTAGGTTATAGGTCGCGGGTATAATCGAATGCATTCTGATGTGAGAGGATTTTGCATGTCTAAAACCGTTGCCGTAATTGACGGAAATTCTTTAATGCACCGTGCATATCATGCGGTGCCGCCTACGATGACTGCTCCTGACGGAACACCAACCAATGCTGCTTTTGGTTTTATATCCATGTTGGTGAAGTTTATTGAAATGGCTCAACCCGATGCCATTATTTGCGCATTCGATAAAGGACGTCCCGCTTTTCGTATGGAAGCGCTTGCTCAATACAAGGCTCAGCGTCCTCCGATGGACGATGATTTGCGGGTACAGTTTCCTGTAATTGAAAAGCTTTTGGATTCCATGGGGATTCCCGTAGTTTCTCTTAAAGGGTGGGAAGGCGATGATATTTTAGGCACCATTGCTGCGCGCGATGAAGAGTTAGGCTATCGCACCCTTTTGGTAACAGGAGATAAAGATGCTTACCAATTAGTAAGTGACTTAACGCGTGTTGTTACCACCAAGCGCGGTATTACCGATGTGGTTATTTATGGTCCTGAAGAGGTAGAGGATCGCTATGGGGTTACCCCGAGTCAATTTACCGACTTTTTAGGCTTGAAGGGTGATAAGTCCGACAACATTCCTGGCGTTCCTGGCATTGGCGATAAGAAAGCCGCTTCTATGTTGCAGTCATATGGCAATTTGGAAGGTATTTATGAAAACCTCGACAAGTTCAAAGGTAAACAGTTAGAAAACCTTACTGAGCACAAAGATGATGCTTTTTTGTCTCGTCAGGTAGCAACGATTGTGCGAGATGCTGATATTGATATCGATCCTTCGGAGGTATCATTTCCTAACTTTGAAGTAGAAGAAGTGACGAAGGCTTTTTCTGAAGTGCGTTTTATGGCTCATCTCAATAAAGTATTGGGCCTTGCTGGTGCCTCAGGTGCTGCTTCGCAGGTACCTACGTTTGAAGTTGTTTCAGAGGTCTGCGAAGGTCAAGAAGCCCGCGAGGCGCTTGATGCGTATCTGTCAAAGTCTCATGAAGCGCCCCTTGCGGTTTCGTGGAAACGAGAAGCGCAGGCGTCCTTGTTTGATTCTGGTTTATCTGTAGCGCTTCTTCTTGATGAAAAAGTTGCCTTTTTCCGAGAGGATGAGGCGCTCGAGGTACTTGCACGTATAATTCGCGAAGTGCCGTTTGCAACCTTTGATGCTAAAGCGTTAGTCGAATGCGTATTCCCTCGTGATGAATCGCAAAAAGCGTGGGTAAGCGCTAAAGAAGTACTCGCTATGAACGCCTTTGATGTTGCGTTGGCTGGTTATGTGGTTGATTCCAATACGGGTGTTTCAACGCTTTCTGCCTTGATGGAGCGTTTTGCTGCTGCGGTTTTGCCTGAGGAAGAGGACGCTGACAAGGCTCTTGTTTTGGAAGTGTCTGCCATTGCTGCGCTTATTGATCCGCTTACTCAAGCACTCGAAGAACGTGAAGTGTATACGGTGTATCAAGAAATTGATGCACCGCTTATCGGAGTGCTGGCATGTATGGAGCGTATTGGTGCTGCAATAGACACGGATCATTTGGCAATGTTGTCAAAGGATGCGGGTGCAGAAATTGAACGTTTGCGTAATGCAATTTATGCCAGTGCGGGTAGAGAATTTAATATTGATTCTCCCAAGCAGCTCTCAGAAATTCTTTTTGACGAAATAGGATTAAAGCCCATTAAGAAAACGCAACGTGGTTACTCTACCGACGCAAAGGTTCTTAAAGAATTATCGAGCGAACATGATCTTCCTCAATTGGTGTTAGAGTATCGCGAATATGCCAAGATTAAATCCACCTACATAGATGCATTGCCGCGTATGATTGCCCAAGATGGGCGTGTCCATACCTCATTTAATGAAATGGTCACCACAACGGGACGTTTATCTTCATCGGATCCTAATTTGCAAAATATTCCCGTACGCACCGAATTCGGTCGCAATATTCGAACTTGTTTCGTGCCTTTGCATGAAGGTGAGGTATTTCTTTCGGCAGACTATTCCCAGATTGAGTTGCGTTTGCTTGCGCATCTGTCAGGGGATGCTCACCTTATTGAAGAGTTTTGTTCAGGCGAAGACTTCCATGCGCGTACTGCTTCGCGTGTGTTTGGAATCCCTGTTGAGGACATAACACCAGAGTTGCGAAGCCGTGCTAAGGCGGTTAATTTTGGTATTGTCTATGGTCAACAGGCTTATGGTTTGGCACAATCGCTCGACATTCCGTTTTATGAAGCGAAAGAGATGATTGATCGCTACTTTGAAGCCTATCCAGGGGTACGTCATTATTTGGATGATGTCGTAGCGCAGGCACATGAATGTGGCTATGCCGTAACTCTTTTCGGTCGCCGCCGCTATATTCCAGAACTCAAAGCGAAAAATCCTGCTCAGCGTGGTTTCGGGGAACGTACCGCTATGAATCATCCTATGCAGGGAACCGCGGCAGACATCATAAAGCTTGCTATGCGTCAGGTTATGGAAAAGCTGGTTGAAGGCCCATTTGGAGCACAGCTGCTTTTGCAAGTTCACGACGAACTAGACCTTTCAGTTCCTGTTAAAGAGGTCGAAGAAGTGTCAGCGCTTGTTAAGGAAGTTATGGAATCAGTGGTAAGGCTTTCCGTTCCTTTGGTAGCAGATGTGTCGAGTGGAAGAAATTGGGCAGAATCTCATTAATTTCTTGTATAAACGTGATAATATATACGGTTGACTCTCGGTATAAATGGAATCAGTTAGTGGTCGCACATAACTTTGTGAAATTTCAAGGTTGTGCGTTGACACCGTCCACGCTGGCTGATAAGATAACGCCTTGCGTTTTGGCATTTTTATAGGAGATTATTCATGTACGCTATTATTAAAACGGGCGGCAAGCAGTACAAGGTGGCCGCTGGTGACTATCTTAATGTAGAAAAGCTTGATGCTGAAGTAGGCAGCACCGTGGCTTTGAACGCTATCGCTATTGTTGATGGCAAGAATGTTGTTGCTGATCCTGAAGAGGCTGCAAAGACCAAGGTTGAGGCTAAGGTTGTTGAGCAGTTCAAGGGTGAAAAGCAGCTTGTATTTAAGTTTAAGAAGCGCAAGAACTACAAGAAGATGCGCGGTCATCGTCAGAACTTGACTCGCATCCAGATTTGCGCTGTAGGTTCCGAGCAAGCGTAAGCAAAGGAGGGAATATTCATGGCACACAAGAAAGGTCAAGGTTCCATCCGCAACGGTCGCGATTCCCAGTCCAAGCGCCTTGGTTGCAAGCGCTTTGCCGGTGAACTCGTAGGTGCGGGCAACATCTTGGTTCGTCAGCGTGGTACCCACTTCCACCCAGGCGAGAACGTAGGTCGCGGTAAGGACGACACCCTGTTTGCTTTGTGCGAAGGTCGTGTTGAATACACCAAGGGCGCACGCCGTAAGGTTCATGTACGTCCTGAGGCGTAAATAATAGTTTACTTTACCTTTTAATTTCAAAGCCCTCTGCGCTGCAGGGGGCTTTTCGTTTAGAATCGGACATACTATGTTTACAGATAAAGTTCGCATATTTGTTAAGGCTGGCGATGGCGGAGCGGGATGTATGTCGTTTCGTCGTGAAGCCCATGTGCCAAAAGGTGGTCCCGACGGTGGTGATGGCGGTAAGGGCGGAGATGTCATTCTTCGTGCCGATATGCGTGTTTCTTCATTGATTGATTATCGTTTCAAGCATCACTTTAAGGCTACCCGCGGAACTCACGGTAAGGGTTCTAAAATGAACGGAGCTAATGGGGAAGACCTTATCTTAAAGGTTCCTGTTGGCACTATCGTGCGTGAATATAACGAAGAAACAAAAGAAACGGGCGAAATAATAGCCGATCTTACCCATGATGGAGAGCAGATTATTGTTGCTCGTGGTGGCGTTGGCGGTCGTGGTAATACTCACTTTGTAACGCCCACTCGTCGTGCTCCTGCGTTTGCAGAACTTGGTGTTCCTGCAGAAGAGTGCTGGGTTGAACTTGAGATGAAGCTTATGGCGGATGCTGCATTGGTAGGTGTTCCCTCCGCAGGTAAGTCTTCGCTTATTTCTCGTATATCTGCCGCAAAGCCTAAAATCGCAGACTATCCTTTCACGACGCTAGTACCCAATTTGGGAGTCGTAAAAATTGATACGTATAACTATGTTGTGGCGGACGTTCCTGGTCTTATCGAAGGTGCCCACGAAGGCAAGGGCTTAGGGCATGAATTTTTGCGCCATATTGAGCGTAGCGCCATCATTTTGCATGTTGTCGATTTGACGGGTGGTTATGAGGGACGTGATCCCGTTGAGGATTACCGTATCATTAATAACGAATTGAAATTGTACGCTCCTGAATTAGCAGAGCGTCCGTGTATTGTAATTGGCAATAAGATTGATGCTCCTGGTGCTCAGGAAGCTGCAGAGCGTCTGGCTCAGGAAGTTAAAAAGGATTCACTTGAGAGGGTTGGCGGCAACGAATTTGAAACAAGTCCCTTGGATCCAAAGCTTTATTGCACCAGTGCGGTTACGGGTGAGGGAATTGAAACACTTATGCGTGTGGTAGGTTCTCGTGTTGCTCAGTTGCGTGAAGAAGCGCGTAAAGCCCAAGAAGGCAAGGAACATTTCGATCAAATTTGGCAGCATCGCCGTGATGAACGTGACAAGCGTTTTGAGATTACACAACTTTCCGAAGGTGTATTTCGCGTTACGGGCAAACAGATTGAGCGAATGGTTATTCAGACCGACTGGGAAAATGATGAAGCAATTACCTTTTTGCAGCATCGCTTTAAGCGCTTGAAGCTTGACGAAGCGCTTGAGAAGGCGGGAGCACGCGACGGCGATGAAATTCGCATTTTGGGATATGAATTCGAATTCGAATCTGCACGCATGCGTGAAGATGATATTTATAGCGGATTGGATATTTAGTTCATGCGAAATGGCAAACGTGTCATAGTTATCAAAATTGGTTCATCAACACTTGTTGATAAACAAGGTAAGCTTGATCGTAGTTATTTTGAAGGGCTTGCAAAGCAAGTGCATGAATTGCGCGAAGCGGGTTGGAGCCCCTTAATTGTTTCTAGTGCGGCAATTGCTTGTGGGCTTGAAGCGCTTGGGGTTACTGTGCGTCCAAGTGATATGCCTTCGCTTCAGGCGGCGGCTTCGGTAGGTCAGAATGCTTTGATGGCAACGTATGCGGAGGCTTTTTCTGAATACGATATCTTAACGTCATGCGTTTTGATAACTCGTCATAGCACGGCAAATCGCAATGCTTATTTGCATGCGCGTGATACCCTTGAGCGCCTGCTTGATTTTAATGTCGTTCCTATCATTAATGAAAACGATACGGTCTCGGTTGAGCAAATTCGTTTTGGTGACAACGATACGTTGGCAGCGCTGGTTTCTTGTTTGATCAAAGCAGATTTGTGTGTCATCTTTTCTGACATTGATGGTCTCTACACCGCTAATCCTTTTGAAGACAAAAATGCCAAGCTTGTGCCTGAGGTAACCAATATCACTCCTGAATTAATGGCAACAGCAACAGGTGCTACCTCTACGGTTGGCAGCGGCGGAATGATAACCAAAATTCGTGCGGCACGTGTGTTAATGATTGCCGGCATTACCATGGTTATTTGTCACGGTAAAGAACTACAAGCACTGCCTCGAATTGTCACAGGAGAAAATATTGGTACGCGCTTTGTTGCTCAAGGCGTCTCACACGATATTACGCCTCGCAAGCTTTGGATTGCGTTAGGTGATTCGGCTAAGGGTGTTATCGAGGTAGATGATGGTGCTAAACGCGCCCTTGTAAATCAAGGCTCTTCGCTTTTATCGGTAGGTATAGTTTCGGTAGAAGGTAATTTTTCTCGGGGCGATATTGTGGATATTAAAGACACTAAGGGTCATCTTTTTGCGCGTGGTCGAGCGGGCGCTCCTTATTCGGAAATGAGCTTAGCGCGTGGGCGTAGTCAAGATGAGCTTAAAGGCAATGAATTGCTGGAATACCTCAATAACAAGCCAGCAATTCATCGAGATGAATTGGTGGTGTTCGAATGAGTGAAGCAACACAGGCAGCAACACGTGCACGAAATGCTGCACCAGCACTTGCCCAGGCTTCAAATGAGCTGCGCAACGAAGCGCTTTTCGCTATGGCATCAGCTCTGCGTGCTCATACGCAGGGTATTCTTGAGGCCAATGCTCAAGATTATGAACAAGCGCGTGCTAAGGGTACAAAAGAATCCCTTCTCGACCGTTTGATGCTCAATGAAGATCGTCTTGCTTCTATGGCAGATGCTCTTGTGGCATTAGCTAATTTACGCGATCCTCTTGGTCGTGTTTTAGAAGAGCGCATGCTGTACAACAATATACAATTGCGCCGCGTTACAGTTCCTTTGGGTGTTGTGGCAATGGTGTATGAAGCGCGGCCCAATGTTACGGCTGACGCAGCAGGTATCTGCGTTAAATCAGGTAATGCTGCGGTACTGCGTGGTGGATCGATGGCAATTCATTCTTGCAATGCCATTGCCGATGTTCTTCGTGATGCACTGGAAACAGTAGGGCTTCCTGCTGATTGTATTGTTCCTATTCGATCAACAGATCGCGCTGAAACAGACGAGCTTCTTTCTCTTCATGGGCTTGTGGATGTTCTTATTCCTCGCGGAGGGGCAGGTCTTATCCAGCATTGCATTGATCATGCTAAGGTTCCTGTTATTGAAACGGGAACAGGCAATTGCCATGTATATGTGCAGGAAACTGCTGATTTTGATATGGCACGAGCCATTATTATGAACGCTAAAACACAGCGTCCTGGGGTTTGCAATGCTGAAGAATCTCTTCTGGTTGATGCTTCTATCGCAAAAGAATTTCTCCCAGAAACGCTTAACCAGCTAACAGCGGCAGGTGTTACTATTCATGGTGATGCGCTAGCACGTGAATGTGCAGAAATAGCTGATCAGGCTAGTTCTGAATCTTATGTGCTCAGTCATTTTATTGATGCCACAGAAGATGATTGGGGCCGTGAATATCTTGGTCCAGAAATTAGCGTCAAGGCAATCACGGGTGGCGTTGAAGAGGCAATTGATCATATTAATCACTACGGTACAGGTCATTCTGAGTGCATAGTAACCAACGACGATACAATAGCTCAACGTTTTCAGCAGATGGTGGATGCTGCTGCGGTATATGTGAATGCTTCTACACGTTTTACTGATGGCGGCGAATTCGGTCTTGGTGCAGAAATTGGCATTTCAACCCAAAAGCTTCATGTCCGCGGTCCTTTCGCGCTCGATGCTTTGACAAGTTCGAAATATTTACTTAACGGTACAGGCCAGGTAAGGTCTTAGCGTATGAGTCAGGTCAAGTAAGGTCTTAGCGTATGAGTGCTATTGATGTCATAGAGGCGGTGCGTAAAGCGCGCAATGCGCCAAGCCCTGTAATTTGCGAGCGATTTGATAATTTGGGTCGTAATGGGGCGTACCGTCGTATTGGTATTATGGGTGGCACTTTTGATCCTATTCATAATGGGCATTTGGTGTGCGCGGAGCAAGTTCGTGAAGACTTTAATCTGCATGCAATTATTTTTATTCCTACAGGTCAGCCCGTTTTTAAGCGTGGTAAAAAAATTGCTTCAGGGCGGGAGCGTCTTGCCATGTGCCGTGGTGCCATAGCGGATAATCCTTTTTTTGATGTAAGTTCAATTGAAGTAGACCGTGGGGGAGATACTTACACGATTGATACTTTACGCACCCTGCGTGCTCATTATCCGTCAAACGTGGATCTTTATTTCATTGCGGGAGCTGACGCTATAGCAAGTGTTTCAAAATGGAAAGATGCCGACGAAATGGGAAAACTAGCTCGTTTCATCGGAGTTGATCGCCCGGGATATGAGTTATCAGAAGAGCGTCGTCGTGCTATAAAAGAGAGCGCTCCAAGCATAGATATTTCATTTTTAACAATTGAAGCCCTAGCAATTTCATCCAGCGAGCTTCGTAATCGTCTAGAATCAGGACGTTCTATTCGTTATCTAACTCCTCAAGTAGTTGTGGATCATGTGATGGAACATAAGCTTTATTCGAATGAGGAGGTTGGTTGTGGCCAAAAACCATGACAACACTAACAAAAAAAGTCAAAGCGAATTGAGGGAGCCTACTGCAGAAGAACTTTCTGAGTTTGCTTATCTTCCTACAAAAATTACGGGTCTTAATGAAAAGAAACCGTTGGGTTCTACATCTTATAAGTATATGAAGGGTCTATTGATGCAACGCGTAAGTCCAGCGCGATATGTCCATAGCCTCTCAGTTGCTAAGACAGCTCGAAAAATTGCTCGTGCCTATGGGTATGATCCCCATACCGCTCGCATGGCGGGCTTGCTGCACGATTGGGACAAAGCTTTATCACATGATCGTTTGGCAGATCGTGTTAAGGATTACCAGATAGATATTGATAAAGAAGTAATTGAATCAACGCCATGGGTCTTGCATGGCGCAACGGCAGCAGCTGTTCTTGCAGAAGAAGCTCCTGAGCTTGGTGAAGAAGTTTTTTCTGCTATTGCTCGTCATACAGTAGGCGCTCCTGATATGTCACCTATGGATATGATTGTTTTTGTGGCAGATAAAGTGGAGCCAACTCATGATGTATCTTCCTACAAGTATCTCTATAAGCAAATTGGCGATATTTCTTTGGAAGAATTGTTCTTTGGTGTTTTAAAAGAGAGCATGGGCTACTTAGTTCGTTCTGAGAAACCTATTACAAAGGATTCCGTTGTAGTATGGAATTGGTATTGCAAAGCTCGTAAGTCGAAGGAGAAAAAATAGTGAGTGAATTATCTTCTCGCGAATGTGCGTTAATTGCAGCACGCGCTGCAGACGAACGTAAAGCTAGCGACATTATGGTAATCAAAGTAGGAGATTTAGTAGACGTAACTGACTACTTTGTAATTGCCACTGGCGCTAATACTCCTCAAGTTGAAGCAATTCTTGACAATATCGAAGAAGCACTTCGCAAAGAAGCAGGAGTAAAACCAGCCTCGCGTGAAGCAACTAACGACCATTCATGGGAACTTTTAGACTACGGTTCGTTTGTGGTAGATATTTTCCAACCTGAAGCTCGTGACTACTATCGTTTAGAAATGCTGTGGAGCGATGCGCCAATTGTAGATTTGGCGGAAGCTGGCATTGAACACCCTGAGTATTCAGAGCGTATTGCTAAGTTAGTTGGACACGTAGAAGAAGCTCGCTCAGAAAACTAGCTGCACCAATAATTTGTTGCAGCAAAACCAAAGCTGGTTACAACAACTAGCTGCAAAGCCAAAATGAGCTGTAACAATAACTAGCCGCAATAATAGCAAGTTGCAAAACCAAAATAAGCGCAACAATAACTAGCCGCAAAACCAAAATTAGTCGCTGCGGCTAAGTGATTGCACCGAATCTCTCGTTATGTACGAGAATCAAGAGTATATTCTGTCTGATTGTAGGCGGAATATTGGATGATTCCATATAAATGGTCGTTTGTTACATGGAGTATTTTGTGCGCTCTTAAAATTGGTACATAACGAGAGATTCGGTGCATTTGTTTGCGAAATTAATAAAATAGTGTTTTCTGCTTTGGCTACCCTAGCTTTGGCTACCCTAGCTGCCTTAGTGGCTTATCGTTGTAGGATACTGACCGTCTCTACATGGTAGGTTTGAGGGAACAGGTCCACAGGTGTTGCTTTAATTAGTTTGTAGCCAACATTTTTAAAGCGGGCAATATCACGTGCCCAGGTGGCAGGATCGCAACTGACATAGGCTACCCGTTTAGCACCAGTAGCAGCAATGCTGGTCGTAACTCCCTTTGCAAGACCTGAGCGGGGAGGGTCAACAACAAGCGCATCTAGCTCGCCTAAGGTAGGTAGTTCACGAGCGCTATCGCCGCCGATAACTTCAATGTTGCTTAAGTTTGCGCGTTCCATATTGCGGCGCAAATCGCGCACTGAAGAAGCAGCTGATTCTACGGCATATACAAAGTCGCATTGTTGTGCCAATGGCAAAGTAAAGGTTCCTGCACCGCAATAGAGATCTGCCACTATACTGGATTCGTCAAGTTCAAGTCCTTCAATTACCAACTGGATCATTTTTTCGGCTTGTGCGGTATTTACTTGGAAAAAACTTGGGGCACTGATGTGGTAAGTGGTATCAAGAAGTTCTTCACTCCAGCATCCTTTGCCGTATAAAGCTTCAACCTTTTTTACCTTGCGTG
This sequence comes from uncultured Eggerthella sp., assembly GCA_900548955.1. Classification (GTDB taxonomy): domain Bacteria; phylum Actinomycetota; class Coriobacteriia; order Coriobacteriales; family Eggerthellaceae; genus Anaerotardibacter. Next base: position 11,308 of record URMQ01000013.1, on the reverse strand, counting down.
CTTTTCCTTGATCGGCAATAACACGCACAATACTTGTGCACTTAAGTGCGCTTTTCAGGGTGTCGGCGGCTATTTTTCGTGGAAACGCACAAGGGTTAGTCCATAAGGCAACTTCAGTATCTTTTGTGCGCACACTGTGACGTATGCCAACACGAAACACTCCCAGCTCATTGCAACCTTGTAGATAGGCAAGCGCTCCGCGCAGAGCGCCAGGAGCTTTTTCTATCCCTTTAGCACCTAACGGGCATAGTTTTGGAATAGGGGTGAAATTACCCCCTTGTTGATGGAAGCCCAAGGCGAACTTTCCCTGAGAATCAACACCAGTGGAAAGTTCGATTTTGTTACGGTAACCCACTTCGCGTTTTGAAGGAACGCAAGGTGCAATAAGTTTTTCGGCCATTTCTCGTTTGAAACCACCGATGCGACTAAGTTGGCTTACTACATTTGTTCGTTTTGCTTCTAGCTGCGCAGAATACGATAAATGCATCCAGGGGCAGCCACCGCAAACATCAGCATGAGAGCAGACGGGTTTAACGCGCAATGGGCTTGGTTTAACTATGGCTTGAACAACACCTTCGCTATAGGAAGCTGTTTGGTGCGTTAACTCAACATCAATAACATCTCCTGGTGCGGTTCTGGGAACGAAAATTACTTTTCCTTCATCTGAACGGCCAACACCAGCTGCGCCATACGCCATCGAATTAATGGTGACACGGAGAGGTGAAGTCATTGCAAGCCGCCTTTTCGTCTTGTTTAGTGCTAGTTTGGGTTTAACCTGTATAGTGGTTTCTTGTTGGTTTTCTTGCAGAAATGCAATCAATATCAATCATAACGTATAATAGTATGACTTGGGCCCTCTTAGCTCAGGGGATAGAGCGTCTGCCTCCGGAGCAGAAAGTCGCAGGTTCGAATCCTGTAGAGGGCGCCAGTTTAGAACATACGCAAACCTGAACCATAGGCTTGCAGATTATTTGCAGATTATTTGCGGACGGTTTGCAGGTGAATTTTGGAAATAGCAGGTAGATTTTGGAAATAGCAGTAAGGGGTTAAGCTATGGCTATGTATATACCCGAATATAAGCCCAACGGCAATGAAGTTGCGGTGGTTAAAACTTCCAAGGGTGATATTCGCGTTCAACTAATGGGTGAAGACGCTCCTATTCATGTAGGTAATTTTGTTGAACTTGCCAAAAAGGGTTTCTATGACAATTTAAAGTTTCATCGCTATGTTCCTAATTTTGTTATTCAGGGCGGGTGCCCCAATACCCGAGATCTTGACTCTGAACAGGTAAAAGCTGCTGAAGGAAATCCTTTCGCAGGTCTTGGAACGGGCGGTCCTGGTTACACCATTCCAGAAGAATACACGACCAATCCAAATAACAAACACTTGGATGGTGCGCTTGCTATGGCACGTTCACAGAACCCCAATTCAGCTGGTTCTCAGTTCTACTTCTGTCTTGGTCCTCAACCCTTCTTGGATTCGGGCTATACTGTATTTGGCCAAACGATTGAAGGATTAGACGTCATTGGTCAACTGCGCGTTGGAGATGTAATTGAAACCATTCTTATCGAAAACGCTAACGAGTAAAATTACTAATGAGTAATTATTTGTCTGGCGAACTAAGTGCTAGACATTACGACTCTTCACCGGGATCGTAAGAGAGGAAACGAACCATATATGAACAACGAGATTTTCCAGCAGGCAAGAAGTGCATACGTCACTAAACAATATGACGTAGCACTAGAAAAGTTTACCGAATGCCTGCAGGACACCTCAGTCTCAAAGGCTCCGGGCGAACTTGGTCTTTTGTATCACCAGATTGGTAACTGCCTTGTTAAGCTCAATGATCCTAATGAGGCAATTCATGCGTATTCGCAGGCAATGATTGATGAATCCTACGATGCGCTTGGATCGGTAAGCTACAACTTGGGTATGGTTTATGCATCTCAGGGGGACTTTGAAGATGCTATTACCAATTTCCAAGCTGCATTGGATGATTCGCGTTATCCAACGCCTTACAAAGCCTATCAAGCAATGGGTAATTCCTTGCTAAAGTTAGGCAAGTCTGCTGAAGCCGGCGCAGCATTTCGTTCTGCAGCGCTTGACGAAATGAATCCGGATCCCACTAAGGCTCTCCTTAACTTAGGCGTTTGTTTTATGGCTCTTGATCGTCCGATGGATGCTATTGCGTCATACGAAAGCGCTCTACAGTTTGATATGAAGCCTGAAACGCGCAACAAGTTGTTTGCCAATATGGGTCAGGCTTATGTGGCTGATGGAAAAATGGACAAGGCGGTTCGTGCTTTTGAATCTGCCTTAGCCGATAAAACGTATGTATTTAATGATGCTGCCAATGTTGACTATCAGCGCGCAGTAGCTGCGGTTGCCTCTGGCGCTACGGGTGAGCAAGAATCACTTTCTCCTGTGGGCACTACTTCACAAACTGATCTTTCTGGTTTGGATGTCCCAGGAGATGGCGTGCCTATTGAAGCTCAGCCTTTGGATCCTTCGGAAATGGGTACTACCCAAATTTCTGAAACAAGCATTATGCGCAGCATTGCGGAAGTTGAGCAAAACAGCGATTTCTTTGCGACTCAGCAGCCTGATTTTCAGGATTGGACGCAGGGCGTAAAAAAGAAACATCGCCATCGCGGCCTAAAGATTTTCTTGGTTATCTTGATTTTACTGGTTCTTGTTGGTGGCGCTGGTACCTATGCATATCTGCAAGGAATTGGATTCCCTTCACAACAGGATCAAATTACTGCCATGTTTAACGATCCTTCTAATGGTGAAGTGTATGCTTCCAGCCTTGACGACAACGCTAAATCGCAAATTGCGGATATGATTCCTGCATCAAGCACGGTTACGATCAATGGTACAACGAATAACATAAGCACCGCTGATGCTTACGTAACGGCAACTACTCAGCAAGGCGGAGAAATTCCTTATCACGTATCCTTGGTGCGAGACGGAATAGGTTGGAAGGTGTCTAACGTAGCTTTGTCGTTTGCAAGTCAGACGGCTCAGTAAGCGGATTGCTGCAGATAAATTGGGCGATCATGCCTGACTAGCTGCGTGTCGTGAAGTCTAGTGCGCTATAAAGCCTTTCGAAGTATTTGCCTAGAGGTAATAACTTCGTAAAATTGGGCAATAGTGGTACTGGAAGCACGCAATGTTGGTGTACGTTTACAGCGTTGGTGTGCGTTTAGTAAGAAAGATCCAGGACCTGAGACAATCTGTCCTGTTTCATAACAATGATTTTTACCTACGAAAGGAACAAAGTATGGCAATCGAAAAGACCTACAGCATGATCAAGCCTGACGGCGTTCGCAATGGCCACATCGGCGAAATCGTTACTCGTTTTGAACGCGCTGGCCTTACGATCGAACGTATGGAAATGGGTATGGTTACCCCTGAGCAGGCTGCTGCAAACTATGCAGAGCATGAAGGCAAGCCATTCTATGATGGTCTGATTTCCTATATCACTTCTGGTCCTGTTGTAAAGATGGTTGTTTCTGGCGAAGGTGCTGTAAAGAAGTGTCGCTCTCTTATGGGCGCAACCAATCCTGCAGAAGCTGCTCCTGGCACCATCCGCGGCGATTTTGGTTTGATTATGGACGAAAATGTAATTCACGGTTCAGACTCTGTTGAATCTGCAGAACGTGAGATTGGTATTTTCTTTAAGTAAGCACGAATTTTTAAAATAAGCGTGTGTTTTACGAGCCCTGGCGGTATGCTAGGGCTCGTAGTGTGTAGGAGAGCTGTTAATTATTGGTTGTTAAATTCTTGTTTGAATACAGGAATTAAGCAGTATGGTAAAATTCATGTTTACGATTGCTCGCAGATAGTTTTAAGGATGATGCATGTCTTTCCTTGATTTTATACAGAACGCCACTTCGTCTAATTCATACGATATGGCAATCGATTTGGGTACGGCTAATACCCTTGTTGCCATAACTGGTCAGGGTATTGTTATTAACGAACCTTCGGTTGTTGCTATTGAGCGGAGTACTCATCGCGTATTAGCTGTTGGTCATGAAGCTAAAAACATGATCAACCATACTCCCGATACGTTTTCTGCTGAACATCCTCTTCATGATGGTGTTATTGCTGACTATGATGTTACCGAGGCTATGATTTCTGCCTTCATTAATAAGGCGGCACCTCGTCGCTATCCTTGGCAGCCCAAACCTCGCATCGTTGTTTGTATTCCTTGCGGTGCTACTTCTGTTGAAAAGCGCGCCGTATTTGAGGCAACTATCCAAGCGGGAGCTCGTCAGGCATACCTGATTGAAGAGCCTATGGCAGCAGCAATGGGCGCAGATCTGCCCGTCACTGAGCCTACTGGTTCTATGGTTGTAGATATTGGCGGTGGTACTACAGAAGTTGCTGTTATTTCTTTGGGTGGTATCGTTACTTCTTCATCGCTGCGCCTTGCAGGTAATCGTTTAGATGAAGCAATTGCGATGCATTTGCGTGATCTTCTTGGAATTAAGATTGGCGAACGCACGGCGGAAGTTATCAAGATTAAAATAGGTTCTATTCTGCCCTTTGAGGATGGTCGTGAACGCGACATGATTATCTCTGGACAGGATGTGCTAACTGAACAGCCGAAAGAGGTTACTATTCAATCCGAAGATGTTCGTGATGCACTTCAGGCTCCCATTGACGAAATGGTAGTACATATCAAAGAAACGTTTAAGAAGACCAATCCAGATTTGGCTTCTGACATTATTTCGAATGGTATCTTGCTCACGGGCGGCGGTGGCTTGCTGAACGGTCTGGATCGTTATTTCTCGCAACAGCTTGAAATTCCTGTTTGGACCAGTGAAACAGCACTCACCAATGTAGTAACGGGTTGTTTGAGAGTATTAGAAACTCCAACAGCACTTAAGCAAATACTTATGAGATCAAAGTAGGAGAACTTCGCATACAATGGCCCTGAACCTGAACGATAAACGCATCCCATTCGGTGGCCAATTTAACGCAACGATACTACTGGTTATTTTGCTGGTAGTTTCGTTAGTTTTGGTCGTTGTTTATGTGCGCGAAGGGGACGAAGGTCCTCTCCATACAATACAAGATTCAACATCAGCGTTGTCTTCGCCTCTCTCATCAATAGGGGCTGCAAGTAGTTCTTTGGCTGCATCAGCAACAACATCAATTGAAGATTTAACTGCTGATGGCCAAACGCTCAATCAACTTCGAGAAAGTAATGCGACGTTGAGCCAGATGGTGGTCGAACTGGAAGAATATCGTCAGGAAGCCACTCGTCTTGAAGCGCTTATTGGTTTGCATGATGCGTATGGTTTTACTTCGGTTGCAGCACGGGTAACGGGCTACTCTTCCGATTCTTATAATCGCATTATTACTATCGATGCAGGTTCTGCTTCTGGTGTTACCGAAGGTCTGCCTGTTATGGGATCGACAGGTGTAATTGGTCAGGTTATTTCAGTGAGCACCTATTCTTCTCAGGTGCGTTTACTCAACGATGCCCAAAGTGGCGTTGCGGTAATGCTGCAATCTTCCCGTGCGGAAGGCATTTTATCGGGCTCGGTTGAAGGGGTTTTGTACCTTGAGGGTGTTGATGAAGGTGTTGAAGTAAAAGAGGGAGAAGCGGTAATTACTTCTGGTTTGGGCGGCGGTTATTTCCGTGGTTTAGTTGTTGGTACGGTATCTAAGGTAGAACAGCGCCAAGGCGATGCTACTCGTACTATTGTTATTACACCAAACGCTTCATTTGCCAACATAAGTGAAGTTCTTGTAGTGCTTGGTATGAGCAATGAAGGTGCTGCTGACGATGATCAGGCTGCGGCTAATGCAGTTGTGTCGGCGGTAGGTCCTGAAGTGCTGTTAGGAAATGTTCCCGCACCAGCCACAACGCAAGATTCGCAGGAAAATGGCGATGACTCAGGAAATGACTCATCGGATTCTGATTCGGACACAACGGATGAAGGAAGCGAGTGATAGTATGCGCGAATGGATGCTTCCTCTCATATGCTCTGCAATTATTGTAGTAATACAGGTAATATTTGCCCCTATTCTAACCATTTTTTCAGTGGTGCCGAATTTTATTGTGGCATTTGTTTTGGTTTTGGCTATAGTGCGCAGGCCTGATTCTACGTACGTATATGCGTTTGTTTTGGGGCTTATTTCTGATCTATTGTCGCAAACGCCTGTCGGGCTAAGTTCGTTGTTGCTACTGGTAATTACGTTTGTATTGTCTCGTGCTTTTGAAGTGCTTGACGATTCGAATATTGCTATGCCTATCATTGCCTTTGCGGCAGCTATTTTTGTTTTTGAGTTGCTGTTTATGATTATCTTGCTTATTGCAGGATATCAGGGTGGATTTATTGAATTGTTCTTGCAGCGCGTCATCCCCTTGACGGTGTTTAATGTGGTAATCGCTGCAATATTGTTTGTTGTCATGAGGCGCTTGCCTTTTGCGCAGCCTGTAAATGATGCGTGGAAGGTATCTGGCGGCGGCGGTTTCCGCTAAGGTTTGTGATCGCTTTATGCTTTCAGCTATTCTGACAACCATAGCTGCACTTGTGGTGCTCGGCGTTCTTGCTGTTGTTATTTTTCGTGTTCGTTCTCAGTCTTCTCATGCCAGAACGAGCAGTCGTATGCGTGTGAAGTCTGTTACTTCAGTGGGTATTGCCGCAGAAACCCCTAAAACTTCAGTTTCTTCAGGATCGGGAGCTTCCTTCGGAGGATCTTCAATCAGCGGGGAAGGGCTACGAAGCCGTTTTGTTGCGGTAGGGGTTATTGCTGCAGGAGTTTTTAGTGCTCTGGCAGTGCGCTTGTTTGGTTTGCAGGTTCTCAATAGCGCTTCTTATAGCGAAGAAGCGCAGAATAATCTCTATACTACGGTCAATACCCCCGCACCTCGTGGGGTTATTTACGATTCGCAAGGCGTTGCCCTGGTGGCCAATCGCCAGGTACAAACTGTTTTGGCGGATGCGGACGTAGTTGATAATCCCGATGTTCTTCTTCGTCTTTCGTCGTTGTTGGGAATTCCTTATGAAGTTGTTCGTTCGCGTATTCTGGACTCTTCATCGGGCGCTCAGAGTCAACGTGTGGTGGCAAGTGATGTAAAGCTTCGTGATATTGCCTACATTTCTGAACATCGCGATGCTTTCCCTGGGGTTACCACTCAGGTTCGTACCACAAGAAGCTATCCTTATGCTGCATTGGCAGCGCATGTTTTGGGCTATACCGGCACAGCTTCGGAAGAAGATTTAAAGAATGCTGCTGAAGGTCGTGATATTGAAAGTGGCGATGCGGTAGGAAAAAGTGGCGTTGAACAGACCTATGACGCGCTTATTGCCGGAGATCATGGCCAGCGTATTTTAGTAACCGATGCTACGGGAGTTATTCAACAGGTAGTAGCCGAAACAGATCCCGCTAAGGGCAACGATGTGTATTTGACTATCGATGCGCGTGTTCAATATGTGGCAGATCTTGCTTTACAAGAAGCAGTAACAGGTGGTACGGGTACTGCAGCGTCGTGTGTTGTTATTGATGTGGAAACAGGCGGCATTGTTGCCATGTCGAATTATCCCACCTATGAACCAGAGCGCTTCATTGGCGGCATTTCTCAAGATACGTGGGATGCATACCAAACTGAAGAATCTCACTATCCTTTAATGAACCGTGCTATTGCTGGTACCTATCCTGCAGCATCGTGTTTTAAGGCGTTTACTGGCTTGGCGGGTTTGACTTATGGTTTTGCTGATACTAAACGTACCTGGGATTGTACGGGTACCTGGACAGGATTTGGCGATGAATTCCCTCAGGACTGTTGGTTAGAAACAGGTCATGGTCCTATTACGTTTCGTGAAGGTGTTATTGAATCGTGCGACACGGTATTTTATGAAATCGCAAAAGATTTTTATAATGCGCGTGGCACTCTTGGTAATGAAGCGATGCAGGACTTTATTAAGGAATTTGGCTATGCGGCTTCGACTCATATCGATTTGTCGGGTGAAGCAGAGGGCCGTATTCCTACTCCTCAATGGAAACAAGAATATTTCAAGGATGTTCCTGAAGAAGCGCAGTGGCTGCCGGGTGATATGTCAAATATGGTTATTGGTCAGGGTTATGTACTGGTAACTCCTATTCAGGTAGCTCGTGCTTATGCCGCCGTTGCTACGGGCAGGCTTTTGCGCCCTCATTTGCTCAAAGAAGTTAAAAATTCATTGGGTGAGACGGTTTTATCATTTGAAACAATAGAAGATTATCACCCTGAAGTGGATCCGTCCCTCTTAGCAGTAATGCAGGATGCTCTTCATGGTGTTGCAACGGAAAACTCTAGTGTTGCAGCTGACTTTGGACAGTATTCATGGAGCGCTGCCGCTAAGACGGGTACGGCAGAGGTTGCTGGCAAACAGGACATGGCATGGTTTTCTTGCTATGCTCCTTATGAACAGCCTAAGTTCGCCTTGGCGCTCTGCTTGGAAGAAGGCGGCAGCGGTGGTACCACGGGTTCCCCTATTGCAGCACGCATTATGGATGCAGCAATTCGTTGCTCGGAAGGTACGTTTGACCAACAGATAACTCCTATTGCCGCAGGATCTGTTGGGGGGCAAGAAGCTCCGAGTGACGACGAAGAAGATAATTCGGATGAAGAGACAGAGGAATAGGTGTTCAGATGTCGCAGATGATGAATGAAATCAGTTCTGTTCGCCCGCAGGATCCTTCTGTCGCGAAAGCGTTTAAGCCTCGTCGGTTTAAGTATATTAACCCGCCCTTTATCTTCTTCATTCTTGCTTTAGTTTTCTATGGCTTGTTAGTGCAATTTTCTGCCACCTCGTCCGACCCTGACTATAGCTTTACCAGACAACTCATGGGTGTGGGCGTGGGTATGGTTCTTTTTGCTGCGCTTACTCGGGTGGACTATCACGTACTTTCGGGATATACAACGGTATTTCTTGTCGTTAATATTGTTCTTCTGTTATCTCCGCATATTCCTGGAATTGGTGTTGAGGTTAATGGTGGTCAATCGTGGATCAATATTGGTATTCAGCTGCAGCCAGGCGAATTTGCTAAAGTCACAGTAGTTTTGCTGGCGGCATCAGTTATGGCTCGCTATGGCGGACGATTAAATGATCTGCGGGAATACATCAAAGCACTTCTTATCATGGCAGTGCCTTTTGTGTGTGTTATGACTCAGCCAGACCTTGGTACGGGTTTGGTGTATTTGATGATTGCGGGATTCGCGCTCATTATTGGTGGTGCCGATTGGCGTTTTATTGCGGGAACAGTAGGCGTTTTGGTGGTGCTGGTTGCTGCTATTTTATTAATTGACCCCGTGTTAGACCAGCTTGCTGGTAGCGATGTTTTGCTTAAAGACTATCAAATGTCTCGTCTGACAGTATTTTTGGACCCCACTCATGACACTTCAGGTGATGGATATAACCTACAGCAAGCTATGATTGCAATTGGTAGTGGCGGCTTGTTTGGTAAAGGATTTATGCAAGCCACTCAGTCGTCTTTAGGCTTCTTGCCTGAAGCGCCAACAGACTTTGTCTTTTGTGTATTAGCAGAAGAATTCGGTTTTATTGGCGCTTTGGTTCTTATCGCTTTCTATATTGGTTTAATTGTTTGTTCAATCACTATTGCAAGAAACTCGGGCGATTTGTTTGGCACTATTATTGTTGTGTGCGTTGTGGGTATGTGGCTTTTCCAGATATTGGAAAATATTGGCATGACGTGTGGACTTATGCCGATCACCGGCATCCCGCTTCCTTTTGTCAGTTATGGTTCATCATTTATGATCGTAAACTTCATGATGCTCGGTTTAATTAATTCAGTTTGGGTTCATAATGGTCGCTAAGTGAAAGGGGACCTCCGTGAAGCTTCCAGTCGATTTACCCGCAGTACTCTCAGCTGCTCTTGATATCGAACGAGCCAGTTCTATTCCTGTGTCGGTCAATATTTTGATTGACGAAACTGCAACACCCGATTTTCAGGTGTTTGTTCGCGCAGGCTTTAATAGCGAGTCGCTTAATTCTCGTGTCATGGTGAGCTATTTTCCTACTCAAGCCCCCGATACGGCACTTTCATGTGACTTAACCATTATTGCGGCATCAAAGAATGAATCGGTTGGGGCTATTGCTTCATCGTTCCGCAATCAAGGAACTCCTGTTTTGGTAGTTGCAGAAAATGGCGAAGAGGTTATCGCCCTTGCCAAGCAGTCGGGCAATCCACTACCTGAAGACGACGTGGTCTTTTTGCAGGATGCTGCATTTGATGAAGAATTAAAAGGGGAACTTGCCGACAAAATAGGCAGATGGATTGTTGCCGCTGTTGATGCTGATAAGAAGCTCGCGTTTTCTATCGCCTATCCTTTTGTGCGTAGACCTCTTGCCTATGATGCTATTTCTACGACATCACTGCAGAATGCTGGTATTGGTGTAGTGGTGTTTGTTCCTGGTGCCGATATGCCGTTGATGACGGCAAATCAAATTAAGATGATCTTGCAAATTGCCGCTGCGTACGGTCAACCGTTGGGGCCAGAGCGCGTAGTGGAGCTTTTAGGAGTATTAGTAAACGCCTTTATTTTCCGTAGTATTTCTCGTCAGCTTGCAGGACTTGTGCCAGCACTTGGCTGGGCAGTGAAAGGCACTATGGGATATTTGGGTACTCAAGCCATTGGGCGAGCTGCTATTGAATACTTCGAAGGTGGCGGAAGTGTTGCTGGATTGGTGGCTTTGGCGGGCAAGGCAACTAACGAAACAGCTAAAGTGGTAACGTTTGCGCAGAGCCAGCCAACGCTGCGTTCTGTTGGTGAAAAGGTGGGTCCTATAGCACGAAAAGTAGCCACTGGCGCCTTGGATGCACTTGGTCCTGTAGCAACTTCAGCAGGGAAGACTATTTTGTCATCTATGAAGCCAGGAGCCCGAAAGAAAAAAATTTAAAAAGAAAAGGATTAACACCTTTAGACTATAGGCCTCAATCCTTATCCATATCAATTTAATTTTAAATGAAACTTAATGATTCAAAACACTTAAAGCCTTTTTATTAAGCTAAAATCAGATTGCTATGTGCCAGTATAGTGTATGTAATTTATAAACTACAATTTTAAATATTAGATCCCAATGTAACTTTGACAACACCACCAGAAAAAGTTGGTTTGATACTTACCATTAATGTGTGTGTCTTAGTTCCTCCTATTACCGGTAAAGTGTAATCAACCTCATATTTACCATAAGCATTAGATGGAGCATAACTAAGGCTTCCCCAACTATACCTGTCACGTATAAATGTTGTCCCAGCCAAAGAATTATATCTACCATCACTTACT
>URMQ01000012.1 GCA_900548955.1 uncultured Eggerthella sp. | reverse complement strand
AGGAATACACCATAACTAGACCCAACACGACCAAAGCAAGAGTTGATAAACCCACCATCAATCGTGGAGCCATGATATGCGCAGGAGCGCTCTTGAAGAATGAACGTGAGGGCGATTTAGCGCGTTTAGAGTCTGTTTTTTCCGCCCGAGCCATACTTTAGTTAAGCACCCCTTTCCTTACTTCGCTGTGCAACAAGCGCCTTAAACACTTCGCCGCGTTCTTCAAAACAAGAAAATTCATCAAAGGATGCGCAAGCAGGAGAAAGCGCAATAATATCGCCTGATTGAGCATGATCAAGCGCCACATCAAGAGCATCTTCTAGGTGCTTTGCTTCATACACTTCAAGCTGAGCATGATTAAATGCTTCCAAAAAACGAGAGCCTGCTTGCCCAAAGCACACAACCGCTTTGCAGTGACGCTGTGCCTGAGCAACCAACTCAGACAAATCCGTACCTTTATCGTCACCACCAAGTAAAACAATGGGCTTTTTTTCGCCAAATGCTGCTAATGCTTTAAGCGTTGCATCAACGTTGGTTGCCTTAGAGTCGTTATAGCACACCACCCCCGCAACTGAACCACAAGGCTCAATGCGATGCTCAAGAGGAGCAAATGAAGCTAAAGCATCAGCAATATCATTCATAGAGCAAGAAAGAGCACGTGCAGCCGCCGCAGCAGCAAGTGCATTAGAAGCATTATGCTCTCCTTTAATTTGAAGATCCTGCGCTGAAAGAATTTCATAACGACCTTGCGGAACTTCAAGGCACAATGTGTTCTGCTCATTTAAAAACGCTGCGTTTTCCGAGCCGCATGTTAGGCGCATATTACCTGTTAAGCCTTCAGCGGTGCCGATTGGGATATAGGCAAACGTACGATTTAGATCGTTTTTCAATTCGCGCACAAACCCCCGTACCACCTCATTTGTGGCATCCAAAACAACCGTAGAACCTTGTGCGCAATTTGCATATATCTTTTTCTTTGCTTGAGCGTAGGCTTCAAAACTTCCATGCCACTTCAAATGATCAGGCGTGATGTTAAGCAATACGGCAACATCAGGTGCAAAGCGACTAGTAGATGCCAATTGGTAAGAAGATACCTCTGCTACATAATGATCGTATACACCACGAGCCACTTCTTCAATGCAAGCATCACCAATATTTCCCACCGCACAAGCATTCCTGCCGCACTCTTTTAAAATATGCGCAATGAGAGAAGTTGTGGTGGTTTTTCCATTTGTTCCTGTAATAGCAACCCAAACAGAATCTTTAGCGCTTTCACGCCAAGCAAGTTCTACTTCACTGATTACTTCATCAGAACAAGCGCGTGCTGCCTTGTAGAATGCAGAATTTTCCGAAATACCTGGACTCGCAATACATAGATCATATGATCCTTTAACATCTTCTGAATCAAAAATAACGTGAGCGCCTGCTTTGCGTAAACCCTGAGAAAATTCAAGTGCCTGAGATGAAGACGCACCTGCATATACCGTCAAAGAAGAAACACGCGTACCAATAAGATTAGCACAATAGGCACTTGCAGCTTTACCGGACTTTCCTAATCCTAGTACCAGCACTGCCCCAAGAGTAGTTGGTGCATATTTTTTGGTTTCATCAAATTGACTTACCATGGCGCTATCCCATCAAAGATTGAGCAAAGTACAAACAAAATCCTACCGCCGCTAATGCCGCAGAGATAATCCAGAAACGAATAACTACCTTTACCTCACTCCAACCCTTCTTTTCGAAGTGGTGATGAAGAGGAGCCATCAGGAATAAGCGCTTGCGCGTGCGCTTAAAATAAAATACCTGAATCATTACCGAAAGCGCTTCAACCACAAACAGGCCGCCGATAATCAAAGTCAGCACTTCGGTTTTTGAAACAATCGCCAAGCACCCCAACGCAGTACCTAATGCAAGTGATCCAGTATCACCCATGAAAATATCAGCAGGATAGGAATTAAACCAAAGAAAACCAATGCAGCAGCCAGCAATTGCGGCAGCAATAATGGCGCTATCCAACAAACCTGCACGAAATGCGATCGCAGCCATAACTACCATTACTACCATGATGGTTCCGCTCAACAGACCATCAAGACCATCAGTAAGATTGGTCGCGTTACTCATACCTGCGAGTAAAATATCAGCGAAAATAACGTAAAGCCATGGAATACTAAAATCTCCACCTGCGGGCACTTCAATAGGAAGAGTTGTGGTGAATATTCCCAAATCAAAGGTGTATATAAAAGGAATTTCAACCGTAGGAGAAATGCCAAGCCAGTTAACAGCAGCTAAAACAAATGCTGTTGCTATTAAGAACTGACCAATAAGCTTCGCTTTAGGCGTTAATCCCAAAGAACGTTCATGAGCAACCTTTGACGCGTCGTCAAAAAGACCCAAAGCTCCCGTTGCGAGCACCGCGCCCATCACCAACCATGTTTCGGGCACAGGTTCGGCCAGAACAGCAATTACAATTGTTGCTGCAACCAGCATAATGACACCGCCCATAGTGGGAGTGCCCTGTTTTACCAGATGGCTTTCGGGACCATCGGCGCGCACCGGCTGTCCAATTAAGTGAGAACGAAGAAACTTAATAAAGGCAGGCATAAGTACAATTGTCATAATAACACCCAAAAAAATGGCAAGAAAAACCACGAATGTTGGGTATTCGAAAAAAGAAACCATAACTAGTTCAACAACCCCTTGGCTACTTTATCAAGCTTCATAAAATGAGATGCTTTTACCAGCACCGCATCGCCTGAAGCAACGTGCTCTCGCAAGAAGGCCAATGCCTTTTCACAAGAATCCACCATAAGCAAACAATCAGCAGGAAAGCCCTCCGATTGTGCCGCCAACCCAATTGTGCGAGCCAATTCACCCACACAAACCAGAAAGTCAATATTAGCATGAGCCGCAAATCTACCAACTGATTCGTGCGCAGCTTGAGCAAATGATCCAAGCTCACCCATATCGCCCAACACAGCAAAACGGCGTCCCTGTATATCCATCGTTTTTAACAACGAAAGAGATGCTCTCATGGAATCAGGGTTGGCGTTGTAGGCGTCGTTAATAACCGTAAATCCCTGTTCAGAATGAAGAATTTCCTGTCTACCACTTTCAGGCTGAGATGCCTCCAGGGCAGCTGCGATTTCTTCAAGGCTCATGCCCGCCATGCAACCAACTGCCGCAGCAGAACAGGCATTAGAAACGTTGTGAATACCTCGCAAAGAAAGTCTGCACTCCATACGATCTACATTCAAAGATGAAGAAAACCCTGAAGCACACAAGATAAAGGAAGGGTACCCCTCCCCGTCAATCACAATGTTTTCCGCCCAAACGCTTGGACCCTGAGCGTCTTTTTTATTGAAGCTTACCTGAACAACATCTGATGATTCCTTGCCAGAAACCTTCCACACAAATTGAGACATGTCATCGGTAGCATTCAAAAAAGCAACGCCCGCTTCGTCAGGAAGCGCAGTAATCAATTCAGCCTTTGCGCGCGCAATGTTTTCGCGGCTTCCCAAAAGCTCAATATGACTTTCCCCTACATTAGTAATTAATCCCCAATCAGGCTTTACAAAAGAACAGAGTTGTTCAATTTGACCCAGACCACGCATGCCCATTTCAACTACAACCATTTCGGTATCAGGGTCTGCATTAAGCAGTGTGCGTGGAACACCTAGCTCATTATTCTGGTTTGCTTTTGTGGCTACACAGGAAAACTTTGCCGATAAAACATCGCGCACTAAATTTTTCGTTGTCGTTTTACCCGTAGAGCCAGTTATACCTACAATGCGGCCATTTAACATTCCACGATATCCCTGAGCAAGCTGAGTAAACGCCTCATGTGTGGAGGAAACTCTTAAAATTACTGTCCTATACTCTTGAGCGTACCGCAGTGTTTCTTCAGATATATCCTGCATTACTAAAACTGCTACCGCTCCTGAATCACAAGCAGAAGATACGAAGCTGTGCCCGTCCACCCGCTCTCCCGGCAAGGCTACGTACACAAATCCCGGCTTCACTTCCCGCGAATCCCACGTGATACCACAAGCTTCCCGCTCTAAGTCACACGCAGGATTAAGCACCTGCGCGCCAGCAAACTGAGCAATAGTGTTAATGGTGAGCAGCATAATGCTATCCAAACACCTTCTTTAGTTCTTCTGCGGCAACTTCGCGATCATCAAAATGATGTTTTTCAGTGCCGATAATCTGATAATCTTCGTGACCTTTGCCGGCAATCAAAATAGCGTCACCCGAATTCGCAACAGCAATAGCACGGGCAATAGCATCACGACGATCGGGTACTACCTCGAAGTGGTCAGTTCCCTCACCCATACCAGCCACGATATCTTCAATAATGGCATTTGGGTCTTCAGTGCGAGGATTATCTGAGGTAACCACCGCATAATCTGCCGCCAAAGCAGCACGCCCCATAATGGGACGCTTGCCTGAATCGCGGTCACCACCACAACCAAATACCACAATGGTTTTACCTTCGGTTTCCAATGCTGAAACCGAAGCGATTGCTTTTTCTAGCGCATCGGGAGTATGAGCGTAATCAACATAAATAGAAACACCGCCATCATGTTCTGTAGCTACACGCTGTAGACGACCAGGAACTGCTGGAACGTCGCGCAGCGCCTCTACGATAGCGCTTGCGGAATAACCCAATTGCAAAGCAATACCAAAAGCAGTCATAACGTTTTCTACATTAAAACGACCAACTAAAGGATATGTTACTTCCATTTGAGAACCGCGAACAGAAAGGACTATGCGCGTTGAAGCGGCACCGTATTCCACATCAATAGGATGAATTTGAGCTGAAGGATCAAATCCTGTCGTAATAATAATGTCCTCATTAGTAGAGCTACGCTTTAGGAGCTCTTTGCCCCAGGTGCTATCAATATTGATAACGCGCTTTGCTGGGTAATCCTTAGAGAACAAACGAGCTTTTGCAGCAAAATACGCCTCAAACGTTTTATGGTAATCAAGATGATCCTGCGTCAGATTAGTAAATGCCGTAACCGCAAACTTTGTTGCCCATGTACGCTCTAAGTCAAGCGCGTGAGAACTTACTTCCATAGAAACCACGCCGCATCCTTCATCACGTATCGTGGCAAAAATCTTCTGCAAATCAGGAGATTCTGGAGTGGTATGCGAAGAAGGACGGTGCTCGCCGTCAATTTCAATTCCAACCGTACCGATTAGACCCGTTTTGTTTCCTAAAACTTGGGCAATATGATTGACCAAAAATGTTGTAGTGGTTTTACCGTTAGTACCCGTAACACCCACTAAAGAAAACGCTTCTGATGGATTGCCATAAAAACGAGAAGCAAGACGTGCCATAGCCTTGCGGGAATCTTTAACCACTACTTCAGTAACATCGGTCGCATCAGCTAAATACACCTTGCGCTCCACAATCAAAACACGCGCACCACGATCAATGGCATCTTGAGCAAACGAATGACCATCAGCTTTGAGTCCCACAATGCAACAAAAAGCATCGCCTGGATGCACTGCGTCACTACGATAAGCAATTCCAGAAATGGGTTCGTCAGGATTTCCAATAATTGTGCAGTCAATTCCTGCAAACAGTTCTCCACATGTTTTATGCGTCATAGAAACCTCAATTCTGAGTGATGTTATAGCGATCTATCGCAAAAGCCATTATATCGTGAAACGCTTGAACCGTTTGTCTTTCCCCGGGAACATCGTAAGCCCCAACAAAGCAAACCAAATTCGTTGAAGAGTCAGGCAGATAGCCTATAAAGGCTAGGTTATATACACTTTCTTTATATCCACCTGTTTCGGATGCAATTTCTGCCGTACCTGTTTTACCAACAACGCGATAACCATCCATCTGAGCGTCAGTACCTGTGCCTCTATCGACCGTTGCCTGCATCATGGTTTCTAGGTCATTAATTGCATTTTGGTTATCGGTAAGTTGAGAGGTGGCATAGGCTCTGTCTTCATTTTCTGTTGGCACATCCAGCAAAAAGTGTGGCTGGGTTGCCGTGCCATTATTAGCAAGCGCCGCGTAAAAGCGAACCATTGCTATAGGGGTCGTGGTAAAACCTTGACCGAAACTGATGTTATAACCCTGCACTTCTGCCCAGGTATCACGCGAAGAAATAGTTCCCTTCGCTTCACCAGGATAATCAACGCCAGTAAGTTCAGTTAACTGATATTTCTGAATATACTCGTAGAGTTTTTCAAAGGTTAAATCGCGCGCTATAAGTGAAACACCTACATTAGACGAATCCGCAATAATGGTAGAAACATCCATTTCCATATCTCCACGAGGATGCGAGTCGGTAATGGTATATTCATCTACCTCAAGCGTTGCCGGGCACCAATATTTTGAATCAAGAGTAACCACGCCTTCTTCGAGCGCGGCAAGCATCGTTGCTGGTTTCATAATAGAACCTGGCTCGTAAGCATATGAAATACCTGAAAGATTTGTAGCTCCCTCTTCGATCTCAGATAAATCAGTGATATCAAATGTTGGCGAAGAAGAGCAGGCATAAATTTCACCCGTTGCAGAATCCATCAATATGGCACTGCCGCCCGATCCTTGCACTTCCTCTACGCGTACCTCAAGAGCCTCTTCGAGTTTTTGCTGCATATCAACGTCTATCGAAAGAACAATGTCTTGTCCATTGACTACCTCAGCAGTTACGTGTTCAGTACCTGGAACAGGAACGCCTTCTTTACTGTATTCCTGGGTTTTTTGCCCTGGGGTACCACCCAAAATATCGTTGTAATATAGCTCCAAACCAGTAATAGCATCACCATCGGTATTGAGAACACCGATAATTTGACTTGCAGTTGCTCCGCAAGGATATACGCGTTTGGATGTCTTCTCGTAATCAACGCCATCTATGCCCAAATCTTTAATAACATTCATAGCATTTTCATCGGCGCCCTTAAAAAGGTATACGAAATTGGTGTCCTGCTGGATCTTTTCTTTATAGTCCTGCGCTTTACCGCCACAGGTATTAGCAAGTGCCTGAGCAAGCTGATCTACTTTATCAGCACTTACCACATGGGGATGACAAAAGATATTGTAGGCATCAACCGTAGTAGCCAAAATAGTGCCATTACGATCATAAATGGTGCCACGCCGCGGTTCGATATCAACCGTCACTTCGCGCGAAGTTCCTCTGTCTAAATTGTTTTGCGCATCGATAACCTGAAGCCATACTAAGCGAAGCGCCAAAATAGCAGCCACCGCCAGAAAAATAACAAGGACCCAACCAAGACGACCATTAAATTGATCTTGATCGAAAAAGCGCGTTCCGCCAGAACCGCTTCCCCGTGTTGAACCTCTATAAGAGCCAGAAGGTGCGGAGTGCCGATTACGGGAAGCAGACTGCTGTTCATGCACCCGCTGCGAATGAGAACGCCGCGAAGAATGCCTATCTGCCATAAGAATTTATCCTTGCGAAGCAATGCGAGAAGCACTTCCCGCAAAAGAAAGATTTCCAGCAGAATCAATAGAAACAGGATCAACCGATAAGGTGATAGTTTCAGTACTTATCCCTGCTTTCATTTTGAGTTTTTCATCAGCCTGAGTTCGAATATTGCTTGGACTAGAAAGTAAACTTTCCTGAACCGCAAGCGAATCTGCTGTAGTGCGAGCATCTGCAATTTGCGTACGTAAATCACTTGACTGAGAAGCGGTGCTATAAGCTGCAGAAGCAAGACCAACTCGCACAAAACCAATAACAAGAAAAACTATCAAACAAGCGATGAGTGCCTTGATGCCTACAATAGCAACATCAGAAAGCGCAGGATTGACTGCTTGCTTTCTACCGGGAACAACACGGACAGAAGGAGCTGGCTGGCGATAAGGCTGAGCTATTTCATGATCGTAGCGATATGCTGGTGCGCCTGCCATCTACTCACCTCCTTATTGCGTTTTAGTGGTTCATTCGGAGCAAGGCAGTTATTTGTTTTCATCTAAGCGTTGCGCTACTCGAAGTTTTGCGCTGCGCGAACGCGGGTTGCGTTGTATTTCTTCAGGAGTTGGCACTATAGGCTTTCGCGTTAAAACTCTTAATACCGGCTTGTTTCCGCATACACAAATTGGTAGGTCAGGAGGGCAAGTACATCCTTGCGAAAGTTTCTTAAACAGATCCTTCACAATTCGATCTTCCAAAGAGTGATAGCTGATTACTGCTATATATCCTCCAGGAGCAAGCCATCTTACTGCCGCTTCGAGACCCCTTTGCAAAACATCAAGTTCACCATTCACTTCGATACGCAATGCCTGAAACGTACGCTTTGCAGGATGACCGCCAGCGCGACGCGCCGAAGCGGGGACAGCTGCTTTGATGATGTCTACCAGCTGTTCTGTTTCCGTGATAGGACCATTCTTGCGAGCCTCTACCACGAAATCTGCAATCCTGCTTGCCCAACGTTCGTCAGAATATTGACGGATGACCCGAGTGAGATCTGCTGCGTTATAAGTGTTGATGATCTCAGCTGCGGTTAAGGTGTTTTTCCTCGGATCCATCCGCATATCAAGAGGGCCGGTTTCCTTAAAGGAAAAGCCACGAGCAGGCGTATCAATTTGTACCGACGAAACTCCCAAGTCGAACAAAATCGAATCGATAGAAGGAACTTGCGCCGCTACCAAAAGCGAATCCAAATCTCCGAAGTTTCCTTCTACGACATCAATCGTAGGGCGAATATCATCAGGCAGCGCCTCTAAACGTTCACGCGCTGCTTTACGTGCGACTTCATCTTGGTCGATACCAATTAAATGACCCGCACGACCTATTCTTTTGGCAACTTCAAGAGAGTGTCCCGCTCCCCCTAATGTTGCATCCACATAGGTTTGTCCTTCGGACAAATGCAAAGCTTCAATGCATTCGGAAAGCAGAACGGGAATATGCCGATATTCATTTGTCATTATTCACGTGCCTTGTCCTAGCTCACCAAAGAAGCCACATCGGTTTCTTCGACAAACTGGTTCCAACGCTCCTCATTCCAAATCTCAAAATGATCAGTATCACCCACGATAACAACGTCTTTATCCAAAGAAGCAGAATCGCGCTGTTGGGGAGACAGATGAATGCGACCCGAGTTATCTACTTCACATGGTTTAGCACGTGAATTTAAAACCTTGCGCTGAGCAACCATTTTGCGGTTGCTGGCGCTATAGCCACCCTGCGCCTCAAAAAGGCTATCAACCCACGCAGTAAAAGCTTCAGTTTCAAATACCAGAAGACATTGATCCGTAGGATCAGGTGTCACCCTGAGATTGTCGGAAAGAACCTTACGAAATTCTGCAGGAAGAGACAGGCGTCCCTTGGCATCCAGCTTACGGCTGTATTCGCCAAGAAGCTCGCTCACAACTGCTCTCCTTTCGGGGTTCCCTCGTGGAGTTAATTTTAGGCGAGCAATTCCCACATTGCAACACAAATTGGGAATTCAACCCACTATATTTCCCCTTCATTCCCCACAAAGTACCTCGAGTTTTAATTTTTTCAGCATTTTTATCTATATATAGTTGTTTCGCTTAATGAAACCACTAGATATCGTTTTGTTAAATCGTGGGGGAAAGTGGGAGACTTTGTGGGGGAAGCGTGGATTACGGACAGATTTCACTTATTTGTTTCAGCTAATAAGTGAAAGAGGGCACAGAAACTGACTAGAAACTGACTCGTCTACATAAAACAAGGATCCAATACATGCTGAGAATCCAAGAAAAAACAATTTCCGGCTCCTCATTGACGTCAAGGGGGAGAAAGTGGGAAAGCTATCCAAAAGCCGTATTAACACATTCAGAAAGTCGTTTTAAATCATCCAGAAAGCTGTATCAACACATCCAGAAAGCTGATATAAAGAAGACTACCTTTAAAAAAACAAGTGTTTTATATGGCTATTTATTTCTTGGATGCGCCGCCAAATATTCTTCGCGTAAATGCGATGCTTGAACATGGGTATAAATTTGAGTGGTAGAAATATCAGAATGCCCCAACATTTCTTGGATAGCACGCAAGTCTGCTCCACCTTCAAGCAAGTGCGTTGCAAACGAATGGCGCAGAGTGTGGGGGTGCAAATTCTTTATGCCAATGCGCAGCCCTGCTTTTTCCACTATCTTGTGAACGCTCTGGCGCGAAAGGCGCCCACCGCGAGCATTTAAAAACAACGCAGCATTTGGATGAGCCTTACTGCACGTTAAGTACGGACGCGCATCTTTCAGGTAAGTTTTCACACGTAAAACCGCCACGCCTGAAAAAGGCACAAGGCGCTCTTTTGACCCTTTGCCCAACACGCGCAGTATTCCTTCATCGAATCGCACACGATCCAAGTCAAGTCCCACTAACTCACTTACGCGTAAACCGCATCCATATAGCACTTCCATCATAGTGGCATTGCGAATCTCGATAGGCGTAGTAAAGGGCATGGCATCCAACAAAGAACAAACCTGATCGATGCTTAAAACATCAGGGAGTTTTTCTGGCTTTTTAGGGCTTCCCACCATCTGAGAAGGATCCTTCGAAACTAAATTTTCACGAACCAGGAATTTGTGATAGCTCTTTATAGTTGAAGTACGCCGCGCAATAGTGGTGGGGGCCAGCCCCCTTTTATAAAGTTCCATCTGAAACGCAAGTATTTGTTCTCGCGTTATGTGTGCCGCCTCTTCTACTTGGTAGGTTTTTTTCAAGAACGCCAGGTAATCATTCAGGTCATCTTGATAGGCACGCACGGTAGCTGGAGAAGCTCCCCTCTCCGCCACTAGATACCCTATGAAGTCCTGAATAAAGAACATAGCGGGTCGCGCCTCCAAAATATCCGCACATTCGCACCCTTTTTGGTGATGCCGTGACCCTTTGAACTATACCATTCTACTTTTCTATTTGTCCTACTGCTTCGCGTCCTGCCGTTTCGCGCAAGCAGCACCAACAAACCCCACAAACAAAGGATGAGGCTTCGTGGGGCGGCTCTTGAATTCAGGATGGCCTTGACTAGCAATAAACCAAGGATGATTAGGCAACTCAATCATTTCTACCAAGCGTCCATCGGGCGAAATTCCACTAATACACAAACCTGCGCTTTCTAGAATATCGCGATAGGCATTATTTACTTCATAACGATGACGATGACGTTCGTAAATTAACTCTTCTCCATACACCTTAAACGCTAGAGAATCTTTAATAAGTCTGCACGGATAAGCGCCCAAACGCATGGTTCCGCCCTTGTCTTCAATATCTTCTTGTTCGGGCATTAGATCTATCACCGAATAGCGCGCCTCTTCATCAAATTCCGTCGAAGTTGCTCCCTCTAACCCTGCTGCATAACGCGCAAATTCGCAAACAGCAGCCTGTAGGCCTAAGCAAATTCCCAAGAAAGGAACATTATGTTCGCGCGCATAGCGCACTGCGACAATTTTACCCTCAAAAGCACGCTGCCCAAAACCACCCGGGACAAGAATGCCATCCATTGGGCTTAGAATTTCTTCTACGTTTTTCTCTGAAAGCTCTTCGCCATCTACTAGTTGAATTTCGACGTGCACACCATTTGCAACTGCTGCATGACCCAAAGCCTCAATAACCGACAAATAAGCATCGGGCAAGCTTACGTATTTACCAACAACACCAATATGTACTTCGCCTTCACATGCATCAGAAGCCGACAAGAAGTGTTTTAGCGGAGATAAATCTATTTCGTTTACAGGCAAATTCAAACGACGCAATACCTGCACATCAAAGCCTTGATCAAACAGAGCTAAGGGAACCTGATAGATTGAAGGCATATCTACGCATGCTAAAACATGCCCTACTTCCACATCGCAAAACAACGCAATCTTTTCGCGAACTTGATCAGTGATTTCATGATCAGAACGGCACACTATAAAGTCTGGTTGAACACCCAAAGAACGCAATTCCTTAACGCTATGCTGCGTTGGCTTTGTTTTTACTTCGTGAGCTGCACCAATATAGGGAACCAAGGTTACATGAACAAAGCATACATCACCTTCGGGGCGTTCCTTCTTGAACTGTCGCGCCGCTTCAATGAAGGGCTGCGACTCAATGTCGCCAATCGTGCCGCCAATTTCCGATAGCACAATGTCAGCATTCGATTGGTCAGCAATACGACGAAGGCGTTCTTTAATGGCTTCTGTGACATGAGGAATAACCTGAACTGTGCCACCTAGAAAATCACCACGTCTTTCACGGGCAATGAGGCTTTTATAAATAGAACCCTGCGTAAAATTTGATTCGCGCGACAAATTCTCATCAATAAATCTCTCGTAATGACCAAGATCAAAATCGCCCTCGTGACCATCTTCGGTCACAAACACCTCGCCATGCTGAAAAGGAGACATTGTTCCTGGATCCACATTCAAATAAGGATCCATTTTTTGCATGGTTACCTTATATCCTCGCGCCTTGAGCAAATGCCCAAGCGACGCTGCCGTAATTCCTTTCCCTAAGGATGAAACTACACCACCTGTCACAAAAATATGCTTTGCCATACTACCGTCCCCTAGATGCACCACTTTGCTTTATTCCAGTATCGAGTCTCTAATTTGATCACTTCAGGTACCCTACCTAAGCTGCTGTACCTCAATCATTTTCACTACCTAGCTTCAAAAGCCACTGTTTCAAGTCCTTTAACAAAGCAATGTTTTAACACGTTTGAAATAGTCGAATTTTCAATGGGACATTTTTCTCAAGCTTGTTTAAGGCTGCTATATACTAGTTTGGTTAAAAGTTTCCTACCACGATGAAAGCTTGAAACTCCTATTAAACAGCAGCCTAATCGTTACTGTTTAGTACCCGCTTTCAATCATTGGTTTGATTTTGAAATCGTTTTCAGATGAGAGGATTTTTCCATGCGCATCGGTTTTGACAACGATAAATACATTGCCCTTCAAGCTGAACACATTCGTGATCGCATCAGCCAATTTGGCGGCAAGCTGTATTTGGAGTTTGGTGGAAAGCTGTTTGATGACTTTCATGCTTCACGCGTATTACCCGGCTTTGAGCCCGACAGCAAAATTCGCATGCTTAAACAGCTGATCGACGATGTGGAAATAATTGTTGCTATTAATGCAAACGATATTGAAAAATCCAAGATCCGCGGCGATTTGGGTATTACTTACGACGAAGACGTGCTGCGCCTGCTGGATATCTTCCAATCTATGGGATTTGCTACCGCTGGCGTTGTAATTACTCAATATGAAAATCAGCCTTCAGCAATGGCTTTCCGTCATCGTTTGGATAGCCTAGGCATTAAAAGCTATTTGCACTACCCTATTGCAGGTTATCCGTACGACACCGCACGTATCGTAAGCGAAGAAGGCTATGGACATAACGAATACATTGAAACTTCTCGTTCGCTTGTTGTAGTAACCGCTCCTGGTCCTGGCTCTGGCAAAATGGCAACCTGCCTCTCGCAGCTCTACCACGAACATAATCGCGGGGTTGAAGCAGGCTATGCGAAATATGAAACCTTCCCTATTTGGAATTTACCACTAAAACATCCCGTCAATATCGCGTATGAAGCGGCAACGGTAGATCTTAACGATGCAAACACCATTGACCCCTTCCACTTGGAGGCTTATGGCGAAACTACCGTTAACTACAACCGCGATGTGGAAATCTTCCCAGTGCTCAAGGCTATGATGGAGCGCATCTTGGGTAAAAGCCCTTATCAGTCACCAACTGACATGGGCGTGAACATGGCAGGTAACGCCATTATCGATGATGAAGCCGTACGCAATGCTGCCAAGATGGAAATCGTTCGTCGTTACTTCCAAGCTGCTGTTGAAGCGCGCCGCACTGGCATGGGCCAGGAATATGTTGAACGCCTAGAGCTTTTAATGAACCAAGCCGGAGTTGATATTAACTTCTCGCCTGCGCGCTCTGCTGCATTAATGAAGGAAGAAACCACTGGTCGCCCTGCTGGCGCTATGGTTTTACCTGATGGCACGGTAGTAACTGGCAAAACTTCGGATTTGCTAGGCGCTGCATCTTCCCTTTTAATGAACGCTCTTAAGGGTGTTGCAGGTGTGGATGATTCGATTGACGTTATAAGCAATGAAGTTATTGAGCCAATTTGCGATCTTAAAACTTCAACCCTTCATTCTCGCAATCCCCGTCTTCACTCCGATGAAACCCTGCTCGCTCTTTCGGTTACAAGCGCTACCAACCCTCTTGCAAAGCAACTAATTGACCACGCAGGAGAACTGAAAGGCTGCGATGCGTTCTTCAGTGTCATTTTGTCCCCGACCGACGAACGCTTGTACCGCACTCTTGGCATTAACGTATGCTGCGAACCAAAGTACGAGCAGCGCCGTTTTTATCATCGCTAATTTGCTATACTCACCAACAATGTGTTTAAAGTTTTCTAGGGTTCCGTTAGTTTACCGAATAGTCTACTAAGCAGGTCCAAGAGAAAACGGCTAAGAAATACTTAGCTACCACGGCGGGACAAAAGCCCGGGAGCAGCATTAATGTGTTGTTCCTGGGCTTTCTTTATGTTCGCAAAAAGCAACACGAAGGGCACCAAGACTCTGCAGTAACCCTTCTTTGCAACCCAGAACAGCCAAAGCACGCAGGATTAATTGATAAGGGAGTTTTAACCATTGAGTACGCAAAATCTAAACACCCGCAGCCACACTACAGCATGGCTATTCCTTATTCTTTCAGGATGTCTTGAAGTGGTATGGGCCTATACCATGAAACTTTCTCATGGCTTTTCTGATCCTTTCTACACCGTTATTACGATTGCGATCCTAGCAGCAAATCTTTTTTTGCTTGAAAAGCCAGTTGCCACGCTGGGCATAGGCGTTTCTTACGGCGTATTCACAGGACTTGGTATTGTGGGCACCAGCATTGTGGGCATGATTGGATTAGGCGAATCAATCAATCTTCTTAAAATTGTCTCCATTGCCATTTTGATGATTGGGGTTATTGGCCTTAAGTACTGCGATGCAAAAGAGGCAGCAAAACAAGCAAGCAAGATGGTGGAGCGCTATAACCAAACCCATGCACGCGTTCCTCAAAATACCGCAGTGGAAACCGCGTCTTGCGAGATGAAATCCTTTAAAACCAACACTAAGGAAGGTGATGAATAATGATGTGGATTATTCTCTTTATGTCATCTTTCTTTGAACTGGGGTTTACCGTATGCCTTAAGTTATCCGAAGGATTCAAGAAGAAAAAGTGGACTATTTTATGCATTGCATCCACTATTTGCTCTATCGGAATGCTTTCTATCGCAACAACCGAGCTACCTTTAAGCATTGCGTATGCGGTATGGACTGGTGTTGGCACTATTCTCATTACCCTATTTGGTATTGCCGTATTCAAAGAAAGCAAAGACCCACTCAAACTATTCTTCTTGGCACTGGTACTGCTAGGTGTTATTGGGTTGCGACTGAGCGGCGTAGGTCATTAAGCCTTTTGAACTCAATTTCATCTGAACATATAGGGATATTTTTGCATTCTTGCTATCCTGAGCGCACGCTGAAAGAAGGCTCGTAAAAAACGTAGCCCCTGATTAGCACCAGAAAATAGAGGGATGCACATATCTTTTGTGCGTTAGCTTCGCTACGTTATATTGCCTTCTTGAAGCGTGAAATAAGCGAAGCTAGTAAGAATGCAAAATACTCTTATGTGATTCGGTATACTTTATTTCACTCAAAGACCATTAGCGCGCATGCTTTCCGCGCTTTTTCGGCAAGAAACGCCCAAACAGCTTGCCTCCGATGCGTTCCAAAACCGAGAATTCCTCAACGCGCAAAACGCGACACAAGCCAAACGAAACAACCAGACCAACACAACCAGAAATCGCAAGAATAATGATTGCTTCAATAACCGCATTGATTGCGATCCCTGAGAGCAGCGTCGATAAACCATTTGCAAGTACGCCAGCAATCACCGCACCAACTAAACCAGCAAGCGCGGTCTTAACAAATACCACCACAATGCCGCGATTGCCGTAGCTTCCCACTTTGCCGCGAACTATAAGCGAGCACACTACCATCATCACGGCATAAAATGCCAAGTCGGAAATGGGGATACCTGCCAATCCAAGAATTTCTGGTTGGCACAAATACCAATATCCAGCAACCTGGCCCAAACGAATAATGAAGTCAATAATGGCAAATTTCATAAAGCTACGAAGTGCTGCGAACACACGATACATATACATATATCCCGCATAGAACGGCAAACTTATCACCCAAAGCGCCAGAATGCTTCCTACATTAGCTACTTCATCTGCGGTAAAGGCACCCGCTTGAAAGAGCTGCATTAAAGGTTGCGCCAAAGCGCCCACTAAAAACGCCAAAGGAATGATTAAAAAGAACGTCGAACGCAGGCCTGAACGGATATATCCCCTAAAACCATCCCAATCTTCACGAGCGGCACAATCAGAAAGCTCTGTTAAAAGCGTCGTAGAAAGAGATACTGCAATAACACCATAAGGCAACTGGTACCAAGTCCATGCATAATTCAGTGTAGAGGGGCCATTTGGAGCAGCTTCAAGTGAAAAAGCGTTACGACAACTAAACGTAATCATCGTACCCGCAATGTATAAAAACATAGGTGCTGCTACTTTAAGTGCCTCTACTAACATAGGATCGCGCAAGTTGACATGAGGACGATAGCGGAACCCCTGTTTAATAAGCGCAGGAATCTGAATGCCGAACTGACACAAAACGCCGGCCGAAGTACCAATAGCAAGCCACCATAGTGCAAATTCCTGATTCCATGCAGACAGTGGCACAAAACCAAACATCACAATAGTAACCACGATGTTGTTAATAACAGGAGCCAAGGAGGGCATAAGGTAGGTGCGTTCTGCGTTCAAAATACCGGTAATTACCGCACCAACACCATAAAGTAAGATCTGAATAGCAAAAATACGGAAAAAGAAGATAGCAAGATCTTTTGAATCGCCCGAATCAACTGTAAAAGTCTGCGTTTCAATTACTGCTGGCGAAAAGAATGAGCACGCCAGGGTTAAGAAGCCTAACGCGATAATGGTGATAGATAAAATGTTTGAAGCAAAATCGTAAGCGCCTTTGTTGCCCTCTTTTTCCTTCATCAGCAAATAGAGGGGCAAAAACGCCGTTGCCAACACGCCTGATGCCGCCAACTCATAAATCATCGCTGGCATGTTATAAGCAATTTGGTAGGCTGAGGTAAGCAAGGTGTTACCCAAAGCAAACGCCATTGCCCACGTACGCAACAAGCCAGTTACGCGCGAGCCTAGCGTACAAAGAGTAATTAACCCCGTGTTTTTTATGATGCTATCTTGTGAATCGTTTGCCATATGTCCTCATGTTGCGTCTATAATTGATCGGATTCAATGAACCATATAATGAATCAAGCTAAAGAACCATACAATAACATCGTACGGTAAAACATACTAAGGAAATATTCATGCGTGTTCTGATTGTTCGCAATAATTACAACCCTAAAGCCCTTGAATCAGCGTTGCTGCTAGAAGTATACCTGGCCTCGCAGGGAGTTGACTATCGCGCATACGATACTGACGATTTGCGCTCTTCGCTTTCCATAAGCGAATCAGAAAAAGTGGAAGACATAGACTCCTACGACTTAGCCGTTGTTCTTGGTGGTGACGGCACCATTTTGCGCACGGCTGCTCAAATCAAATACCGTCGTATTCCTATCCTCGGCGTGAACTTTGGACATTTAGGCTTTATGGCAAACTCCAACGAAGACGGCATCATTCCAGCTGTTGCTGCTGCTCTAGCAGGAGATTTGACCATTGAGCAGCGTACCAATCTCTGTATCAATGTATTCTACGAAGGTGATGAAAACGTAGATCCCGATCCAGATGCTTGCCCCACCGAGGGTTCTTCCGCTCAGTACTTTGCTCTAAACGAATTGGTACTTGCCCGTGGCGCGCAAGGCCGTGTTATTGATTGCCGCTATGCCGTATCGGGCGAAATGGTAGCCGATGTTAAGGGCGACGGCATTATTATCGCAACCGCAACAGGATCAACCGCGTACGCATTATCCGCTGGTGGCCCCTTAGTCGCTCCTGGCTACAGCGGATTGGTAGTAGTTCCTATTGCTCCCCACTCTTTACATTCGCGCGCATTAGTAACAGGCCCTTCCGATGTAGCGGAAGTGTTCATGGACCCGTCAAGCGCAAACCGCGAAGCAACCATGTTTATTGATGGCGAAATTATTCCCTCAGAACGTCCTATTCGCCGCGTAGTGGTACGCAAAGGCGACGAACCTACTATATTGTTGCGCTACAAGTATGAAACCTTTTATGGTCGCACTTCGCGCGTCTTCTTTTCATCGGGACGCGAAGACTAACAAAGATTAAATTCGCATAATCAAACCTCCTCGTATTTGACTAACAAATGTCGAGGAGGTTTTCTTTTGTTTGTTTTCTTATTGCTATTTTATTTGCTGTTTTCTTAGTTGTTCTTTGGCTCTACCGGGCGCCTATAATCAGGTTCTACTGTCAATAAACGCGGACCATCTTCAGTAATAGCAATGGTCTTTTCGAAATGAGCCGAAGGCTTACCATCACGCGTCACAACCAACCAACCATCGCTCATAACTTTCGTGCGGTAGGTACCAATATTAATCATAGGCTCAATCGCGATTACCATGCCTGGCTCCAACTTCATACCATGGTGTTTGCGACCATAGTTAGGAACATTTGGCTCTTCGTGCATGTTGCGACCAACACCATGACCAACATATTCACGAACAACACCGTAGCCTGCCTTTTCAGCAATTTCCTGAATGGCATGACCAATATCTCCTAAGTGGTTGCCAGGACGAGCAGCCTCAATACCTGCCCACATGCATTTTTCAGTAACCTCAAGCAAGCGCTGTTTTTCAGGAGAAATCTTTCCAACAGGGAAGGTCCAGGCGTTGTCTCCTACCCAGCCACCAACAATTGCTCCCGTATCAACAGATAAAATATCACCTTCCTGCAAAATAACATTCTTAGAAGGAATACCATGAACAATTTGCTCATTAATAGAAGCACAAATTGATCCTGGGAATCCGCCATAGCCCTTAAATGCAGGAACACCACCTTCCATACGGATCAGCATTTCAGCTAGATGATCCAATTCTGCTGTTGAAACGCCTGGCTGAACACGAGAACCTACTTCGCGAAGTACTTTTGCCGATAAACGACCCGCTTCTGCCATTTCCTCTATTTCTCGAGGACTTTTCAAAATTACCCCGTTGCGGGATCTTCCAAGACTCATAAGTTACTACCTCTTTCTATTCTTTCGAGGCTAGAATACACCCTTTGCCAGTTATACGAAAGCAGAAACACATAATGCCTGCTCTGGAGTATCATGTGACCATACATTTTTTACAAGGAGAACTATGGATAATCGCAACCCACGTCGACGTCATACTCCATCCGATCCTCGTTCACGTGAACGTAATGTTATCGATGGAAGACCGGTTCCTAGGCGTCGCTCTTCAAACCCAGGCTCATCAACTTCAGATGGGTATTTTGATAGATCTCGTATTTCCGCAAACGACGCAGCGCATGTTGCAAGAAACAGCAGCCAAAAGGAAGCTTCTTCTGGCGCTTCTAGCCAGATGCCTACATCCAGACAAATGCCTAGCTGGGCTTCGCAAGCTTCGCCACGATCCCAAAGAATATCTGACCAATCTAGGCAAACCGCTTTTTCTAATCAAAATAGCCAAACCCATCGTTCACGGCAGTACATGGATCAGTTCAACGAACCCTTTGCTGCTCAAAATACGGATCGCCAATATTACGATAACGAAAGACGCACTATCAATCAGCGCTATAACGGCTATAGCCAAACCGCTGATGCATACTACGACGATCAACGCCAAGACTTTAGTTACTCCGAATCGTCTCCATCGCGGCGTGACCCTATCCAGAATCAGACCTCTTGGTACGATCCAAATCATGCAAAAGGCTCTCGCGAACCACGAGCAACGCTAGATACCAGCCTGGAAGACCCTCGTTGGTACTCCCACAACGAAAACGATGTATATGTTGGCAGACATCGTTCTTTCAGCGGACGCAGAGGAACTACTGGCAGATCTGGAAACGCAGCAACATTTAATGCTAGCAGCAGATCGAAACTGCCCTTCTTTATTGGCGGAGGCATTATTGTCCTTGTTCTGCTTATCGTACTTATCGTCAATGTAGTAGGAGCACTTACCGCGCCGCCACAAACACAGCAAGACGAAACCCTTTCCGTTTCGGAAAGTGCCCCTACCCCAACTTCTCTTACTATCTCCTTTGCGGGTGACTGTACCCTAGGTACCGATTCAAGCTTCGATCCCTCTACTAGCTTCACGGCAGTCTATGACGACGCAGGTGATCCTGCTTACTTTATGAAAAATGTTGCAAGTATTTTCGGATCCGATGACTATACCGTCGTCAACATGGAAGGCACCCTTACCGAATCCGAATCGCGTCAAGATAAAACCTTTGCCTTTAAAGGTCCTGCTGAATATACCGAAATCTTAAAGTCGGGCAATATTGAAGCTGCGTCTCTTGCTAATAATCACTCACGCGACTACGGGGAGCAAAGCTATAACGACACCATTGCCGCCCTTGATGCAGCAGGTATTGTGAACTTTGGCTACGACCGCATTGCTTATGCCGATGTCAAAGGCGTAAAAGTTGCTCTTATTGGCACCTATATGCTTGCTGAAGGCCTTGATATTAAAGATGAAATGGTTGCAAACATCAACGCTGCTAAAAACGAAGGTGCGCAAATCATTATTGTCTTTACGCATTGGGGAATTGAAAAAGAAACAGTTCCTGGAGCAGATCAGGTTGAACTTGGTCATGCCGCAATCGACGCAGGTGCCACCATTGTGGTTGGCTCTCACCCCCATGTAATTCAAGGATACGAAAAATATAATGGTCGTTACATCGTATACAGTTTGGGCAACTTCTGCTTTGGCGGCAACAAAAACCCTAGCGACAAAGACTGCATGATATTCCAGCAAACCTTTACCGTTACCGGAAACGATGTTGCAACCGATGATTCCATCAACGTTATTCCTTGTTCAATTTCTTCATCTTCGAGCAGCAACAATTATCAGCCCACTCCCGCAGAAGGGGATGAGGCAGATCGCATTCTTGCTAAGATCGAAGAAAGCAACACAAGCATCGCGGCTGTTTCAGCTGAAGTCTCGGGAACTTCAAACAGTTCCGGAAATTCAGGCTCCGATACATCTAGCGATAGTTCTGGAGACACTTCAAGCGAACAAAACACTTCCGGATAGGAGCACTAAACATCATTTAGCCTTAAAACGGGATTGAATAGTTCAAGAAAGAAAGTACGCACCTATGGGCATATCAAATCTTCCCCGCACAATTTCTCTTTCCCAAGAGGGAAATTGTGCGCGCATTATTGATCAAACAAAACTGCCCTATGAGCTTTCGTATATTGAGATTCAAACTTGGGAACGTATGGTTGATGCTATCAAACGTCTTGAAATACGAGGTGCCCCTGCCCTTGGCGTTGCAGGAGCTGCCGCAGTAAGCCTCTATATTTCAAACGAAGCCTTTTGTCATGAAGATAGACCAAACAAAGGCATTTCTATAAAAGAGGGCGAGTTCAAAAAAGATCATTTCTTGGAAAACCTCCATCGAGTTTGTGACTATATTTCAAATGCTCGCCCCACCGCAGTTAATCTATCATGGGGTGTCAACCGTGCACGAAACGCTCTAATTACCGCTCTTGAACAAAACGAAAAACCCACTACCTTATGCACACAAGTTGCCCAAGAAGTTCAGACTCTTATTATTGAAGATGAAGCATGTTGCCGATCAATAGGCACTTACGGATCTACGCTTTTGCCCGATAATGCTCGAATTCTTACGCACTGTAATGCCGGCTCCCTTGCAACAGCTTTTTACGGAACTGCGCTCGGCGTGATATATTCCGCCTTTGAACAAGGCAAAATAGCCCATGTTTACGCCGACGAAACACGACCTGTTGGACAAGGCGCACGCCTTACCGCTTGGGAGTTGGCACAAGTTGGTATTCCAGCGACTCTTATCTGTGACAACATGGCAGCAAGCCTTATGGCTCAAGGAAAAATTGACGCTATCGTGGTGGGCGCTGACAGAATCTGCGCTAACGGCGATACTGCCAATAAAATTGGAACCTATGGGCTTGCAGTTCTTGCCCGATACCACCATCTACCGTTTTATGTAGCAGCACCCACTTCAACGTTGGACTGGACCTTGTCGGAAGGTAGCGCCATAACCATCGAACAGCGCAACCCCAACGAAGTACTGCCGAGGTCTATTACGGGAGTGAATATTTATAATCCCGCATTTGACGTTACTCCCGCTACTATGATTACTGCTTTCATTACCGAAAAAGGAGTGATTTCTCCTCGGAAATTGTCTTCGCTGCAAAAACATCTCTAGTTCTATCGACTGCCATATTCACTGCTATATCCGTTTCCAAATCCACTACTATAGAAAACGGAATATCAGTATCGAAGCTCGCAGCACTACAGAATTAACGCCAACACCTCAGTTGCTTTTATTGATATGAACATCAACTTGAAAAACAATTGCGAATTGAAAGGAACACTCAATGAACACCCCTGTTTGGTTTATTACTGGCGCAAGCCGAGGGTTTGGTAGCGAATTTGCTCGAACCGCCTTAGCGCACGGATGCTGCGTAGTAGCAACCGCAAGAAAGCCCGAAGCAGTAACTGCTGCTCTTGGCGAACATGAAAACTTACTTCCTGTAGCGTTGGACGTTACCAAACAAGATCAAATTGACAGCGCGGTTAAAACCGCACTTGACACCTTTGGTCGTATTGATGTTTTAGTCAACAATGCAGGCTACGGTATTTTTGGCGCCCTTGAAGAACTGAGCGACACAGAAACTCGTGCTATTTTTGATACCAATGTTTTCGGCACCCTCAATGTTACCCGTGCTATTTTGCCTCAAATGCGTGCGCAACAATCAGGTCGCATTGTAATGCTTGGCTCTATTGCAAGTTTTGCCTGCGACCCCGGTGGAGCACTCTATGATGGCGGCAAGGCAGTATTAGCTTCACGCGGTTGGAAGAAACTCTGATATGCGTCAGATGGCAGGAAAGGCCGCGCTGAC
>URMQ01000011.1 GCA_900548955.1 uncultured Eggerthella sp. | reverse complement strand
TACGTAGGAATATATCTGGTATCAGAACTTGGTTACGTAATACCGAGACAATGCATACTCAAGCTATACATTGTGGCAAGTCGGTGGCGTTTTCTTATTTAGACGGAGGGCTAGTTTGCACTCATTGTCGCTCTCTATTTGAAACGCAGTGGGTACATCCTTTAGTACTTCACTGCGCGCAAGTTTTATTGTATTCCACCTTCGAACAAATTGAGACATACCAATTAGATACTGATATGCA
The DNA here is from genome assembly GCA_900548955.1 of uncultured Eggerthella sp. Taxonomy (GTDB): domain Bacteria; phylum Actinomycetota; class Coriobacteriia; order Coriobacteriales; family Eggerthellaceae; genus Anaerotardibacter. The sequence goes on along the minus strand of URMQ01000011.1, from coordinate 22,988 downwards.
ACACTCGCTTTTACGATTCCTTCAATCGTGGATCAAAATACATATTGGCTATTCTTTAAAATCTCTGACGTATGTATTTTCTTACGGACTGCAAGACTAAGCGTACGCAGTAAACCGTATAGATCAAAGCGCTTTCAAAAAATAATGGTGAATCTATGACCATATGTATCTATATTAAAATTCTTCTTGTTGACTGTTAGGAAAAGCCCTATACTAAATCGGCTGCAAAAAGCAGTGTAAGCACTTATTGCTTAGCTAGTATGCACCACCGCTTACTTGCTCAGCAATAAACCAGAAAAGAAGAAAGGTGGAACATGGCTAACAAAGATAGCATTTCCAAAGAACGTACCGCAGAACTCATTGCGGAATATGGCAAAAATGCACAGGACTCTGGCAGCGCTGAAGTACAGGTAGCAATTCTTTCCGAGCGTATTCGCAACCTGACGGAGCACCTCAAGGCTCATCCAAAAGATCATCACACCCGTCGTGGTTTGTTGATGCTTGTTGGTAAGCGTCGTCGTCTTCTGGTTTATATTAAGAACCGTGACGTTCTTGAGTATCGTGAACTTATCAAGAAGCTTGGTATTCGCGACAATATCTAGTACGCATGTAGCCCGCGTTCTTCGCGGGCTTTTGCATATAAGGCGGTCGACATATTAGGGAAATATGTTGCTCGCGCGTCTAAAGGGATGACGCAAAGAGGCTTTGCGCAATAGGGTGCAAGGGAAGAGGAAAGATTAGCTTTATGGAACAAATTACTGAATCATTCGAGCTCTACGGAAAGCACTATACGCTTTCTACTGGTGAACTTGCTAAACAGGCAAGTGGAGCTGTAAAGGTAACTCAAGGCGATACTACGGTATTGGTTACTGCAGTTATTTCTGAACAGGAAAAAGACTATGACTTTTTCCCACTGACTGTAGACTTCATGGAAAAAATGTATGCGGTAGGTCGCATTCCAGGTGGTTATCTTAAGCGTGAAGCTAAGCCTACCGATAAGGCAACACTCACTGCTCGTATGATTGACCGTCCAATCCGTCCTGGATTTGCTGATGGCTTCAAGCAGGAAGTTCATATCGTAGCAACGACGTTTGTGGTTGATGGTGAAAATCCACCAGATTGCATAAGTGTAATGGGCGCGAGCGCTGCTCTTATGTCTGCTAGTGCTCCCTTTGATGGCCCAGCAGCTTGTGTACGAATTGGACGCGATAAAGAAACTCGTGAATTCATTGTTAACCCTACCTATCAAGAACAAGAAAATTCTGATCTTGAATTAACTATCGCCGGTACTGCTGATTACATTTCTATGGTTGAAGCAGGCGGCGAAGAAATCACTGAGGAAGACATGCTTGCAGCAATGACCTTCGGTCAAGAAGCTATTGCAGCATTTTGCGAAAAGCAGTCCGCTTTCTTAGAAAAGGTTAACCCACAACCTAAAGAATGGCCTATTCATGCAGCAGATCCTTCTATTGCGAAACGTATTGATAAGCATTTCGATGAAATGTCTGCAGCTTTGAAGGATGCTGATAAGCAGGCACGTATTGGTAAAGTTGAAGAGCTTAAGACTTCCATTAAAGAATCTGACTTTACTGAAGAAGAACAAGAAGCATGGGCAAGTGACATTGCGGCTGCTCTTAAAGCTCTTGAAAAGCACGCTATGCGCGCTATGGTAATTGAGACTGGTGAACGAGCTGACGGACGTACCAGTACTGAAATTCGTCCTTTGTATATTAAGGCAGGTTATTTACCTCGCGTTCATGGATCAGGTTTGTTCCAGCGTGGACAAACTCAGGCTCTTTCCGTTTGTACTTTGGGTATGCTCAGCGAATGGCAGCGTCTAGATTCTATTGATCCTGAAGATCATAAGCGCTACATGCATCAGTACAATTTCCCTCCATTCTGCACGGGTGAAGTTGGTCGTATGGGTGCTCCTAAGCGTCGTGAAATTGGTCATGGTGCTTTGGCAGAACGTGCTTTGGTTCCGGTATTGCCAGATGAAGAAGAATTTCCTTATGCGATTCGCGTAGTATCTGAAATTCTTGAATCCAATGGTTCATCTTCTATGGCTTCTACCTGCGGTTCTACACTTGCTTTAATGGATGCTGGTGTACCTATTAAGGCTCCCGTTGCAGGTATTGCTATGGGTCTTATTAAAGAGGGTGATGACATTGTTATCCTCTCCGATATTCAAGGTCTTGAAGACTTCTTGGGCGATATGGACTTTAAGGTTTGCGGTACCGAACACGGTATTACTGCGCTTCAGATGGATAACAAGGCAAAAGGCTTGTCTGTTGACATTTTGGCTCGTGCTCTTGCTCAGGCAAAAGAAGGTCGTGCCTTTATCATGAAGAACATGCTTGAAGCAATTGCTGCTCCTCGTGAGGAAATTAGCCCTTATGCACCTCATATTGAAACCATTCACATTCCTGTTGATAAAATCCGTGACGTAATTGGTTCTGGTGGTAAGGTTATTCGCGGTCTTCAGGACGAAACGGGTGCAACTATTGAAATTGAAGAAGACGGCACAGTACGTATTGCTTCAATTGAAGCAGCTTCTGGTGCTGCTGCAAAAGCTGCCATTCTTGGCATCGTAAAGGTTCCAGAAGTTGGAGAAATTTACGATGGCGAAGTTGTAGGAATCAAAGATTTTGGTGCATTTATTCGGTTAACTCCTGGCAAAGACGGCTTGCTTCACATTTCCCGTATGGCAAATGGTCGCGTTGGCAAAGTTGAAGATGTACTTTCAATTGGTGACATTGTTAAGGTCGAAGTTATCGAAGTGGACAACAGCGGCAAAATTAACCTTGACCGCGTAGATAAGCCTGATGTAGCTGGATCAAATAAACAGCATCATGATTCAGGTCATAATAACCATAACGGAAATGGTGGTCGTAAACCACGTCGTCGTCACAACGACCACTAAACGTAGAGTAACGATCTTCAACGGGTCATAGTTGTAACATTGCCCTCTGCTCCTTTTAAGGAGTAGAGGGTTTACTATAGAAAGGAAAGCAATGTCAATGATGTACACAACGCAAGGAACGTGTTCTCGTAAAATTTCCTTTGACGTAGTAGATGGAAAAGTTCAAAACGTTACCTTTATAGGTGGCTGTAACGGTAACCAAAAAGGAATTTCTTCCTTAGTAGAAGGCATGCCCATACAAGATGTAATTGCTCGACTAAAGGGTATTACTTGCGGTCCTCGTCCTACCAGCTGTCCAGATCAACTTGCAACGGCTCTTCAGCTCTACCTAGATCAGCAATAATTGATTACCTACCTCTGTCTTACTTGAAAAGAATATCTTTTTTGCGAAAGGCATTATCAATGAGTGTGTTAAAAACAGTGCTTTCAAATGGTATGAGTGTTATCAGTTATTCCATGCCTTCAGTACGTTCCGTATCTTTAGGTCTTTGGTTTAATGTGGGTTCTCGCGACGAACGCCCAGATCAAGCTGGTCTTACTCATTTTATGGAACATATGATGTTTAAGGGTACGTCCACTAAAGGTCCCTTGGAAATTTCAATGCATTTTGACAAACTCGGTGCCGAATTCAACGCATTTACTTCGAAAGAATACACCTGTTACTATGCGCGATTTGCTGACGATAAACTCAAGGATGCACTTTCAGTACTTGCTGAAATGGTAATTGATTCTCAATTTAAGCAAGAAGCAATTGACACTGAACGCGAAGTAGTCATTGAAGAAATTGCACGAAGCGAAGACACTCCTGATGATTATGTTTTCGAATTGTACAATTCTTCAAGCTTTCCTTCTCATAATCTTGGTTTGCCTGTCCTTGGAACGCGCCAACGCGTTGAATCGTATACCCACGACGATTGTCGTGCCTTCCATGACGAACACTATCACGCAGGAAATTTAGTACTTGCAGCAGCAGGTAACCTTAAGCATGAAACCTTAGTTGCCTTAGCAGAAGATCTCTTTTCTTCTATGAAACCAGGAACAAAGAAAATAAGAGACCTTAGTGTTCCTCGCTTTGAAAGTGGTCTATTTTCCGCACAGCGAGATACTGAACAAGCTCATCTTATCTATGGTTTTCCCTGGTATGGGGTAGGCGATAGCAGACGTTATGCGGGATCTGTTCTAACTACGTTGCTTGGTGGATCTATGTCTTCGCGCCTTTTCCAAGAAGTTCGCGAAAAGCGTGGGCTCGCATATTCTATTTATGCTACTCAAGCTACCTATCAAGGTGCTGGTCAATGGTGCATTTACGCAGGAACACGTGTTTCTAATCTTTCTGAAGTAATAGGTGTAATTAAACAGGAACTTGATAACCTTGCACACCAATTAGTCTCAGAAGGAGAGCTTAAACGTACAATTGATTACCTATGCGGACAATTATTGCTCGGTTTAGAAACAACTTATTCTCATATGGCACGCTTAGGAAAACGTGAAGTATTAGGTGTTGAACAGACGAGTCCTGAACAACAGGTAGAATCGTATCGCAAAGTTACTGCAAAAGAAATTCTCTCATTAGCTCAAGAGATGCTTGCTATAAGTCCTGCAATTGCGGTTGTTTCCTCGCAAGATTATGACCGCATACGCTCTTTAATACACTAGAAATATAACCTTAGCTAAAAAAGTTCTATAGTGCTTGGTATTCCGTCTTAGATAATGGTTAGAGTGCCGGGTACTTTAACAGACAGGGAAAGGAACATCAATGATACAGGTTGCAGTTGCTGGTTGTTGCGGACGCATGGGTTCAAGTGTTGTGAATGCTGTGCAGAAAGCAGAAGACCTAAGTCTTGTATGCGGAATAGATCCTTATCCACAAGAGGTAACGTATCCCGTATATCAATCTATCGAAGATGCTCTTGAACAAGAAACCTTTGATGTTCTTGTTGACTTTACACAGCCAAATGTTGTAGCGCAAACTTTATCTGTGGCATTACCTGCTGGAATTGATTGTGTAGTTGGCACAACTGGTTTAAGCGATGAGACGCTTAACGCTTTAGCAAATTCGGCGAAACCAGGAACTGCGCTATTCTATGCGCCAAACTTTACTACGGGTGCCGTATTGATGATGCAATTTGCAAAAGCAGCTGCTCCTTTCTTCCCGGAAGCTGAAGTAATGGAGTTCCATCATTACAATAAAAAGGATGCGCCTAGTGGTACTGCTGTCCGTACTGCGCAAATCATAGCTCGTTCACGTGACTTCGAAAGCACTGCTCCAGGCAATGAAACAGAAATTGAAGGAGCTCAGGGTGCACGTGGCGCTCTTATTGAAGGGGTACCCGTCCATTCGGTTCGCTCTATGGGCTATGTTGCAAGTCAAGAAGTTGTTTTTGGTTCTATGGGTCAAACCCTTACCATTCGTCACGATTCCTGGGATCGTGAATCATATATGCCTGGTGTATTGCTTGGAATCCGTTCAGTTCAAAATTGCGACGGTCTAGTGATTGGTTTAGAGAACTTCATGGCATAGAGCTCGTTTACGTGCCATAATTACAATCGTTTTATAAGAACAAACTAAGGAGAATACATGAACACGCCAGTTGAGCCCCGTTTTGGTCGTATGATTCCTGCAATGGTAACTCCATTCGATGAAAATCGTGAGCTTGATTTAAAGCAGGCACGTGCCTTAGCACGTCGTCTTGTTGATGGTGGAAGCGATGCCTTAGTTATTAACGGAACTACTGGGGAAAGTCCCACGGTTTTTTATCCGCAAAAGATTAAACTTTTTGAAGCTGTAGTTTCTGAAGTTGGTGGGGAAGTTCCAATCATTGCTAATGTAGGTGACAACTGCACTGCAGATACTGTTGATTTCGCTCAAGATGTTCAGAAGCTTGGTGTTGATGGATTCTTATTGGTAGTTCCTTATTACAATAAACCTCCACAAGAGGGCTTATACCAACACTTTAAGACCATTGCCGAGTCGGTTGATCTTCCTTGTCTTTTGTATAATATCCCAGGCCGTTGTGTGGTAAACATGACCGCTGAAACCACATTGCGCTTAGCACATGATGTAGAAAACATCGTAGGAATAAAAGAAGCCTCTGGAGACCTTGATCAGGTAGCAGCCATTGTTAAGGATGCTCCAGCTGGTTTTGATGTGTATTCTGGCGACGATTCTTTAACGTATGACATAATGAAGCTAGGCGGCGTTGGAGTAATTTCAACTGCTGGCAATGTAGCTCCTGATCGCATGAAGGAAATTACTACTTTGTGTGCACAGGGCAACTTTGAAGAGGCAAAAAAAGCACATGATGCATTTTTGCCTTTTATGGACGAACTGTTTATTACTGCTAATCCCATCATGGTAAAAGAAGCGCTTAACTTAATTGGCTTCTCGGTTGGTGGTGTTCGCTTGCCTTTAGTAGATGCAACTCCAGAGCAATCTGCTGAATTGGCACAGGTTATGAAAGAAGTTGGCGTTTTATAAATATTCGCTTAATCCTTACTTCTAGTTATTAAACGTACGCTTCTTCGTAAATGCAAACATACCCTACGTTTAGCTACGTAATTATACTGTTCGTCGATATGTTTTGAATTGAACCCTTCGCATTCATGGAATGCGAAGGGTGTTTGACGTATAAGAATGTAGATTAAAGGAAGCATATGACTGAACAATCCCAAGAAGGGAATTTCTCTCAGGATAAACCTAGGAGAAACAAAGAAGTACTCAAACATGTTCATCTTGAACGCAGCCGTCCTAAACTCTCAAGCTACGATGAGCAAGATAATGCTCGTAAGGCAAAGAAAGCACAAACACGCAGAACGCGTGCTCAAAGTGCATCGCGCGGTAAAAAAGCAACTAACAATCCAGCCCGTAGAGATGCTCGTGCAAAATTGCGCATTATCCCTCTAGGTGGTCTTGATGCTATCGGCAAAAACATGACTGCATTTGAATGCGGAAACGATATGGTTCTTGATGATGCTGGTTTGATGTTCCCCGATGATAATCATCCTGGTATTGACCTTATTTTGCCTGATTACTCTTATGTTTTAGAAAATGCTGAAAAACTTAGAGGGATTATTATCACCCATGGCCATGAAGACCACACCGGTGCATTACCTTATCTGTTAAAAGACCTTGATCGAAAAGTTTCTATTTATGCAACGAAACTTACCCTAGGTCTTATCGAAGGTAAACTTGCTGAACACAAGATTAAAAATGCTAAACTTTGCGAAATCAAACCGGGTCAATCAATTAAGCTTGGTTCTATTTCTGCTGAATTTTTCTCAGTAAACCACTCTATTCCTGACGCGGTAGGAGTATTTTTTACTTCCCCGGCCGGAAATGTTTTGCATACCGGCGACTTTAAGCTTGATCAAAGCCCAATTGATGGAGTGCATACTGATTTTGGGGCGCTTGCTCGTTTCAGTAAAATCGGCGTTGATTTAATGATGTCTGACTCAACTAATGCGCAAAATCCAAATTTTACTCCTTCAGAAGCTGAAGTTGGTAAGGCGCTAGACACCATTATCTCTCAGGCAACTGGTCGTGTTATTGTTGCTTCATTTGCATCGCACATTCATCGCATGCAACAAATCTGTGATGCGGCGGTACGCAATGGGCGAAAAGTAGCAGTTACTGGACGTTCTATGGTTCAAAACACCGACATTGCTCGTAGGCTTGGATATTTAAATATTGCAGATAAAAATCTCATAGATGCCTATGATCTGAAAGGTTGTCCCTCCGATTCTTATGTAGTAATGTGCACCGGATCTCAGGGAGAGCCCTTAAGTGCTCTTGCTCGAATTGCTAATGGTAACCACAAAACTATTTCAATCGAAGAAGGGGATACCGTTATTATTTCTGCTACTCCAGTTCCCGGAAATGAAAAAGCCGTTACCAAGGTAATTAACGACCTTGCAAAAATTGGTGCAGATGTTTATGACAAATCACGAGCAAGAGTACATGTTTCCGGTCATGCATCAGCAGAAGAATTAAAGCTTGTACTTTCAATCGTACAACCTAAATACTTTATGCCTGTTCATGGTGAAGCTACTCATCTTCGCGCTCATGCACGATTAGCTCAGGCTACTGGTGTGGATAAAGATCATATTTTCATCTGTGAAAATGGTGAATCATTAGAACTTAGCGCTCGAGGATTAAAGACGGGTAAGTCTGTATCAAGCGGCATTATCCTTGTTGATGGTTTGAGTGTGGGTGATACCTCTGAATTTATTCTCAACGAACGTACCAACTTAGGTTCACAAGGTGTTGCAGTAATTGCTTGTGCTATCAACAAGAAAACTCACGATTTACTTACGCCTGTTCACGTTGAAATGCATGGCATTCCCGGGGGAGATGAGCCTTCATTCATTGATACCGTAACAGGTTCGGTTTCAAACGCACTTAATAGATCTCTTGGAAAGCAGGAAGAACTAAAAGCCGTTCGCAAATCTGCCCGTAGTGCGCTTTTGTCAATTTTGTGGGAACGTACCAACCAAAGGCCTTTAGTAGTTATTAACATACTTGAGATTTAACCATTTTGGCACTATTCTATGTACAATTATTAACCAGATTCCTAAAACCCTAACTGCATTCTAATCACACTAAAGGGAAGTAGGCTAATGGCAGCTAAGCAACCAGCTCAAAGAAAAATACAATCTAGTCGAACCGTGGGTTCCGCAAAAGGAGCCCGCGGCTCTTCTTCTCAAAAAGCCAAACCGGGCTATCATCAATCGCAACCTGAATCAAGAACAAATAACATCCTCGATGATCGCACCAAGCGTGATATTGCTTCTGTGATCATAATTATTGTTGCTATAGCCATATTTGCTACAGTTCTTATTTCCCCAGACGGAGTAGTAACAGGTGCCCTAGCTTTAGCGTTGCGCTTTAGCCTCGGTATAGGTATGTACGTTTTACCTGTATTACTTATTGTTCTTGGTGTTACGTTTTTAATTCGATTCCAAAACGAAATGGTTCCTGCACGGGTGGGTATTGGATTTGCTTTTCTGTTTATAGCTTTTTTAACTATAGTTGCCCTGCTTACTCCTGGGGCAGAATCTGATCCTAATCTATTATTTGCTCAAGTTTATCTAGTTAATCATGGTGGATATATTGGTGCTGGTATTGCGTGGGCTGGATTGAGACTATTTGGCTTAACGGTTTCCATCATTTTGATGGTAGGCCTCATAATCATTGGTCTTATTATTATTGGCTTTTCTTTATCTTCACTCTATGAACGAATTAAAGCTCATTATGAAGATAAAATGCTCAATGTTGAAGAGCCTTTGTATAGTGAACTTAACCAACCAGGACAACGACCTTCGTTAGCTCGCATTCGGAGGGCTAATAACGATTCTAATTCTTATGAAGAAAAACGAATCCAACATGCCAATGAATTAACTCGACGATTGCCAAAATCTCGTGTATCTGAAGCAAACACACAACTCCTAGAACCAATAAATCCAGCCGATTTAAAAGCTGATTCAGCTGATTCTCATAAACTATCAAAGAGGCATCACTCACAAGATACTCTTCTAATTACTGATGAAATGAACATTCCTGCTGATGAGATGAAGCCTACTACTATGACTCGTAAGCTTCGTTCTAAATCGGAAAACGAACAGTTACCTAAACCAAAGAAAAAGAAAGCTTCTGATACTGCAACCCCTCATCCACAAGTTGGTTTCGAGTTGCCTGATATGTCACTTCTTAATACCTCGAAAGGAAGTACTGTTACTAAAGAGAGTGAAGCTTCTCTTAGATCAACAGGCTTGTTATTACAGGAAACTCTTGCCGATTTTGGAGTAAATGCAGACGTTGTTGGTTGGGTTCATGGTCCTACCGTTACGTTATTTAAAGTTGATCTTCCTAGTGGGGTACGCGTAAATCGAGTTTCTAACTTAACAGATGATATTGCTTTAGCACTAGCTGCTCCTGGTGTTCGTATTTTTGCTCCTATTCCAGGTACTAATTACGTTGGCATTGAAGTACCCAACAAGAAACGCGAAACAGTTCTGCTAGGCGATGTGTTAAAGGATGCACCAAAGGGTCCTCTTCAAGTTGCAATTGGTAGAGACGTAGAGGGCAATAGTATTGTAAGCAATTTGGCTACGATGCCACATTTGCTGATTGGTGGTACTACTGGTTCTGGTAAATCAGTGTCAATTAACGGCATGATTATGTCTATTCTTATGCGTGCTACACCTTCTGAAGTTCGCATGATCATGATTGACCCAAAACGTGTTGAATTTACTCCGTATAACGGAATACCTCACTTATATGTTCCTGTAGTAACTGAAGCAAAAGAAGCTGCAAGTGCTCTTTCGTGGGCGGTTGCTGAAATGGAACGTCGTCTTAAAGTTTTTTCGGGAATAGGCGCACGTAATATCGGTCAATACAATGCAAAAGTCCAGCAAGGATTAGAACTAAATAACGAGCCCGCTAAAGAGATGCCCTATATCGTAATTATTATCGACGAGTTGGCAGATCTTATGATGAATGTCGGCAAAGAAGTGGAGTTTTCAATTTCTCGTTTGGCGCAGTTGGCACGTGCTGCAGGAATTCATTTGATTGTGGCAACGCAACGCCCTTCGACCAATGTTGTAACAGGTCTCATTAAAGCAAATATCACTAACCGTATCGCTTTTAATGTTGCCTCTGGTATTGATTCTCGTGTAATTCTAGATACTCCAGGCGCAGAAAACCTTATCGGCTTGGGCGACTTGCTTCTGTCTAAACCTGAGTTGGCAAAACCACAGCGAATTCAAGGATGTTTTGTATCGGAAGATGAAATTGCTGCTGTCGTGGAGAAATTAAAGTCTCAAGGTGAGCCTGATTATCACAATGATATTCTAAAGACAAACCTTATTACTCTGGGGGATTCTTCACCAGATGGATCGGGAGGAACAGCTCATAGCTCCGATGATCCTTTGGTGTGGGAAGCTGCAGAAATAGTTGTATCGGCAGGGGTAGGCTCTACTTCTAATTTACAACGAAGATTAAGTGTTGGTTATTCTCGTGCTGGTCGTATTATGGACTTATTAGAAGCAAAGGGGATAGTGGGGCCACAAAATGGTTCCAAACCGCGCGAAGTATTAGTTGACGCTTTAGAATTGGAAACGTTCAAAGCGTTTGAAGAAAACGATGACTAAGTATTGCGAGGGTTAGTTGATGCACCAAATCAGCTTCGGTAACGTGCTCAAAGAAGCGCGTTTAGCCAGAGGACTGGATCTGGCAGCCGTTTCCCGAGAGCTACGTATACGTCAAGATATTATTGTCGCTATTGAAAATAGTGATTTTTCTCGCATGCCTTCTCGCGGATATGCTCGCAATATGATAATCGCTTACGCTCGCCTTGTTGGTCTAAATGCTCAAGATATTTCTCGTATGTATCTTGAGCAAGAATACGCTTATCAAGTAGAAAAAGCGCATCGTTCAGTGGGCGATACTATTCAAATGCACAATGAACCGTATCGTAGTAACTCCAATTCCTCGCGCAGTGGACAAACAGGAAGGTTTGCTCGAACCACACAGCAAAATCCAACAGATCGTAGCTCTGCAATGAGTCCGGAAAGATCTAGTTTACGTTCTTCTCAACGTTCGGTTTATGATGGAAGCTCTAACGGTTTCGGTAGACGAATGTATTCTCAAAACGCCGATGAACCATCATATGCACCTCGCAATAATGCTCCAGTTGCTCATAGAGCTCGTAGATCGGCTTTGGCAGACGGTCAATATACTAATCTATATTCCGCACCAAGAAATTTCCCGAATCAGAATAAAAATCGGAACATAATTATTGGTGCTGTAATTGCTGTTATTTTACTTCTCATTCTTATCGTTGCTTTGTTTTTAACACATCGCTCAGAGCCACAAGCTAACATCCCGGTAACGGGGGTAGAGGTAACAGCTCAACAAACAACTGAAAACACGTCTCAAGAACAACCAGTAACCGAACCGGCACCTACCGAATTTACGTTTCGTTATGAAATTGCAGATGGAAGCGAATCATACATTGAAGTATATGTAGATGATGACCCGCAGGATTCAGGAACTATTACTGGTCCTGCTCAAGAATCATTTACGTCTTCAGGAACCATACGATTTGTTTCTACCGAAACTGATGGTGTTACGGTTTATATCAACGACGAAGAAGTAGAACTTACTACAAATGACTCAGGTATCGTAAATACCACCTTCTCTTTTGAAGATGTACTTGATCAGTGGTATGCAGATCACCCGAACGCAACTCGTCCTACTTCAAGTACTAACACTTCTAATACTAATGCCTCACGTAATTCATCTAATTCAGAAAACGACTCTTCAACTTCTGACACTAGTAACTCAAGTAGCAGGAGTTCATCAAGCAGCAGTTCGTCTGATAGCTCGGAAGAGTAATATCCGATGGTTATTACCTGCAAGTTAGTTTAATAAGGCAATTTCGTACGCTATGTGCGCTATAGTGCTTTATACCCGCTGAAAGGATTTCTCATGGCAAAAGATTCAAGCTTTGATGTAGTTTCCCAAATTGACATGCAAGAAGTTGACAATGCTTATGGCCAAGCAAAAAAGGAAATAGCTCAGCGCTACGACCTTAAAGATTCAGGCTCTGATATTTCTCTTGATAAAGGTGGTAAAACTATAACCATTACTGCTCCGAGCGATTTTGTATGTAAGCAGGTTATGGATGTTTTAACCTCTAAACTTATTAAGCGCGGTATTGAACTGAACGCTCTTAAGTGGGGTAAACTTGAAGCCGCTAGCGGCGCTACGGTACGTCAAACTGCTCAAATCCTTGAGGGTATTGATAGGGACACGGCAGGCAAAATCAATAAAGACATTAAAGCTACTAAGCTGAAGGTTAAAGTTACTATAGAAGGCGATAAGCTTCGTGTATCTGGTCCAAAAATTGATACCCTGCAAGAAGTTATTGCATTCCTTAAAGAGCAGGACTATGGTCAACCCTTACAGTTTGTAAACTATCGATAGAAAGTGTGCATCAAATGCCACGCACGGTAGCATTTCTAACATTGGGTTGCGCAAAAAACGAAGTTGACACTGCAGATATGCAGGAAGCTTTAGTTACAGCCGGTTTTGATATTGTTGATATTGATTCACCCACCGATGCAATTGTTATAAATACTTGTGCTTTTATTCAACCAGCAATTGAAGAAAGCATAGATACCATCCTTGATGTCGCCAATTTTGAAGCTGTTTCATCGGGGAGAACTAAGCTTATTGTTTCTGGATGTATGCCAGCACGATTTGGCAAAAGCTTATCTGCTGAACTACCTGAGGTACATTCGTTTGTGCCCTGTTCACAGGAAGATTCGATTGTGAAAATTATTTCACAAGCTCTAGAGTGTGATACGCCAACTTCACGAAGCGTAGAATTTAGCTATGCTCCAAGTGAATATATAAAGATTTCTGATGGTTGCAGTCGTCACTGCGCATTCTGCACCATTCCTTCAATTAGAGGGCCTTATCATAGCTTTTCATATGATTCAATTTATGCAGATGTAGCAGCAAAGGTTAAAGGTGGTGCTAAAGAAATTGTTCTTATAGCACAAGACTCAGGAATGTGGGGGCTTGATTTAGAGCCTCGTGACAATCTTGCTTCACTGCTTAAGCGTTTAGCGAGTTCATTTCCTCAAACTTGGTTTCGCGTAATGTATCTTGAGCCTGTTGGGGTAACCGATGAACTTATTTCTGTAATAGGCGCATATGACAATATTTGCAACTATCTTGATATTCCACTACAGCACTGTGATCCCGCAATTCTCAAATCAATGAACCGTAGTGGGTCTCGTAAAGAATTCGAAGACCTTTTATCGCGGTTACGTAATGCAATTCCCGATATAACCTTACGCACCACCCTTATCGTTGGCTATCCTGGCGAGACGGATGAACAGTTTGAAGACCTCTGTGATTTTATTTCTGAAGCCGAGTTTGATTATGTAGGTGCTTTTGCCTACTCTCGCGAAGACGGGACTGTCGCTGCGTCTTTACCCAATCAGATAGACGAGGATACTAAACAAGAAAGACTTCAAACCATTCGAGATATAGCAGATGCTGTTTCGTCTCAAAAAATTACTGAGCGCATTGGTAAGAAAGTTAACGTTTTAGTTTTGGGAACTGAAGAAGATGGTCAACTATATGGTCGCTGCCAATGCCAAGCGCCTGATGTAGATGGTGTTACCTATATAGAACATGCAACTATCGGTCAACTACTGCCTGCTACTATTACCGACACACTTCTATATGAGATGGAGGCAACTTGTGACTGATCAAACAGGATCAGAAAATGCAATATTAACGCCGGCGAACGTTGTTACGATAATTCGTATTCTCCTTGTCCCCGTTTTTGTTGTTGCTATAATCTCTCCTTGGCCTACTTATTTTCCTTCTTGGCCAGAAGCAGAGCTATGGAAACCTTGGATTGCCGCTTTTATTTTTGCTGTGCTTTCCTGTACTGACGCTGTCGATGGCTATTTAGCAAGAAGTAGGGGAGAGGTAACAAATTTCGGAAAATTCATTGATCCTTTAGCCGATAAAATTCTTGTTGCTGCAGCATTACTGGCTTTAGTAGAACTTCAGTTACTTCCTTCATGGGTTGCATTAGTAATTTTAGGACGCGAGTTTATTGTGTCTGGTCTGCGTATGCTTGTAGCTACGCATGGCATTGTTGTTGCAGCTAGCTGGTATGGAAAAGCTAAAACGGTTTTTCAGATTATTGCAATCCTGCTCTTTATCATTAAAGGCTCACCGCTTCTGTTAAACCTTCACACTTCTATGGGACTAATCATGTATGTAGTCTCATGGTTTTTCATGATCGTAGCCTTAATTCTCACCATAGTTTCTATGTGTGATTACTTTATCAAGTGTGCATCAATCTTTACAGGAAAGCCTATAACTTCTACTTCGAATTCTTCCGTTGATGCAGCAAAACATGTTCGTGCATTGCCTAAAGAAGCTACAGATATCACACTTACTGAAGATCTGAAAACTAAAGCTCAAATCGTTATAGAGAAAGCTTGCGCAGCAAACAAGCATCTTTCTACCGCTGAAAGTTGTACAGGCGGTCTTATCGGCGGCTCCCTTACAGCGGTTTCTGGTAGTTCTGAAGCGGTTGAAGGCGGCATTATCAGTTACTCAAATAAAGTAAAACAGCACCTTTTAAACGTATCTTCAGTTGATCTTGAAACGGTAGGAGCAGTAAGCAGTGAAGTAGCTGCTGCCATGTCGGAAGGTTCAAGAAAGGCATGTAATAGTGACATAGCTGTTTCGGTAACCGGCATTGCAGGTCCTGGTGGAGCAGTTCCTGGCAAGCCAGTTGGTACAGTATGGTTTGGCCTTTCTTATATCGATGCAACTCAAAAAATAGTTACTAAAACGTTCGTTCGCCACTTCGATGGTGATAGAGATGAAGTACGCAATCAAACAGTAAACTTTGCGCTTGATCTTTATCTTTGTGTTTTGAATGGCAGCGAACACTTTCCTGAACGTGAAACCAACTAACACAAAGTGCATACCATAGTCTTTAATTCATGAGTTCAAGGATAGTATTACATCTTGTGCACAAGTGTTAAGTCTATAGGTTTGCGGCATAGGTAATCCTTATGAGTTTCATTGTGCGAATATATGCATAATCTTTCACGAATAGTGTGTCTTTTTGTGAGAATTTCTGCTTAGTATTACTTATATCGAAAGATGAATCTTGCATGCGAACACCTGTTCGTGTATGCTCTAAAACGTCAATTGCACTACACCTTTTGGAGGAGCAAAATGAGCCAGGACAAAGAACAAGTGTTGAAAATTACGACAGACCAAATTGAACAAAAATTTGGTAAAGGCGCCATTATGAAATTGGGGGACTCTACTGATCTTCAAATTGGTGTAATTCCAACAGGAGCTCTTCCGCTCGATATTGCTTTAGGTATTGGCGGTGTTCCTCGTGGTCGTATTGTTGAAATTTACGGTCCTGAATCTAGTGGTAAAACCACTATCGCTCTTCACATAATTGCCGAAGCACAAGCTGCTGGTGGTGTTGTTGCTTTTATTGATGCCGAACATGCGCTAGATCCTGTATATGCAGCAAAACTTGGCGTAGACGTAGATGAAATGCTTATTTCCCAACCCGATACCGGAGAACAAGCATTAGAAATTTGCGACATGCTGGTTCGCTCGGGTGCTATTGATTGTGTTGTTATTGACTCTGTTGCTGCTCTTGTTCCTCGTGCGGAGATCGAAGGCGAAATCGGAGATACTACTGTAGGACTTCAAGCTCGCCTTATGAGCCAAGCTCTACGAAAACTTGCTGGTTCGCTTTCTCGTTCAAACACAACCTGTATCTTCATTAATCAGTTGCGTGAAAAAATTGGTGTAATGTTTGGTAATCCTGAGACTACTACTGGTGGCCGTGCCTTAAAGTTTTATTCAAGTGTTCGAATTGACGTTCGTCGTTTTGATTCCGTCAAAAAAGACGGAGAATTCGTTGGGAATCGCGTACGTGCGAAAGTTGTCAAGAATAAGGTTGCTCCACCATTCCGTCAGGCAGAATTCGACATTATGTACGGAGAAGGGATCTCTAAAGAAGGCTGTATCCTTGATATGGGTGTTGAAGCAGGTATCGTTAAAAAAAGTGGCTCTTGGTTTAATTATGGCGAAGAACGTTTAGGTCAAGGCAGAGAAGCCGCCAAACGTACCCTTAAAGAAAATCCCGATGTGCGTGATGAAATAGAAAATAAAATTAGGGCTGAATACGATCTTCCCCTTATTGGCGAAGTGCCCCAACCACTCTAAGCTATTCAAGCTTAAAGCTATTCAAGATTCTTAAATCACAAGCGCAAACTAAAACCTAATTGTCGAATCAGAAATTTTCTGGCAAAGGTTTTCTCTTTGGTAAAGATGAACTCTATCAAGGGTTTTATAGTTGTGCGTACAGAAGCGGAAGTTCCTATGGTTACTACAGATAAAACGCTTGATAGTCAGGCTGCCTTCAAAAAAATTGAACGATTGGTAAAGGTTCGCGACCGTTCAGTCCAAGAAGTTACCGAACGTCTTCGCAAAGATAACTATCCAGAACAATCCATCCTCGACGCCATTGATCGTGCTCTACTGTGTGGCTATTTAGACGATGAAAGGTTTGCTGATCTTCTCATTCGTTCTCGCTTGCGAGCGGGTAGGGGCTTAGCAGGCATTGTTGCTGAACTAAAACGCAATGGAATAGATCCTGAAATACAATTAGATAGTTTTCCTGATGCGTATCTATCATTATTTCCAAATCAATTAGATTCAGCAATTGCTCTTCTTTGTAAAAAGCCACCTCGATCAAAAAATAAACTTCAGGCAGCTTATGCAAAACTTATTCGTTCAGGTTATACCTCAGCTCAAGCTTCTGAAGCTGCACGTGAATGGTATCGAATGAAGGAGTAGTGGCATTTATTATCTATATATTGAGATCAATATTGCTATCTTGTGGTTCAAAGGCAATATATCTAGTCAAAAGTAACAATTTTGGCTATGATCAATATGCTTGAGCTTACGTACCAGAAACGGTACTTAATATATTTTATACAAACGAATAGTGTCGCTTCATATTTGGCGTGTGCTCTTGCCCCGGTGTACCAGGGCATTATTTGTGTCCTTGGCTCTCGTACTAAAACGCTGTTTGAACGAAAGGGAGTTCAATGGTTGAAATTATTGTGGCTGCTATTGTAGCCATCGTAATAGGTTTTCTCATAGGCTATTTTCTTATGCAGAAAATGCTACAACAACGTAATAATGAAGCTACACGCGAAGCTGAAACCACTTTGGCAGATGCAAAACGCGAGGCTGAAAACTTAAAACGTGAAGCATTAGTAGAAGCAAAAGACGAAGCTTTGAAAATGAAACAGGATGCTGAGCGCGAAAGCAATGAACGCATGCGCGAAGTTCGTAGTGCAGAAAATCGTCTAAACCAACGTGAACAAAGCCTTGATAAGCGTATTGAATCGCTTGATCATCGCGAACATCAAATATCTTCTTTGCAAGGCCAAGTAGACCGCCGAATTAAAGACGTAGAAAAAGCTGAATACGAAGTATCTCAGCGTCTTGAGCGCGTTGCTGGCTTAACTTCAGAAGAAGCAAAGACCGAATTGCTCGAAGGTCTTAAAGAAGACGTTGTACACGAATCTGCTGCTATCATCCGTGATGCGGAAACTCGTACTAAAGCAGAGGCAGACAAAAAAGCTCGTGAAATTTTAAGTGTTGCTATTCAGCGTCTTGCAGCAGACTACACTTCCCAAATTACGGTCTCTACCATCCATATCCCTTCTGATGATCTTAAGGGACGCATTATTGGTCGCGAAGGACGCAACATTCGTTCTTTCGAACAAATTACCGGCACTAATCTCATCATTGATGACACGCCAGAATGTGTAACGGTTTCATCTCACGATCCAGTACGTCGCGAAATTGCAAGTGTTACTATGCAAAATCTTATTAGCGATGGTCGTATTCATCCGGCCCGCATTGAAGAAATGTTCCATAAGGCAGAAAAATACGTTAACCAGCAAATCAAGGATGCAGCTGCACAAGCAACCTTCGATACTGGCATTCATGATCTTCATCCCGAATTGGAAAAGATTTTAGGTCGTCTACGTTACCGCACTTCCTATGGTCAAAATGTTCTTAACCATTCCTTAGAAGTTGCTTATCTTTGCGCAATGATGGCATCAGAGCTTGGTTTGGATCCGGTTCCTGCTAAGCGTGCTGGTCTTCTTCATGACATTGGCAAAGCGGTAGACCATGAAATAGAAGGTTCTCATGCAGTGATTGGTGCAGATTTGGCTCGTCGCTACGGAGAAGAACCCCTCATTGTTCACGCTATTGAAGCACATCATAATGACGTTGAACCTCAATCCGTTGTAGACGTTCTGGTACAAGCTGCAGACGCCGTTTCTGCTGCTCGTCCTGGAGCACGTAAGGAAAATATTGAATCCTACATCAAGCGCCTTGAAAAGCTTGAAGAAATAGCTAATTCTTATCCAGGCGTTGAGCGTACTCATGCTATTCAGGCTGGACGTGAGGTTCGTGTTATTGTAACCCCTGAAGAAGTAGATGAAGCGCACGCAACAGTCTTGGCTCATGATATTGCAAAGCAAATTGAAGATGAAACTAAATATCCTGGTCAAGTCAAAGTTGTTGTAATTCGCGAAACAAGGTCTGTCGATTACGCAAAATAGCGGTTACAGATTTTTTTTAAGCGCCCTTCGTATATGTAAAGGGCGCTTCTTTTTTAGGAATGTCACATGGATTCTTCGCTCGAAAATTTCATAGAAGATGTTTCTGGAGATCAGTACCTTCGTGTTCAAGATGATCTAGGTCATGGATTTGTGCGTCTCCGCGCTGCTGAAGCACAACGCCGTCAGGCTAAGCAGGATATCAGATCAAGTGAAGATGTGATCATTGAACTGCTAAGAAATGCTCGCGACGCGCATGCAACAACTATTTTTATTGCTTCTTGGACCGAAGGTGAAAAGCGACACATTACTATTCTTGATGATGGTGATGGCATTCCACCAGATATGCACTCTACGGTTTTTGAGCCATTTGTAACCTCAAAACTCGACTCCTTTCATGCCGATAAATGGGGTGTTCATGGCAGGGGAATGGCGCTTTATTCTATTCAGCAAAACACCGAAGATGCCCATATTGTTGCTTCAGCACCTGGACTTGGTTCTGTTTTTAGCATTACAACGAATACTTCTGAGCTTCCTGAAAAACGAGATCAATCAACTATCCCTTCCATCAATAAAGACGCGCAAGGGAAATCTGTATTACGCGGTCCACACAACATTATTAGAACTGTGTTGGAATTTGCCATAGAAGAACGATCTAGTATTGCGCTCTATTACGGAAGCTGTGCTTCTATCGTCTCTACGCTGTATAACCTAGGCTCTAGCGCTGCTCAACATTTATCGAGCATCTTTGACACTTATGATGCAAATACGCCTTATTTGCATCGTTTCGCGTATACCTTTGATGCGGAATCGTTAAGTGCTCTTGCCACATCTCTTGGGTTTCCTATTTCTACCAGAACGGCGCATCGAATTATCAATGGCGAAATAGAACCTCTACCGCTTCACCTAGAACTGCTAACGAAACAAACTGCACAACAACATAACGCAGCAGCAGCAGTACAAGAATGGACTACCCATGGTAACCAATTTCATACTGGCACTAAGCAATTTAAATTCACAAAAGAAGATCTTGAAACTTTCTCCCAGGAAATAAGACGGGCATATTCTTCACTTGCGCATGCATATTACTTTGATGCTTCTATTGAACCCCGAATTCAGACGAAAGGAAACGAGCTCATTGTGAAAATTCCGCTCGAACTAAACGACTCTGACCGGTAATTTAGTACGGCACATTTGCGAGAAACGTACAGAGTGAGTAAAATTATCGAGCAGTGAATACTGTTACCTTTTAAGTAAAACTAACATCTAGCAATACAACCGTACCCTGAAAGAACCACACATGAGTAACACTACTGGCTCAACTTCAAATAACGCACCACAAATTGGATGCTTAAAAGTTTCTTCAAAATCATCACCTGCCTCTGTAGCAGGCGCTATCGCTGGCATGATCAAAGATGGTGTTCATGTAGAAATACAATCAGTTGGAGCTGGCGCTGTAAATCAAGCAGTTAAAGCAATTGCTATTTCCCGTGGTTTTTTATCTCCTGTTGGAATTGAAATTGTCTGTGTTCCCTCATTTGCTGATATTGTTATAGATGGTGAATATAGAACTGCAATACGATTTTCCGTAGAACCCCGCAACGCTGTTCTTCCTTAATTCACTATTAACAACAGCTTTGCTCCAACCAGGTACAGCTAATCCCCACTAGAAACAATTACAAAATCCAAATCAATACAGTAATAAAACTCTGACTTAGAACATTAACTAAAGCGTTTAGTAGAAATCGACCTAAGAACCTCAATTAAAAACGTCACTATAGAAAAGAGATATTTGTTGCCAACACCTCAAACTTCATCTAATACCCCAAGTAATTCACCTTTGACCACCGTACTCGATTGGGATCAATCTTCCTTCGATTCAATAAAAGGAACTACATTCCATGTTGTGACCTTCGGTTGTCAAATGAATAAGCATGATTCTGAGCGCATTGTAGGTATGCTAGCTGCTCTTGGATCAAAGCAAGTTCATTCTATCGAAGAATCTGACATTATTATTTTTGTAACGTGTTGCGTACGTGAAGCTGCAGATATTCGTTTGATGGGTCAAGTTGCTTCCCTTAAAAACATACCTCTTCGTCAAAACGCACCCGTTAGAAAACGTGTTGTTGTTATTGGTGGCTGTATAGGTCAACGCGATGGAGATTTGCTCATTGAAAAACTCCCTCATGTGGATGTAGTATTTGGAACATTTAATCTGGCAAGCATGCCGCGCTTGATTCACGAAACCATCTTACAAGGTGTTCATCATGTTGAAGTTCTAGATGAAGCTTCTACCTTTCCAACAGATCTTCCAAGCGAGCGAGAATCGCGCTGGTCAGCATGGTTACCTATCTCAATTGGTTGCAATAATTTTTGCACCTACTGTATTGTTCCTTACGTACGTGGAAGAGAAAAATCACGTCTTTTAGAAGACATTATTGCTGATGCCAAAGCGCTTAAGGCAGATGGCGTTAAAGAAATTACCCTCTTAGGCCAGAATGTAAATTCATATGGAAGAGATTTATATGGAGAACCTGCTTTTGCGAAGTTACTCTACGCTGTTGCCGATACTGGCATTGAACGCATTAGATTCGCAACGTCTCATCCAAAAGATTTAAATGACGCCGTTATTCGAGCTTTTGGCGAGTTGGACAATCTTATGCCTGCACTGCATCTTCCTGTTCAATCAGGCTCAAATCGTATCCTTAAAGCAATGAACCGCCGCTATACCCGTGAGCATTACCTCTCCATTATTGATAAACTTCGCTCGGTTCGCCCCGATATTGCTCTTTCTACGGATGTGATTGTTGGGTTCCCCGGTGAAACAGAAGAAGACTTTTTACAGACCTATGATCTCATTGAACAGGTTGGTTATCACCAGGTATTTACATTTCTCTATTCGAAGCGCGAAGGTACTCCTGCTGCTCGTATGGAAGATTCAACTCCTCACGATGTCATTCAAGAACGATTCGAAAGACTTGTGGCTCTTGTTCAAGATAGAGCATTTGAAGTTAATCAAGTAGATAAACATGCTATTGTTTCTGTTCTGGTAGAAGGAACCTCAAAACGCGATAACACTATCTTGACGGGTCGTAGCCCCAAAAATCAAACAGTTCATGCGCCCATACCTGAAGGGTTATCTATTAATGATCTTCAAGGAACCATTGTTCCTGTGCAAATCGAGCAAGCTCGCGCGTGGTATCTACGGGGCAAGGTGCTTTAGTGAACTATAAACCTGTTATTGCGATACTAGGACCTACCGCTTCGGGCAAATCTGATCTTGCCCAAAATGTTGCCTTAGCTCTTAATGGGGAAGTGGTTTCTGCCGATTCAATGCAAGTGTATCGCGGTATGGACATTGGAACAGCTAAAGTTGTTATAAGCGAACAAAAGGTAGCTCACCATTTAATCGATATCCTTGACCCAGGCGAGCCTTATTCTGCTCAACTTTTTCAGCAGATGGCTCGTGATTGCTTTAAATCTTTGCAAGAAAAAGAAAAAGTTCCGGTGCTTTGCGGAGGAACTGGTCTTTATGTTCAAGCAGCACTTGAAGATATGCGTTTTCCTAAAGGCGATCAAGAACATAATCCTGCCCGCGAAAAATACGAAGCAATGGCCAAAGAACAAGGGAATCAAGCTCTGTGGGATCTCTTATATAAGCTAGATCGAGCTTCGGCCGAGGTGCTTCATGTAAATAATGTTCGCCGTGTTGTTCGCGCTCTTGAAATGTACGAACAAGGAATATCCTATGCCGAACAAGTTAAAAACATTCGAAACCTTCCAGAAGTTGTTCCCTCACTTCGCTTTGGATTGCATCGTGATCCAAAATTACTTGCGGACCGCATCA
>URMQ01000010.1 GCA_900548955.1 uncultured Eggerthella sp. | reverse complement strand
TGATATCTACTAAGGTTGCAGTGTAATCTGCCCAGGTGTATGAAGGCGCTGCTGCACTCGCGAGCGAACAGGATCCTGTTCCTGAGCATCCTTCTAGCTCTCCTGTGAATCCAGAAATGCTGAATTGAGCGGGGTGGACTCCCCAAGTTGCACCAATATAGCACCTTCCAGATAGCGTTTCAGGTACATCGAAATCTGCATCTATGGTAACCACTTTGTCGGGTTCGCTAATAGAAAACAGAGCATATACCGTAGTTGAAGCGGTTACGGGTGCGGTGAAATCAAAAGTCGAATTGTCGTTTGAATTCACCCAACGAACAAATGAATACCCTGTTTTTGAGGGCTGTTGAGGAATGCTTCCGTAGGCGTCTTTAAATGAAGTACCTTTTGGAACTGATACTTCCAAATCTTGAGTGGTGCCATCATTGAAAGAAACGCGAACAGAGTAATCTGCTTTTTCAAAAGTTCCTATAACGGTAATGCTTGTGGACACAGCGGTGTTGAACCAGTCAAAGGCAGTGCCATCATCGGTTTTCCAAACAAGCTGGTATCCTTCTGCTTCTTTTTCTTCTATAAGGTTTGCCAGTATTTGATTTCCTTGCTCATCTACCATAAAACGAGGATTGCTTTTAACAGGCTGACCTGGGGTAAAATCTTTTCCCGACTCCAGCGCGGGAATTGTGTCGGGAAATCCTTCAACTTTAATGGTTACGGTAAGAGGAGAATCGGTTCCCTCGAGTGCCTGGGTGTTCTGAGGACACAAGGCGCCTAGAAGAAATACAAAACTCACCAAGCCAACAAGTAAAAAAATGGATAGCGCAAGTACGGGTAGTGTATGTAGGACTATGGGAGCGGTCTGCAGAGTATCTCTTGGAGACCCTTTTCTTATGATATGGCTGAAGTAATGCTTGCTGTGATTGGTGCTCATAGCTTCTCCTGTCGTTCGTAGGGAACCGAGATAGCTTTAATTGTGAAAGGTCAAATTCACATAAAGGAGAAGTTTGAGGCACATTTTGTGCACAAAAAAGTGAAAGAAAGTGCACATGAAATACATAGTGTGCTCATATATTTCAAACAAAGCATTTGATTGGTTGCAAATAGAGAACAAAGTGATAAAAGAAAAGGAAAACGAAAGGAATGCAGTAGAATTCGTAGAAAAGATTTCAGAGAAATTGAAGGTAAGTACTGAGGAAGGCTTGTCATATGATTTATTCGAGTGTCGCAGAATTGATTGGAAATACACCGCTATTAGAGCTTGTGAACTATGAGAAAAATCATCAGTTAAAAGCAAAGGTACTTGCAAAAATTGAAGCGTTTAATCCTGCGGGCTCTGCTAAAGATCGCATTGCTAAAGAAATGTTGGATAGGGCAGAGCGTGAAGGAAAGCTTGACGCAGACACTGTAATAATTGAACCCACATCAGGCAATACCGGCATTGCTTTGGCTGCTTTAGCGGCAGCTCGAGGTAATCGTACGATAATCGTTATGCCCGATACTATGAGCATAGAACGTCGCATTCTTATGAGGGCATACGGTGCAGAAGTTATTCTTACTGAAGGCTCTAAAGGTATGGCAGGCGCTATTGCAAAGGCAGAAGAGCTAGCGAAAGATTTTCCTAATTCTATTATTGCGGGACAGTTTACTAACCCTGCAAATCCTGCTGCTCATGAAGCTACCACTGGTCCAGAAATATGGCAGGCGACTGAAGGCAAAGTAGACATTTTAGTAGCTGGCGTGGGTACGGGTGGTACGTTGTCTGGTTCTGGTAAGTATTTAAAAACCCAGAACCCTGGCATCAAAGTTATCGCTGTTGAACCAGCAGGATCTCCGGTACTTTCAGAAGGACACGCAGGAGCACATGGACTTCAGGGGATCGGTGCAGGATTTGTACCCGATACCTTGGATACCGAAATCTATGATGAAGTGCTAACCGTAACAGAACAAGATGCTTTTGCCGCGGCGCGCGAATTGGCGGCAAAGGAAGGGGTTCTGGTAGGAATTTCTTCTGGTGCGGCATTGGCGGCTGCAGCGCGTGTTGCTAAACGCTCCGAAAACGAAGGAAAAACTATTGTGGTTATTCTTCCAGATACAGGAGAGCGTTATCTTTCTTCAGATCTGTTTGCTCATTTAGGCGAAACGGAGTAAAGGCATGTCTTTCGAAGGGGAAAATCGTCAAGCAATAATTGCTTACTTCAAACAGGGAGCAAAAGGCGAAAAACCCTGCAAAAAGCTTGGTGTGGAAGTTGAACATTTTGTAGTGCATGCAGAATCTTGCAAGGCAATTTCTTATGAAGGCGAAGCGGGAGCATTTGGCGTTCGCGATATTTTGGCGTATCTTTCCGAATTCTACCCACAAAGGATGCGAGGCATCGAAGGAGATCTGATAGGTCTTGCTAACGATGAAGCATCGCTTACATTAGAGCCGGCAGCGCAGCTTGAAATTAGCATTGCTCCCTATGAGCGCATCGGCGATATTGTCCGAGTGTATGAGCAGTTCCGTTTATTGGTTGATCCTTTTTTAGAGCAGCATAATTGCAAGCTTGTTACGCTTGGATATCATCCAGTCGAAAAAGCTTTGGATTTATCCCTGATTCCAAAGCAGCGCTATCGCTTCATGAATGAATACTTCCGCACCTTAGGAACACACGGTGAACGTATGATGCGTGCATCTGCTTCAACGCAGGTTTCTGTTGATTATTCTGATGAGGCAGATGCTGTTAGAAAGCTGCGAGTAGCGCAGGCATTAGTTCCGATACTTGCCTTTTTAACTGACAACGTTGAGCGTTTTGAGGGAGAAATCCCGAAAAAACCGTTATCTCGTTTGTTTATGTGGCGCGATGTAGACAATGATCGCTGTGGGCAAATTCCGTGCTTATATGATGAGGGATTTAGCTTTGCTACGTATGCTGACTGGCTTTTGTCAACGTGTCCTATTTTTGTAACGCGTGCTTCGGTTCATAACCCTAAAAGTCCTTCGCTTCGTGGAGTATCTGATCTCACTGCTGCTCAGGCATATTCTGATGCTCTCATGACTGCCGATGATATTGAGCACTTGTTATCAATGTTTTGGCCTGATGTACGCCTTAAGCGTTTTGTAGAAATTCGTCCTGCTGACGCATTGCCTATTTGTGCGGTGGCGGGATATGCTGCACTGATTAAAGGGATATTTTATTCGTCGGAGTCGTTGAGTCGCATCGAAGATGCTTTTGGGGTAGTAAATGGTGTTTGGCCGCTTACCTCTAAATACACTGAGCATGCAGCAAATGCTATACGAGAAGATGGTTTGCAAGCCGAACTGTGCGGAATGCGTTTAGAGGCTTGGCAAAACCTGCTTTTTGAAACAGCGGCAACTGCGTTGGTTCGGATGGACTGCCAAGACGAATGTTGTTACTTGGACGACTTTAAAACCTGGATAGAGAATAAGGCTTAAGACGAAGTTGTCTTTGCGCCATTCTTTTCTAGCTACAAAAGCAAGGTGCGTGAGCAAGAATCGCATGAGGCAATATTTGTTGTTTTAAGTTGCCTACAAATTCGCTTTTCTAATTCCTGCAAAGGAATATTTTGAGCGTTGCTTACGCTTGATACCAGGTATTGAGCGTTCGTTTTGAAGCTGTATTTGGATTCGTCGGGCATGTGGTTGCAATCGTCCAACAAACCTTCCCGATACAGGTATGCAATAAGGCCAATGAGACCACTTGTGGCGTACTCGATAATAAGACGGGTATCAAGCTTAAGTTCTTCATTGTTTTTGCAAATCAGATTCTCCCACATAGAAACTACGGCAGCTTTAACCTTGGTATCAATACCTTTTTGATCGCCGCGATTCATCATGAGTCCAAAGCGTTTGATGTGCAAAGCAAAGTTTTCTTCTTCGAATGGATCGGCGTTAATGCAGAACAGATAGAATAGGGCACGAGGAACGCTGCTTACAATAAATATTTCGTCATGAATGACGGCCTCTATCAGTTCGTCGAGCGAAGTATAGTGATAGTAGAATGTGCCACGATTGCATTTTGCTTGTGTAGTAATCATACTAACAGTGATTTCATTCAAGTTGTGGTGCTGCAGTAGTTCCCAGAACGCATTTTTAATACGCTGTTCGGCGGAATCGCCCTGGTCTTTTCTTGGTCGAGCCATATGGAAAACTCCTGAAACTAGAGACGCTACTAAGGTTAATTCGAATGTGCTGCACGCGCGTTCATGATGAGCATCTGTAATCGATTCTCAATATTTGCAAAACTTACATCGGGGTCGAAATCCAACGGGAGGATTTGCGCATCGGGATAAAGTTCCTTCAGACGCTTAGCAATACCTCTGCCAACAACATGGTTCGGTAAACATCCAAAGGGCTGCAGGATAACGAAAGCTCGGCACCCATGTTCGGCATGATGAAGAATTTCGGCGGGAATTAAAACACCTTCACCTGCATCAAAGGTGTGATGAATAATAGGATCACTTGCTTGAACGATCTCAGGCATACGGGCGGGCGGAGTATAAAGCGGATGAGCCTTGGCAATTTTGTCGGTTACACCGTGCGCTAGATCAAATACATGGTTGTCTATGGAAAATATTGCCTTTAAAGAGAAGGGTCGGTCTACCTTATATTCCCTAACCTGAGAATCCTGATAGAAATAGGTTTTACGAATTACATCAGTCATACGAGCTTCTATGACCTCAAGGCCGTTCTTTTCCAGATAGTCTTCAATATCGTGATTTGCACCAGGATGGAAATTCAACAAGTATTCACCCACGATTAATACGGTTGGACGCGGATTGCTGCGGTCGTAAGGGACTTGTTTCATGATTTCGATTGACCGTGCAAATGCTTTTTTAGCACCTTGAACTCCGCCTTTTTCAAGTCCTTCTACTAGGCAGTCCAAGGCTTGTTCGAATGCTTCGTTTGCGCTTCCTTCTACCAATTCATAGGGGCGCATTTTGCGAAGAAGTTCTTCAAGTGCATCAATCATGGGAAGCGTGAATGCAATGCGAATAGCAGAAATGAGATTCAATTTAAAACCAGGATGAATATTGTGGAAATCCACGTCATCATTGGTAATTATGGGCACCTGTTCATAGCCTGCATCGTCTAAGGCTTTACGCAAAAGTGCAGCATAATGAGTAAGGCGACAGTCGCCAATGTATTTACCCGTTGCAACGGCAACGTGGTCTAAGTCGTATTTGCCTGACTCAAGAGCTTCTAGGGCTTCTCCGATTACAATTTGTGCCGGAAAGCAAATGTCGTTGTGGACATACTTTTTGCCCAAATAGATTGCGCGTTCGCGACCGATGGGAAGCGAAATGGTGCGTAGTCCCTGTTTTGCGAAAACTGCTGCCATTATGCGGCTAAAGGCATGAGACGTGTTAGGAACAAGTACAACACGCTCTTGAACAGCTTTTTTGTCGAATTTTTGTGGATAAGGATCCGATAATTTTGCACCTGTCTCCCGCGCGAGCTGTTCGTCTTCAGCTTTTTCAAGAGCGGCAAAATCAGAAGAGCTTTTTTGAGTGTTGTTTTCCTTAAGGCCGCTGTTGGGGGTTTTGGTATCCTTGGCGGTGTCATAGGAGGTAGCGGCAGATGTTGATGCTGTAATATTTTCTTGCGCCCGACGACGTTCGATAGTTTCAATAAATGATCGCGTGCGAATACCAAGTGGTCCACGAATATCGCTTTCGTCCACTTTAAGAACAAGAGGAATTTTAGGCCCTACTTCTTTCATAAGACGAATGATTTCATCGGAAAGATAGGCATCGTGACCACAGCCAAAGCTTACAATTTGGACGTATTCCATATGGGGGCTTTGTGCGGCAATAACAGCAGATGAAAGCATGCGTGCATGGAAGTTATTCACGATATCAATCAGGCTATTATCTAAGGAAACATCATCTACACCAGGTACTGCATCTGTGGGAATTACAGGTATGCCCATATCGGTAAAGAAACTAGGAAGTTCGTGGTTTACCAAGGTATCATTGTGATAGGGGCGTCCTGCGAGCACGATAGCGTAGCGGTCTTCTTTGCGAACTTGAGCAAGGACTTCTGCGCCTCGCTGTTGTAGTGTTTCGTGGAAGGTTTTTTGCGCGGTGTCAGCCTGCTTTAGCGCTTCTTGTACTGCTTTTTCCGGAATAGCAAAGGTGTCGTGGAAATACTTCGTTAGCTGATTGGTGCGATCCTTTTCGCTAAACCAATGGAAAAGAGGGCTATCGAAAGGGATATTCCAGCGACGTTCGGGATTGTCGGAATTCTTAATTACAAGTGGATATCCCTTCACTACTGCGCACATTGACCGACTTGTATCTGCGGTATTTTCTGAAGGAACGGTGGTTACGATTGGCATGAAAATGCGATCGACCCCTTGATTGTGCAAGTCGCGCAAATGTCCGTGGACAAGTTTCGCAGGGAAGCAAACCGTATCGGATGCTACTGCCTGTAATCCGTCTTCGTAAATGGCGCGTGTACTTAAATGAGAAAGTTTTACCGTAAAGCCTAGCGCTTGTAATAGTGTTTTCCAGAAGGGCATAGTGTCCCAGTAAAACAGTACGCGAGGAAGACCAACAGTAATGTTTTGATCGGGCAACAAGGCAGCATGCGGCCAATCCTGGAACAAAAGCTTCTCGCGTTCGGCATATAAATTCGCAACACTGTCCATGGCTTGTTTCGCGGCACGTACTGCATCGCGTACGGTTGAATCTTTAGGATCGCCTACTACTTCGCCGCGAGGGCAACGGTTTCCTGTTATCCAGGAAGATCCATTAGAAAACGTGATGCGAGTGCGGTTGCAGCGATTCGCGCAGAACGGACAAATAAGATTTGTTTCCTGATTGTAGTGGAAGGCGCGTAATGCTTCCCAACCAATAAAGGAAGATGTTGCAAGGTTAGCTGCGTTGGAATTTACCTGTAAAGAAGAGGATGAAACATTTTCATGGATGCCCATTTGATTTTGAGATGCTTCTTTTGCTGTAAGCTGTTCTTGCGCGATGAGCGCTGCACCAATTGCGCCCATAAGGCCAGGATAAGGGGCTCGTACCACCTCGTGTCCAACGTATTGTTCGAAAGCACGCAGTACGGCATCGTTTAAGAAGGTGCCTCCTTGGACAACAATTTTGCTGCCCAAGCTATCTAGGTTGGAGATACGAATAACTTTAGTAAAAACGTTTTCTATAATAGAACGGCACAAGCCAGCCATAATATCATCAGGGGTTTTGCCGTTCTTTTGTTCTGTTACGATGCTGGAATTCATGAATACCGTACAGCGGCTACCCAGTACCGCAGGGGATTCGGAGCGAAAAGCTGCATCGGCAATATCTTTAGTAACAATGCCTAAGGTTGAGGCAAAGTTTTCCAAGAACGATCCGCAGCCGCTCGAGCATGCTTCGTTTACGACCACGTTGGTAATAATGCCTTCATCGATCCAGAGAGCCTTCATATCTTGTCCGCCAATGTCAAGGATGAAGGTGACATCGGGAACATAGCGTTGTGCTGCATGAGCATGGGCAACGGTCTCTACGGTGTGACTGTCTGCATTAAACGCTTGGGCAAACATATACTCACCGTAGCCAGTGGTTCCTAGCCCTAGGACTTCTAATTCGCAACCTTGTTTGGCATAGGTATCGTGCAGGTTTAATAAAGCATTTTGAGCTACTTTTAATGGTTCGCCTTCGTTAGGGGCGTAGAAAGAGTCAATAACCTCACCATCGGTATTAAGCAGCACCACTTTTGTAGTTGTTGATCCCGAGTCGATCCCTAGGTATACCGAAAGCTTTTCTGGCAAAGGAGTAGAGGCTTTTCTGGAGTGTGTCTCTTGATTTTCGGTGTTGCTGGTTATGGTTGAGTAGGTTGAGGCGGTGTTTCCTAGAGGATGATGCTGTCTGAACAATTCAAGTTCTTCGTTGCTTGCGAAAAGAGGAAGCGAAAGTTCTGAGGCGTGGTCATCTTCTGGATTATCATCTTCGCATGAACACATAGCCGTTGCGCCATCAATTACTACGATGCGCTTCGTTTCTAAAGTATGAATAGCATCATCTAAGTTAAGCTGCGCCGGGGTGTCGCAGAATAAATCAGTCAAAGAAAGCGCCGCGCCTACGGCAACAATGGTTTCTGGATGGTCTGGAATAATGATGTCCTGACGCCCTAACTCAAGGCGTTCTGCGAAGACTTTAATAAGGCGGGGATTAAATGTTAAGGGACCGCCTTCAAATACAACAGGGGCAACAATATCTAAACCTTGCGCCAATCCACCAATGGTTTGTTTGGCTATGGCGTGAAACGAAGAAAGAGCAATTTCTTCACGCGAAACGCCTTGATTTAACAGAGGCTGAATATCTGTTTTGGCATAAACGCCGCAACGGCCAGAAATGTTGTGAACCGAAGTGCCTTTAGCGGCAAGGTCGTTAAATTTTTCTGTAGGAACTTTAAGTAACGTGGCAATTTCGTCAATAAATGCGCCCGTGCCACCTGCGCAGCTGCCGTTCATGCGCATATCGGCGACCGTAAGACGTTCCTGGTTGGTGTCGTATTCGAAAAACACCATCTTCGCATCCTGCCCGCCCAATTCAATGGCGGTACGGGCGGTAGGATAAAATGCGCTTACCGCTAAGGCGTTGGCAACTACTTCTTGTACATAAGGAAGTCCAAGTGCCCCTGCAAGGGCAGCACCACCTGAGCCACAAAATGCGGCACGAAGGGGGGTGTTTGGGAATTCTTCTTTTACTTGGACAAAAAGATTCTTCACGCATTCGACTTGTTTTGCGTGATGACGTGCGTATCTGCGAAAGATAACCTTTTCTGTATGAGGATCGTATACGGCAATTTTTCCGGTAGTGGATCCTATGTCAATACCTACTAGTAACGATTGCGATGAGTCAGAGCACTGTGA
This sequence comes from uncultured Eggerthella sp., assembly GCA_900548955.1. Classification (GTDB taxonomy): domain Bacteria; phylum Actinomycetota; class Coriobacteriia; order Coriobacteriales; family Eggerthellaceae; genus Anaerotardibacter. Next base: position 16,317 of record URMQ01000010.1, on the reverse strand, counting down.
TGCAGAAGCCGCAGTGTTTTCGGAAATCTCAGTATTTGCAGAAATCTCAATATTTGCAGAAGTCGCGGTACTTGCAGAAGTCTCAGTCCTTACAAAAGCCGTTGAATCTCCATTGGTTAAAGAGTTTGCTGCGGTAATTGAAGAGTTTGCTGCGGTAGTGTTTCCGGTAAACGTATTAGGTAAAGGTGTTTCATTTTGGGGCATGTTCGTCACGAATGCACACAAGCTTTCTCTAAAAATTAAACATTTTGTCCAATTAATGGTGCTATTTTACTAAACACCGTGTTTAATTAAAAGAGTTAATTAGCTGTAACCAGGCAACTTTGAAGAAACCCGTATAATAAAATCAAGTTAGAATTTGAAATGGAGGGGGAACGCTATGGCTAAGTCAATCGAAGATGGCTTCAAGGACATTTTCCTTGCAGGAGTTGGTGCTTTGGCGCTTACGGGCGAAAAGGCCAAAGAAGTAGTAGATACCCTTATCGAAAAGGGAAACATCACCGTTGAACAAGGTAAGGATATCAATCAGGAATTGCAGCATAAAGCAGCAGAAACCATTTCTAAGGTTCGTGAAGAAACGGTTGCTCAGGCGCTAAAAACTATGTCGCCAGAAGAACGTGAAGAATTTGCTGCTACTGTTTCTCGTCTTGTTGCTGAATCTAATGCTGCAAATGAAACAGAAGTGGTAGAAACCGAAACGGAAGCTGCTGAAGCCGTAGACGCAGACGCAGAAGTTGCTGCAGAAAAGCCAGCTGAGTAACTGAGTCGTTCTTGTTTTGGGCATTGTTATGCTTGATAGGAACTTTTAACAATGGCGGAAAATTCGCTTCTGAAATATATGTTTAGAGATGGGGCAGAAGTTGACCCTGATCAAAAGTTTGGCTTAAGTCGTAAATCAAGGATGCGTCGCTTGAATGAGATCATAAAGCTCATGCGCAAGCATCATGTTCATGAAGGTTTAAGTCCAGACCAGCTGCGTAGTTTTTTGGTGGATCTTGGTCCAAGTTTTATAAAGATTGGCCAAATGCTTTCACTGCGATCAGAAATTCTGCCCCAAGCGTATTGCGACGCGCTTTCCGATCTTCAGATGGATTGCGATCCCATGCCCTTTGAAGATACGCTTGCTGCTTTAGAAGATGTATACGGCAGTCGCTTCCATGATATTTTTCGCAAAATTGACCCTAAACCTTTAGGCAGCGCATCGCTTGCTCAAGTTCATAAGGCAGAACTTACTAATGGTGATGTGGTAGCGGTTAAGGTTCAGCGCCCTGGAGTTCGCGCGGTAATGGCGCAAGATATTGATGTTATGCGTTCGGTCGCAAAACATATCTCGCGCTTTATGAAAGACACTCAGATGCTTGATCTGCGCGATGTGGTTGAAGAACTCTGGGCAACCTTTTTAGAAGAAACGGACTTTATCAAAGAAGCGAATAACTTACAGGAATTCGCTGAACTGAACAAAAACGTTGTCTTTATTTCTTGTCCTAAACCCTATATGGAATACTGCACCGAATCGGTGTTGGTTATGGAATACATAGAGGGTATTTCTATCCGTGATACAAAAAGGCTTAAAGAGCTGGGCTACGATCTGGATGAAATTGGTCTGAAGGTAATGGACAATTATGCTACCCAGATCTTAGAGCATGGTTTCTTTCATGCTGATCCACATCCTGGGAATTTGTTTGTTCATGAGGGTAAGGTTGTTTATCTTGACCTGGGTATTATGGGTAGGCTTTCAGTACGTGAGCGCGTGGGTTTCAGCAAGATTATTGAAGCAGTAGGGGCTCAAAATGCCAGCGATTTGAAAGATGCGCTTATTTCCTTTTCGGTAGAGCACGACCTTGCCTCCATTGATCATGCTCGTCTTTTGGCGGAACTTGATAATGTTTTGAAAAGCTATTGTGCTACCAATGTGGCAGATATTGATATTGGTGCGCTTCTAAGCGATATTATGGCGCTTACCAGGCAGTGCAAAGTAACTCTTCCGTCTTCGGTTACGGCGGTTTCACGCGGCATAGTAACGATGGAAGGGTCTTTGGCAGAGTATCTTGCCAATACTAATATGATTGACATTATTAATGGCCACATTATTCGTTCTAAAAATACTCAAGAAGAATTAGAGCAACGCATTAAGATGGCGATTGTTTCTTTGGATGCTTCGGTAAAAAGCATGTTAAAAGCTGCAGAATATTCTGGTGAAATGTTTAGGATGCTTTCGCGTGGCCAGCTGAAAGTTAATATGGAAATGCTTGGTTCAACTGAACCTCTTCGTAAGGTGAGTCGAATTGCTAATCGTCTTGCTATGAGTTTAGTTATTGCAGGTTTATTGGTTAGTGGCAGTTTGATTATTTCAGTGGATATGCCGCGTGTTTTTGGGTTGCCGGTGTTATCGTTTGTCGAATATGTTTCGGCATTTTTGCTGTTCATTTGGATGGCGTGGGATATGCTCAGAAAAACACGGCGACCGTAGGTAAGGTTGCGTTTGGTATTTAGAATTTGGTGTTTACAATCCTATGAAAGGGGCTTTTGTGAATTCTGATGTACGTATCGTGCGTGGTGTGAATATTGCTACGCTTGTTTTCTCTGTTATGGGTGCCCTAATTGGTGGTGCATTAGTGGCGTTGCTATTGTCTGCTTCATCAATGCTTTCAGATCCTGATTTTTTTCGATATGTTTGTTCAGGAATTACAGGCTGAATCTTCTGGTTCTGCTGCTTTTGATGGTAATTCTGCAGCAAATTCGTATGACTATTCTTCTATGAGTGAGGAAGAAATTCGCGGTGCTGCATCTTTTGGCATGAATATAGTTATTGCTTTAGCAGTGGGATATCTGTTGCTTAGCGTAGTTGGTATTGCGGCAAGTATTCTTACGCTTCGTGCACTATCTACGCCAGAGAAGCTTCGCGGTGCTTTTGGTTGGACTGTTGCTGCAGCGGTTTGCGCAGCGGTAACTTTCTCAGTAATTACCTGCGTTTGCTTCATTATTTCGGCTTGGCTTATTAGTCGCATTCGTAAAAGCTTTGCTGGATATGGTCAAGGCTTTCCTTATCAGGCAGGCATGCCTGGCCAGCCTGGAATGTATCAGGGTGCTCCTGGTCAGATGAATGTGTCTGGTCAAACTATGCCGGGGCAGCCTGGTGGTTTCGCTAATGGTGGCATGCCTAATCAGCCGCAAATGCCTCAGCAGCCTATACAGCCGCAGAGCGGCATCGCACAGCAACCTGTAGGGCAACCTGTGCAGCCACCCTCGCAGCAACCACAACAACCTCAGCCTCAGTTGCCTACTGATTCGCAGCAGCCTGTGCAACCAGAGCAACCAGAGCAGTCAGCACAACAGGGTCAACCACAGCAATTGGCAAATCAGGATTCTGGCGATCAGAATAAATAAGTCCAGGTGTCAATGCCAGGTGTTAATTGCTCCTAGGCGTGACTTCCTTAGTTATATTTCGTGCGCTTACCGAAGTATGGTTTTCATGCTTCGGTACTCTTTTACTATGGGTAAAGTTGATGCTTTGCACATGAAAGGAGCGCTATGAAAATTGCCGTTTTAGAGCCTCTTGGAATTCCTGATGCCGATCTTCGTTCTTTAATTTTGAACGCGGTAGAGGATAAAGACGTTGAGCTACTTACTTACCCTGACCGTAAAGAAGACGAAGCGAGTCTTATCGAACGCAGTGCTGATGCGGAAATAGTTGTTGTTTCTAATATTGCTTATCCTGCTTCTGTTATGGAAAAGAATCCTAATCTGAAGTATGTTTGCGTTGCGTTTACGGGATATGATCATGTTGACATGAATTATTGTCGCGAACAGGGAATTCAGGTTTCAAACTGCGCAGGCTATTCCACTGTTGCGGTTGCGGATTTGGTATTCGGTCTGCTGCTTGATGTATATCGAAATATTTCTATTCTTAATTCCAAGGTACGTCTTGGTGGAACAAAAGATGGTCTGGTTGGTCCCGAATTGGAGGGTAAACGCTTTGGTGTTATTGGTGCGGGAGCTATTGGTATGCGTGTCATGCGTATTGCTGCTGCGTTCGGATGTGAAGTAGTTGCTTATTCTCGCACGGTAAAAGATATCGAAGGGGTAACCTTTGTGGGGCTTGATGAGTTGCTTTCAACCTCGGATGTAATCAGCCTGCATGTTCCCCAAACATCTGAGACAACAGGAATGATTGGTAAAAAAGAAATTGCTCAAATGAAGCGGAATGCCGTGTTGATCAATTGCGCACGTGGTCCCATTGTTGATTCTCAGGCTTTAGCAGACGCGCTTAATGAAAATCTCATTGCTGGTGCGGGTATTGATGTTTTAGAGATGGAGCCTCCGTTCCCTTCTGATCACCCTCTTCTCAATGCTAAAAATACTATTGTGACGCCACATGTTGCTTTTGCTTCTAATGAAGCAATGCAAAAGCGAGCAGTAATCGTTGCAGATAATATTGCTTCATATTTAGATGGAAATACCAACAATCTTGTTTCGTAGGCGTATACTCACATAACGGTAAAATAAAAATAATTGTTGCGGCAGGACATGCGATCCTGCCGTTGTTTTTGAAACTGTTGTGGTGTTTGAGATGCTTTCTGCGCTAGCGCGTCATTATGAAAAAGTAATTTGTGGCTGCTGCTTTTTGTTGTTGTTTACCAATATTGGTTTGGCTTCCACTTCATTTTCTGTATATCAACCTTATCTTGTTGAACTTCCTGGTGTTGGACATTCGGGAGGTTCAATTGTTATCTCTGTCCGTACGTTTATTTCGCTCATAGCGATGTTTTTGGTTGCCCGTTATTACGAAAAACTTGATTGCAGAAAAGGTGTTGCTCTTGCGTCGTTTTTGGTAGGTGCTGGCTTCATTACGTATGCGCTTAGTACGTCAAATTTTATTGGACTTTGCGCAGGATCGGTCTTAACAGGTCTTGGATATGGACTTGGTGGTATGGTGGCATCCACTATGCTTATTGGCCGGTGGTTTAAAGATCATGTGGCAACAGCAGCTGGTATAGCTGCTGTTGGATCAGGTGTTGCCGCGGTTGTTATTCCTCCGGCTGTTGTAGCGCTGGAAAGTGCCTTATCTCTTTCAAGTGCTTTTGCTGCAGAGGGTTCGTTGGCGCTTATTGATGGCATCCTTTTATATGTTTTACTTAGAAACAAGCCTGAAGATATAGGTTTAAGTGCTTATGTTGATCCGAAGCTAGAACAAAAGGAAAACCAGAAGAAATCGAATACCCGCATTAACAGAAATCTTCCTTCTAAAATGGTGCCCGTGGTATTTATTGCGATGGTATTTATTGGTAGCGTTTCTGTGGGCGGTTCAAATTATTTGGCGGTTCTATTTACTTCAGAAGGATTTACTACAGAATATGCTGCCTTGTTGGTGTCTGTCAGTGGTGCTTGTTTGACTCTCTCTAAATTCTTTATGGGAATGATTTTTGATAAAGCAGGAACCTGTAAAGGATCATTTGCATTCTTTTGCTTGTTTATTGTTGGAATGATTTTGCTTTGTTTGTCTGATATGGGTAATCCCGATCTGGCATTATCAGGTGTTGTACTCTACAGCTTAGGGCTTGCGCTTGGTACGGTAGGTATTTCTATCTGGTCAATCGAATTGGCTCCTCGTGGCCAGCAGGTTAAGACCATTAAGAATTTTCAGATTGCCTACGCTTTAGGTGGGTTTATCTTTACGTTTTTGCCAGGTTTTATCATGGAGGCAACAGGAACATATCTCAGCTCGTATTTAACTTTGCTCGTAATGATGGTCTTGGCTGCTGTTGTAATTGTGGGATTGTATATTGTGCTCGACAGGCGTGCGGCACGTGAATTTAACAAGCAAAGTTCCAACAAGGTTAAATAAGAAAGAATAAAGCCAAATAAGAAAGTCGCATGATTCTTAAAAAAGATCCGCGAATTGTTAAAAGCGAACTAGCGTGTTTGGCTATTGTCTTATTTCCTAAAATTATTAAATAAAATCAAAATCAATATTTATCGTAATGGTTTAGTATGGCGTGAACACGTTCTTAACCTGCGTTTTTAAGTACTGCACAATCATTAACAATTCTTAACCTCATCTTACAACTTTTTAACATTTGCCTTGCTATTCTTTCGTATGCATTCGTGAGAGGCGGCTTAGAAAACTCGCATTAATCACGGAGCAAACAAGTAAACAAAGCGGAATTACTTGTAACAAACAATTAGGTAAATATCCATTAGAAGGAGGAACAAGAAGAGTATGGATATCGCTACTCTTGTCGTCGTAGGTCTTGTTATTGTTGTGGCCCTTACGTTCGACTTCACGAATGGCTTCCATGATACGGCCAACGCCATGGCTACTTCTATTGCTACTGGCGCCCTGAAGCCAAAAACGGCAGTTATCGCTGCAGGTACGTTAAATCTTATTGGCGCATTCCTTTCTACCGAGGTTGCAAACACCATTTCTGGTGGTCTTATTAACGAACAGGCAGTAACCATTGCACCCGAATTTATCTTGGCTGGTTTGCTCGGTGCAATTATTTGGAACCTGCTTACTTGGTTGGTTGGTCTTCCTTCCAGTTCTTCTCACGCATTGTTTGGCGGTCTTGTAGGTGCAGTTATTGTCGGTGCAGGTACGCAGGGTATCAACTTCTTTGCAGTACTTACGAAAATTCTTATTCCTGCATTGATCTCTCCTGTTGTTGCTGGCCTTGCGGCATTTATTGCAGTCAAGCTTATTTACTTCATTGTTAAATCTTTGGATGAAAAATATATCGAAAACGGTTTCCGTCATGGTCAGACTGTTACCGCTTGCTTAGTGGCACTTTCTCATGGTACTAACGACGCTCAGAAGACCATGGGTATTATTACCTTGACCTTAATTGCAGTAGGTATTCAGCCTTCTGGCACTGATCCTCAGTTATGGGTAGTTGCTGTGTGTGGTTTCGCAATCGCTTTAGGTACTTACATGGGTGGTTGGCGTGTAATTCGTACCCTTGGTAAGGGCTTAACAGAAATTAACACCCCTCAAGGTTTCGCAGCAGAGGCAAGCTCTGCAACCACCATCTTGGTTTCTTCTCATCTTGGCTTCGCTCTTTCCACCACTCAGGTTTGCTCCGGTTCTATTATCGGTGTTGGCTTAGGCAAGAAGGGCAACGAAGTTAACTGGGCAGTGGCAGGTCGTATGCTTATTGCTTGGCTGATTACTTTCCCTGCAGCGGGCATTATTGCTGCAGCTGCTTGTTCGGTAGCTAAGATCAACGTATTCGGTACTGCTGCAGTTGTTGTGATGGCGGCTATTATCGCTATCGTTATCTTCCGTCTTTCTCGTCGCAATCCTGTTAACTCTCTCAATGTTAACGAAGGCACTGAGGTTAAGATCAATCTCGACAACAACCAGCAAGCTGCGGCTACGGCATAAGAGAGGGGAATGTAATGGAAGAAGTAATTAATTTCGTTACGGTACTTGTTGTTGCCGTAGTAATTGCAGGCGGTATTGGCACTATGTATGCAACGGGCCTTCGTTTGTGGGCTCGCAGTGCAGCAGCTGAACAAGAAGGTAATGGTTTTATGGGCTCTCGTATTGCGTCCGTTGCTTGTTTTGCTGCTTGCGTTGTGGTTGTTCTGTTTGCGTTGTGGCTCATGATTCCAATGTTCCACTAGGCTGTTAGGAAAGGTTGAATACCATGAAAAACATTCTCGTAGGTATTGACGGCAGCGACCGCAGCCAGTGCGCACTGGATTGGGCTACCGCCTTGGCAAACAAGACTGAAGGTTCTCAGGTAACTTTGCTTGCTATTATTGATCCAGGCTCAGTTCGTCTGGCTGGATCTGATGAAAAGATTTTGCAAACTGCAGTAGATAATGTTTTGGGCTTAGCGCAGGAGCATATTGTTGAAAACTATCCAAACCTTACGGTTAATACCACCGTTGGTAGAGGTGACATTGTTGAGGCTTTGATAGCCGCTTCCGAAGATCACGATATTGTTGTACTTGGTTCTCATCACAACAGGACAGTTGGTGAGCGTGTATTTGGTGCAAAAGGTTTGCGTGTTGCTACTGGCTCTAGGACCGCAACAGCAGTTATCCCTTCTGACTATGTAGTAGATCATAGTGGTCGTGGCATTATTGTTGGTGTTGGCCCTGACGATACGAGCAATGACGCAGTAGTTATGGGTGTTAACATGGCACTTGCTTTCAATGAGCCTCTAGAGTTGGTTTCTGCATGGGGTGTACCAACGCTTCTTTCCCGTTCTGCTGAAGTGATGGGTGGTGGCTTGCAGCCGGTAGGCGAAATGTTCCAGCGTAAGTTGGATACCCTGATTGCTCAGATTAAAGAAAAGTATCCAGAACTTGAAGTAACGGGTCGCTCTGTTGAAGGCTCTTCGCCTACTCAGGTAATTATGGAATGTGCAAAGGGCAAGCGTATGCTGCTTCTGGGCACTCACGCTCGTTCTCGCGTTAGCCGCGCACTTTTTGGTTCGGTAACGTTTGGTGTTCTTTCTCGTCTTGAGATTCCTACCATCATCGTTCATGAACAGGATGAAGACTAATCCTTCGCTAGCTTGTAGATTTCAGCTATGAGCTAATACGATATTTGCTTACTGATTAGTGGCTGCATCAAGTAAGGTGCAGCCACTTTTGTATCCAGGTATTGTAGATTAAGGGCGATCACTATTTGGGAGAAGAAATACGGGAGCGCTTTTTTGTTTATTCGGCGCGACGAACTTCCCACTGGTTAGCTACATAAAAACGACGCTTGTTTTCGCAGACAGTTAATGTGATTCGTCCCGCATTAACAAGGTAGATAAGATGGGCAAGAGTTTCGCCGAGAGAATAAAACTTCTGATCGATGGTCCATTCGTCCCAGTTTGGATGTTTCCATGAAGCGCTACGTGCAATATCAATCAAGCTGGCATGCCCATCTGCTACTAAATCGTAGAGTTCTTCTAGACGATTTCCGTGGAATTCTTTTAAGAAATCTACCCGTTGCGCTACGCCAGTGAAAGGTTTGCCATGTCCTGGCAGAATAAGATCAACATCTAAATCACGAACTTTATCAAGGCTGTTAAAGAATTCTTTCAAGGCATCATAGGAGGTAATCCAGCTCATAATGCTTGGAGTAATACGCTCTAGTACATGATCGCCGGCGATGAGAATTTTTAGAGTAGGCTCATAAAGACAGATATGCCAATCGTCATGCCCTGGTGTAGTAATAACTTCAAAACGATAGTTTCCGTTGCGGTAAATGTCGCCATCACCCAAATAGAACAAGTCAGGTTGATTTTTTAACGGTAAGAGTTCGGCACTAACACGGTATGTGTTGGCATCACGCTTTTGCATGCTCCTGCCATAGAACTTATCTGGTCGTAACAAGTGTCCGATAAGAGGGTTAAATACAGGCGATTGGATGTTCATTAAATTTTGAACTTCCTGGAAAGAATGCATATTCGCATAAATGCGCATCCAACGACGCCAAATGCGATCCAGATTGCTCGTGTGATCGGGATGGGAATGCGTCAGTACAATTTCTACTGATTCCCAATCGCGTCCCAAAGCATGGAGCGCACGTTCAAGTGCGGCTTCACACTCAGGATGATTGAAGCCAACATCAACAATAGTTGTTTTGTCTTCGCTTAAAATGAAGTACGAATTCAAAAATTCAAGAGGATTATCAGGCAGCGGGACGGGTACGCGATAGATATTTGGAAAAAGTTGTTCCATTTTTCCATTGTTGTATTGATCAAGATATTTTGATGCCATTGGTTCCCCTAAATCTTGCATTTTGTGACCCCGTTATAGCCTAACAAATTACTCCTTGCTTGCGTTAGGATGATGTAGGTGAATTGACGAAAGGGTAAAACATGACTTCGAGTGATAGGGCATTAAGTGACATGCATTGTCATGTTGGCTTTATGAGTGACCCTGCCGTCTTTGTTAAAGATGCCCAAAATGTGCATTCGCGTATATTGGCAGTAAGTGCTACTCCACAAGATTATGGCGCACTTAAAGAAAAACTCTTTCGCGATTCTAGGGAAGCTTTTGGATCTAGCATTGCGCAAGTTGGGCTAATGCAATCTGTCTTTCTCGCTTTGGGTCTTCATCCTTGGTGGATTTCATCTGATAAGACGCTTCTTGAAAAGCAGTTACAGGAATTCGATACTTTCTTTCTAGAAACACCCTATATCGGGGAAATTGGTTTGGACTTTTCTTCACGACGCGCTCAAACGAAGGAATGGCAGGTAAGAGCTTTTGATCATATTTTGAAGCGTTGTGCGGATCGGGGACAGCTACTCCTTTCCATTCATTGTGTTCAGGCTTATCCAGAACTTTTTGCCTGTTTTGAGAAGAGTGGGGTGCTTCAAAATTGCGCAGGTATTTTTCATTGGTTTTCAGGGTCATCTGAGCACCTGACTAAAGCCATACGGCAGGGGTGCTATTTTTCAATCAATAAGCGAATGCTTTCATCGAAGCGAGGTCGTGAATACGCTAAAGCGATCCCGGAAAATCGTCTGCTTCTTGAAACGGATGCGCCTTTTGTTTTGATTCGTAACAATGAAATTCCTTCAGTTTCATACACTTTTAAGCAAGTCCAAGATGAGTTGCATGAAGTACTTTCCCAGTTGGCGGTTCTTAGGAAAATCGAAGTAGACTATCTAGCTGGTGTTATAAATAAAAATGCGCAATACTTGCTTAATTTGAAAGACTTCATGCATTAATTTGGAGTATTTGAACAGGTTCATAAAGCGTTATTATCTCAAGTATGGAAAATGCGCTTTTAACAGTAGCATCGTTGACGGCCATCATCCTTTTGGGGGTGGTGATGCCTCGTTTTATCAAAATTCCTCACGTCTTTATTGATATTCTTTCCAAAATCGTATTCAACATCACGGTTCCGTGTGCAATTTTCTATGCTTTTGTAACGTCGGAGTTTAATCCGTCTTTCATTTTGTTGGTAGCGGTCGGCTTCATATGTTGTTTTATTCCATGGTTTGTTGCCATGCTTATTACTTGGCGCGAAGATCGTGATCGTCGTGTATTTATGATGTGCAATATCTCCGGTTACAACATAGGTAACTTTGTTTTGCCTTTCGCTATGGCAATGTTTCCCTCTCATACTATTGTTGCAATTTGTTTGTTTGATGCAGGAAATGCGCTTATGGTCAATGGTGGCATATATCCGTTCACGAGTGCTCTGGTTGAAAAAGGAACATCTCTTGCGGGAAGAATATTGCTAGCGTTGCAGCGCCTAATAAAATCGGTTCCTTTTGATCTGTATGCCTTGCTCGTGATTTTGGCTGTTGCAGGAGTGCAGATTCCTCAGCAAGCAGCTACGTTCATTCATCCTATTGCTGAGGCAAATTCATTTCTTGCCATGTTGCTTTTGGGGCTGATGGTTAACTTTACGATTGACCGCAGCAAAGTTGGTCAGTTAGTCCGCATTGTCCTTTGTCGTTTTGTAATTTCGGGGTTGCTCTGCGCTGCTTTGTTTATGTTCTTACCGTTTGATTACGAAACTCGTTTGGTGGTTGCTGCAATGCTGTGGGCACCTGCTGCTTGTTTGGGTCCGGTGTTTACCATGTGGCTCAAAGGTGATGAAGGCTTAGCTGGTTTGGCGAATGTAGTAACGGTTGCGGCAGGTGTTATCGCAATGACCATTTTGGCAATCATGCTTTTTTAGTTGTATTTCCGTGACGAAGCGGTCAAGAATGAGTGAAGAGTAAATGGATGCTCTTCAAGAAACCTTATGTGCTTGCTAGCTTAATAAAGCAGAAGGAGGCACTTTGGTGACGGAATCCAGACAACATAGCACTCAAACTAATCAGAATAAAGTTACTAATTCCAACATCAAAGACACTACTATCCAAAATTCTCCTGAAACGGTAGCACCGTCAGCGGCTTTGACTGACGCGAAATCTCAAGGATTTTTGCGCAGCTTATTTGACGATTTATCAATAGCCCAGGTAATCGCAGGTGCCTTGGCGGCTGCTACCGTATTTTTACTTTCTTCTGTTATCGGAGTGGCAGGGTCATTGATCGGCGCTGCTATTGGTTCGGTTATCTCTGCAGTGTCTTCGCAGGTATACAAAAAGGCGCTGTCAGCTTCGGCGGATAAACTGCGTGATGTGGGATCGACCTCGCTCATGGATAGCGTTGATACTTCTTCAGTAAGCGTTGATAATCCTTCTTTATTAAAGGAGGAAGGATTATCGTCGGTATTAGAAACATCGGTTATATCCGAAGGTGGACAAACCGTTTCCTCGATGTCGGGAAACACCTCACAACAATCTGCTGCATCTCATGTAATGAGCGCGAATGATTTACGTTATACCGCTCCTAATACTAATGGGGAAGATCCAGCGCTGCGCCGTGCGCACGAGCGTCGCAATCGAAAAGCAAAAGTTCAGCGCCAGGTTTTGGTAGTGTCGGTAGTATCTTCGTTGATTGCGATTGTTATTTGCGCAGGCATTATTACGTTTGCGACACAGGGTGAGGGGATTGGTACCAAGACCGAGCCAATTTTACCTGCCATAACTAACCACGATCATTCGTCGTCAAACGTGGCTAGCGAAGCGTATGACAATAACAACGAATCGGGAGATGCTTCTGATGGAGAGACATCTTCTTCAGATAATGCTTCTCCGAATTCTTCTAATAGCTCGAATGGGACAAATGAAAATCTAAACAATGGCAATTCGGGTAGTTCTGGCACGAATGGGACCAACAGTTCCAACACTCAAAATCCATCAGGGAATACGGATTCTAATACAGGAGATTCAAATAGTGGCAACGGATCTAGTGGATCTAGTGACTCCAATGACTCTAGTAGCTCTGGTGGCAGTGATAACTCAGGAGCGAGCAGTGGATCGGGAAGCACTGGAGGTAGTTCTAGCGCATAGGTCTGTTTTTAGGAATAAAGAGCGCAATAACGATACCTAAAATAGCTATTGCGGTAACGCAGAGCATTACCACCTGAAGACCGAAGTGATCTCCAATAAGTCCAAAGACGGGGGTCATTAAACCACCGATACACACCATAACGCCAAACGATAAGCCCGATGCCATTCCTAAGTGATGAGGAACAAAGCTTTGTCCCATAGCAACAGCGGATGGATAAGAGATATCGCAAGTAAGCGCTAGTATTGCAATAAGAACAAGGGCAACAATAAGCGATCCGTTAAAGGCAAAAATGATTATTTCAATTGCAACACAGGCATAAGACACAATAATAAGTTTCTTCGCGCCTAACACTTGCCCTGCCCATCCTGAAGCGATAGTGCCTACTGCGCATACTAGAGCGAAGAGCGAAATTACTGATGAAGCAAATGCTTCTTCTTGTCCTAAGTTGTATACCAAGAACAGCGGAATAAACGACAAGAATGCGTAATACATAATGGAGCGGCAAGAAATAGCTCCCATAACAAAGCCGAAGCCTACCCAATTATCTTTATAAAGACTTTCGGTAGAGGATTGTTTGTCGGGACTGCTGAAACCAAGGAGCGCCTTATTCTGAGACAAAAGCACTACTGCGCAAAGAGTGGAAGGGATGATAAAAATAAGCGTTCCAGGAAGACCCCATAGGCTAATGGCGGCAGTGGCAACAAGGGGACCGAAAGTAAATCCTAGTTTTCCGCCGACAGCAAAAATACTCATGCCTTTACCTTTTTGTTCTCCTGCCGTCAAATTACCCAAACGTCCTCCCTCGGGATGGAACATGGCAACGCCAATGCCGCTTAGCATGGCAGAAGCCATGATGAGCGGATAATTTGGCAGCACGCCAACGCCTGCCATGCCAATGCCTGCTAGGAAAATACCTAATGCCATTAACCAGGGGCGTGGTTTTTTGTCACCGAGCCAACCAAAGAGAGGCTGAATAACGGCGGAGGCCGCATTGGAAGCAAGAAGAAGTGCTGTAACTTCGGCATAAGAGTAGCCGTTGTGTAAAACCAAGAAGGGAATTACGGCAACTAAAGCACCTTGGTTAAGGTCGTCGCAAAGATGGGCGATCATCATAAGGTAGCTATATCCGCGTCCTTGGTTTTGTTTCGGTGATTTTTCGGACGACAAGTTAGATTCAGAGATTGTTTTTTCTGAAGTGTTGACGGAAGCGACTGCTTCTGATGGAGCGATATGTTGAGGAGTTTCTGGCATGATGTACTCCGAATCTTGCAAAGTTGAATGTATGATATTGATGGTACGCCATCATACAAGAATTATTTCATGCGTTTTCTTCATCAGAATGCGCCAAATAATGAATTCTTAGAGCGAAGCAGTGCGTTTGTTGCTGTGATTAGCGCAATGCTCTACATGGTTGGTTATTACATGGTTAGTTACTTTTAGGTTAGTTCTGGAAAAGCGCCAAAGTGGTAATTTGCTGGACAACCTGCCTTCTTGTCGTGTGTGAATAGACAATTAAACGTTATGATAGAGAAGTAAAAAGACAGTAAGGGATTAAGTATGGGTCTCATAGTTAGGATGCTGCAATCGTTGCCGTTGGTGATTGTCCTGGTTATTTTGGCAATCGTCATCTATTTTGTGGTGTCCTGGATGCATTCACCCACAAAGGCTAAAGAAGTACTCATTCAATTCTTTACCGTTATCTCTATCATTATTTCAGGGTTCTTTTTGCTGGCAAGCGCCTATGCGTTTTTGGAATCGAATGTCCCTGTCCTTGAAATCACGGTGCCATTCTTAATCGTGGGTGTTTTATCGCTCATTATTACGCGTATCTGTCGCTGGCGTTTTGTGAAGCATCATCCTCACTACAAAGATAAAAGCATGCATGTTCGCTTTCTGTAAGCGCATCTGCAGGCAATCTTTATTTGTTTTTGCTTTGATTTAGCCGCTCGCTAAAAGTGTGCTGTTTGGCATTTGTTGCCCGACGTTTGCTATTCGACATAACGTTCGCTAAAAACATGCTATCCAAGTGCCACATCTAAAATCATCATCAATACGAATCCGATAGCGAGCGCTACCGCTCCAACATTGGTGTGCTTGCCGCTTTGTGTTTCAGGAATAAGTTCTTCGACTACTACATACATCATGGCACCTGCGGCAAAAGCAAGAATGTAGGGCAGCGCAGGGGTCATAATTCCGACAAAGACAAGCATGAGTAAAGCACCAAGGGGCTCCACTACGCCAGAGAGAAAACCGTAGAGGAATGATTTTTTACGTGATAACCCACACGAAAGAAGCGGTGTGGAAATAATGGCGCCTTCGGGAACGTTTTGAATGGCAATACCGATTGCAAGTGCAAGAACTCCCGCTAAAGCGATGCTTGTTTCTCCTGTGAGAAAACCTGCTAACACAACACCAACAGCCATGCCTTCAGGTAGATTGTGGAGTGCTACGGCAAAGATAAGCATGGTAGGGCGCTTCATGGCACATTGAATACCTTCAGGCTCGGCGCTGTCTAGATGCTGATGGGGCAAGAAATGGTCAAAAGCTAAAAGGAATCCCATGCCAAGCAGAAAGCCTATTGCGGCAGGTAGCCAGCCAGCAACCTGCTGCTCTTGAGCCATTTCTATTGCAGGCATAAGTAAGCTCCAAATAGAAGCGGCTATCATAACGCCTGCCGCAAAACCAAGAAGGATTTTCTGGACCAGATCGTTCATATCTTTCTTGAGAAAGAAAACGAAGGCAGAACCTAATGTGGTTCCTAATAACGGAAGCGTTAGCGCTATAAGGGTACCTAATGTTGCTTCATTCATAGCATATCCTTGTAGCACTAGCCTAAAGCAATAAGTTGCTCGATGCGTACAACGATGGCAGCAGGATTCATTTGAGCGAAGTCTTTAGTGGCTTCTTTAAATTCTTTGGCCGTTTCTCCTTCGGGCAGTACTAGGGAAAGCTTAAGGCGTGCGCCTGCGTAGCGATCCTGCTTTTCCTTAGCTTCGGGGTGACTAACTTCGTAAACACCCCATGCCTGCTTGGTTCGTTCAAGGTTTTTGCGTGAGCGGTTTTGTGCAAGGAAGAAAACGAGGTGCTGTTCATCAAGCATGCGCGGTACAAATACTGCTGCATCAGGTGTGTTGTCTTCGTTGGTGGTTGCTAGGACAAAAATGCCTTCCATTTTTGCAAGTGACTCTCCCAGCTGTTTTGCATTTAAGTTGGTGAAACGATTGGTGGTGGCATCAGGTACGGCCGGAGCATCAGTTGCGACTGGAACACCCGATGCGGCCGAAACGTCAGTTGCGGTAGGGGCATCGGTTGCGGTGGAGACTTCCGATGCGGCAGATGCCGTGACAGGAGTAGTAGCAGCGCTCGAAGAAGATTCAGCGTTATTGTTTTCTTTAAGCGAGCGTTTGAATCGACGGAAAAAGCAATCCAGGAGGAGAAGGATATTGTCTCCCGCCA